>CAJOMZ010000008.1 GCA_905236645.1 uncultured Bacteroidales bacterium
ACTCGCCGATATTCTGGCAGTTGCGCCTGCCGCGAGTGCTGATGAGCGCCCTTGTCGGCGCAGTGCTCTCGGTGTGCGGTGCCGCATACCAAAGCATCTTCCGCAACCCATTGACCGACCCGTATGTGCTTGGCGTGTCGTCGGGGGCCTCGCTGGGGGCCTCGGTGGCCATACTGCTGGGCCTGGAGACATGGCTATGGGGTGTGGGTGGGATGGCCTTGGCGGCGGCGCTGCTCACGGTGGTGCTGATATACCGCATAGCATCCATAGGCAACAGGATGCACACCACCACACTGCTGCTCACCGGGGTATGCCTGACGCTGCTTATCTCGGCCCTCATCTCGTTCCTTATGGTGCTCAACCAAGAGAAGATGGACAGCATCATCTTCTGGACAATGGGCAGCTTCGGCTCCAGCACCTGGGCCGACGTGGCTGCTATGGCACCCGTGGCAGCTGTCGGCATCGGCGTGGTGCTGTGGCACTCGCGCGACCTCAACCTGCTTCTAGCGGGCAGCGAGGAGGCACAAAGCATGGGCATCGACGTCGAGAGGGTCAAACGTGTGCTGCTGCTGTTCACCACCTTGATGGTGGCTTTTGCCGTCAGCAGCTGCGGAGTGATAGGCTTTGTGGGTCTTATAGTGCCGCATGCCGTACGCCTTGTTGCCGGCCCCGACAACCGCCGCGTAGTCCCCTACTCCATGCTGTGCGGCGCCATATTCGTGCTGCTGTGCGACACCATGGCACGCACCGTGCTGCGACCCAGCGAGTTGCCCGTAGGCAGCATCACCTCGCTGGTCGGCGCACCAATGTTCATCTACCTGTTGTACAAGAACAAGAAAACATATTGATAAAACTTGATCATATAGGGATTAACTACGGGGAACGCCGTATACTTGCCGACATCAATGCCGACATCAAGGACAACTGCATCACCGCCGTCATGGGTCCCAACGGATGCGGCAAAACGACATTGCTGCGCTGCATCGGTGGCCTGCTGACGCCAAACGAAGGCTTCGCCGCCATCGACGGCCGTCATGTCGGCGACTACACTCCGCGCGAGCTGGCGCAACGCCTGGCATTCGTGCGCCAGGATGCACAGACCGACTTCGACTTCACCGCGTTCGAGATCGTCCTCATGGGACGTAACCCCTACCAACGACGTCTGCAGAACGAGTCGCAGGCCGATTGGGACATCGTCGAAGAGTGTATGCGGCAAACCGGCACTTGGCACCTGCGGTTCTCTGTCCCCTCGCAAATGAGCGGCGGCGAGCTACAACGTGTGATGATTGCGCGCGCATTGGCGCAACAGACACCGATACTGTTGATGGACGAACCGGTGTCGAACCTCGACATAGCACATCAACTCGAGGTGATGCGACTGCTGCACACCGCCACCGACAAGACAATCCTGATTGTCATCCACGACCTCAACCTGGCCCTACAGTTCTGCGACCGCCTGTTGCTGCTGCACGATGGGCATGCCGTCTACCACGGACCCATCGCCGAAGGGCTGACGCCGGAGAACATAAAAAAAGTCTATGGTGTGTCCGCACGCCTAACCGAAGGACGCATACTGTTCAACTACTGACCGGCCGGCCTCGGCCACAGGCACCGACAGACAAAGAAAAAGCCCCGCTTTCCAGCGGGGCTTTACTATTTTCGATAAGCCTAATTACCTATAAAGATTTAGTCAATCACGCGATAGAAGCTGACACGACGGTTGAGGGCATACTGGATGTCGCCGAAGGCAACACTCTTACCCTTGTAGTCGGTGCTGATACGATCCTCGGCGATGCCGTAGGTCTTGGTGAGGATGCGCTTGACCTCGTTGGCACGACGCTCCGAGAGCTTCATGTTGTACTGGTCGCTGCCGGTGTAGTCGGCGAAGCCAACAACCATAATCTTAACATCGGGGTTGTCTTTCAGCACGCGGGCAACAGCCTTGACCTTGTCCATCTCGCTGTCGGAGACCTTCCACTCGTTCACGTCGTACTGCACCGAGAAGGGCATGGCGTAGAAGTTGAGCTGGTCGGCCTTAATCTGGTCGATGGTGGCCTGGAGCTGTTTGGCAGCCTCGCTGTCAACGCCGTTGTTGCCATTGCCCTGATTGGCGCGGGCCTCGGCGAGCTGGTCTTCGAGTTCGGCGATGCGGTTCTCAAGTTTCTTCTCGTTGTTGCGCGAAGCGGCGACCTGGTTCTCGAGGTTGTTGACCTGGGTGTTGAGGGCGCCGAAGTTCTCCTGGCTCAACATAGCCTTCTGGGCGGCGACGGCCTGGTCGGCAGCGGTGACGCCGAAGCAGTAGGATGCACCGAAGCGGACGATGCTGTTCACATCGTGCCAGGTGTAGAAGTCTTCACTAAAGATGTTGACAATGTCGGTAGCGTCGAAGCTGTACTCGCAGAAGAGGTTCCAGCTGTCGCCAAGACGATAGCTGATACCCTGACCGAGGGTCAGCATGACCATGCCACGACCGACATCCCTGCGCTGGGTGTTGGCGCGGTGGGCAGTGGCGCTGTCAGCGTTCGAGATGAAACCCCATTTGTCGTTGAATTTGACACCGGGGCCACCGAACAGGTAGATGCTGAAGCGGCGATCCGGGTCGTAGCCGAGGATGGCGTTGTTCAGCGAAACCATAAGGTCGAGGGTGAAGGTCCAGTGGTTCTCACGACGATATCTGTCACCTTCGACGAGGTCGGGCTGTGTGGAGAACAGGGTGGGCATGCCGAGACGGAAGCGATAGTCGAACACATGGTTCAGCTTCTGCTGGGCGAAAATGTCCATACCCCACGAAGTGGCGTTGTTGGTGATCATAAGCTCGTGGTTGTAGTCAACGCTGACGCCGAGCGACCAGTTGCTCCAGAAACCGTAACGGGGATACTCCGGCTTGCCGGTGTTCTGGGCGAAAACGCTTGTCGATGCCACAATGAGCGACACCATCAAAGCAAACTTGAAAATCTTTTTCATTGTTTCGTTAGTTTTTTATTGTTATAATTTTTCTATTTTTCTCCACATGAGGGCATAATTTGCCACTCACAAATTTTGTGCAAAAATACACACTTTTTTCGATACCACAATGATTTTTTTTAACATTTTTTCCTAAAGTGAAGAAAATATTACAGTTACAACACAATATTTTTCTTTGTGCGCCGTTTGTATAGGCGAAATATTTAAGATAAACAACCACAAAAATTTGAAAAAATGCAGAACATAAATGTTAAAATCGACAATGCGCTGAACAAAATCGGACAAGAGGCTGTTAAAGAAATGCTTCCCGAGGTATTGGCGGCCAAGGCTCATCTGGTGAACGGCGATGCGGCCGGCAACGACTTCCTGGGATGGGTCGACCTGCCGGAGAACATCGACCAAACGATGCTGCGCTCGCTCAAGGCCGATGTGGCCCGCCTGACAGCCAAAAGCAAGGTCATGGTGGTGATCGGTATCGGCGGCTCGTATCTTGGGGCAAGAATGGTGATAGAAGCACTGCAGTCGGAGTTTGCCGCTATGGACAACAGCGACAAGCCCTACATCGTTTATGCCGGCCATACCCTCAGCGAGGACTACTACGCCCAGCTGTTGAAAGTGTTGGATCGTGTGGATTACAGTGTCACCGTCATCTCGAAAAGCGGCACCACGACCGAGCCGGCCGTGGCATTCCGCATAGTCAAGGCGCATCTGGTGGAGAAATATGGCAGCGACGAGGCGACAAAACGTATAGTGGCCATAACCGACGCGCGACGCGGTGCCCTGCACGACATCGCCGTGCAGGAAGGATACCCGATGTATGTCATCCCCGACAACGTCGGTGGCCGCTTCTCGGTCCTCACGCCCGTGGGCCTGCTGCCCATCGCAATGGCCGGCTACGACATTGACGCCCTGCTGCAAGGGGCCCGCGATATGCGAAAACTCTGCATCGAAAGCGACGATGTCGCCGAAAATCCTGCGCTCCTTTACGCCGCCCTGCGCAACATCCTCTACCGCAAGGGCCGCAAGGTCGAGATGCTTGTCAACTTCCTGCCCAACCTCAAGTATATAAGCGAGTGGTGGAAACAGCTCTATGGCGAAAGCGAAGGCAAGGACCGCAAAGGCATCCTGCCCCACAGCCTCAGCTTCACCACCGACCTCCATTCGATGGGCCAGTATGTGCAGGACGGCGAGCGCCTGATGTTCGAGACCTTCATCAGCGTCGACCAACCCGCAACCTCCGTCGCCATCCCTGCCGACGAGCAGAACCTCGACGGCATCAACTACCTGCTTGGCAAGTCGCTCAACGAAATCAACCACAACGCCGAGCTTGGCACAATGATAGCCCATCGAGGCGGCGGCGTGCCGGTGCTGAAAATCGCGGTGCCCAAGGTCGACGAGTACACACTTGGCCAGCTCATCTATTTCTTCGAGTTCGCCTGCGGCGTCAGCGGCTACACGCTTGGCGTCAACCCCTTCGACCAGCCTGGCGTCGAAGCCTACAAAAAGAATATGTTTATCCTCCTCGGCAAGCCCGGCTACGAAGGCCAACAGTTAGTCTGACAGGCAGATATATAGCGAAAAAAGCTGTCCAACGGACAGCTTTTTTTTTTCAGAACGGCAGACCGTCAATCGGCTCCGTGTCGGCGTTGAGGATGTTGGCGTATGGGTCTGTTGCCGGCTGCTGCTCGTCGTTGCGTGCGCGGTTGCCCAGCACGGTGAAGTTCTCGGCCACAACCTCAGTGGCATAGTGCTTGTTGCCGTCGCGGTCCTCCCAGCTGCGGTTCTGCAGTTTGCCTTCAATGTAAACCTGCGTCCCTTTGCGGAGCAGCTTCTCGGCTATGTCGGCCAGGCCACGCCAGCAAACCACTGTGTGCCAGTCGGTCTGCTCTATGCGTTCGCCGTCTTTGTTCTTGCGGTATTCTGTTGTTGCCAGAGGGAAAGTGGCCTTGCGCACCACAGGCGACATACTGTCTTCGCGGGCGCCATCTTTCGGGAAAGTGATTATCTCGGGGTTCTTGCCCAGATTTCCAATAAGTATTACTTTGTTTACTCCTACCATATTGTTGATGTTATAACCTGAATATATTTCCAAATTGGAGTGCAAAGATACATAAAATAATCCGAATAACCGCGGCCGACATAAAGAAATAGTATAAAGCCGTGTCTCACAGGATTTCCCGAACCTGCCTTCGAGTCGCCGCGGCGCTGGCAGGCACAAAAAAAAGGATTCCCTTTTCAAGAAATCCTCTTTCTGCTTTGATGCGTAGCGCTTCGGCCTCTTAGTTGTCGAGCTGCTGCTGGCGCAGATGCTGCACATAGATGGCTTTCAGCCTGCGTTCGCGGTTGATGACAGACGGTTTGGTGAATTTCTGACGCTCGCGGAGCTCTTTCACCACGCCGGTTTTCTCAAATTTTCTCTTCAGTTTCTTCAGAGCACGTTCGATGTTGTCACCTTCTTTGATAGGAACTACGATCATTGTAAATACCTCTTTCTTAGTTAAGGGTTAATAAAAATTGTTGTTTATGACAACCAGCCTGTTAGAACTGGAAATGTCCTTCTGCGGCGGCGTCCTTGATAGCGGCGAGGACACCCTTCTTGTTGATGATACGCATACCTTTGGCCGACACCTTCATCGTTACCCACATATCCTCTTCGGGAATGTAGAACTTCTTGGTCTGCAGGTTCGGAGCGAATTTTCTCTTGGTATGGATACGCGAGTGGGAAACATTGTTTCCGGTAATCACGTGCTTTCCTGTAATTTCACAAATCTTTGACATCTTATTTCTGTTTTAAAATTATTCTGTTTAAAAGGTTTGAAGGATTGGAAAGGTTTCCGCTTTCCGCTTTCCGCTTTCCGCTCCTTAAATCGGGTTGCAAAAGTCGCACTATTTTCCAAACTGACAAAATAATTTTCCTCGCCGAACTCGACTTTTAAACTTTTTTAACATTTCGTTAAATGCAAATACCATAGAATCAGACGCTTCCCTTTTTGCTTAAAATCCAATTAACATATTTTTTTCAGGCTGTTACGAGTGCAAAAATACACATTTTTTTCATTTTTCCTGCTCCGAAAATGCGATTTTCACCCTTTTTGCGTTACCCAGATATGAAAATGGATGCCGCCATAGACGCTTTTGCGCAGTATATCAGCGCCGAACGCCGCCTCTCGGCCCTCACCGTCGAGAAGTATTCGGGCGTCCTCGCCCATTTCTCAGCCTTCCTTGCCGACGCCTTCCAGATCGACGACACCGCCGCCGTCACCCACCTCGAGGTGCGCGAATGGCAGATGCAGCTCGCCGCCGAAGGCTACAACCCCAACAGCGTCAAGGCTATGCTCGCCGCACTGCGCTCCTTCTTCAAGTTCCTGCGCCGCCAGGGATGGACCGACAGCGACATAATGGCCAAAGTCACCTCTCCCAAAACACCTAAGCGGCTGCCTATCTTCTTCACCGAAGGCGAAGCCCGGCACGTCTACGACCCCGACCTTTTCGCCGACGACTTCGAGGGCCGTCGCGACCAACTGCTGCTGCAGATGCTCTACGAGACCGGTATGCGACGCGCCGAACTGATAAATCTAAAAGAAAATTCTGTCGACCTCGCCGCTAACACACTGAAAGTCTTGGGTAAACGCGACAAGGAAAGAATTATTCCACTCGAAAACGAACTTCTGCATACTATAAAATGTTATTTTTCGTTAAAGAGTGAAAAAGGTATCACCTCAGAGTTCTTTTTCGTACAAGCCAACGGCAAGCCACTAACCCAATACTACGTCGATAAGATCGTCAAGCATTATATGCGTCCGCTATCCAAGGCCGACAGGGTCAGCCCCCACATCTTCCGCCACAGCTTCGCCACCCATCTGCTCAACGAAGGCGCCGACATCAACGCCATCAAAGAACTCCTCGGACACACCGACCTCAGCGCCACAGAGATATACACCCACGTGTCGCGACAGCACCTCAAAGATACCTACAAACATACACACCCGAGAGAAAGCGGAAAACGGAAAACTGAAAGCGGAAAGCTGAAAGCGGAGAGCTGAGAGCGGAAAGCGGAAAGCGGAAAGCGGAGAGCGGAAAGAACTGAAAACTGAAAACCCTTAATACATTTAACATAAAAGGAGGTAATTATGAATGTTACAATCAACTCAGTGAAATTCAAAGCAGACCCGAAGCTTGAAAAATTTGTAGGCGACAAAGTCGCTAAACTGGAACGACTGGTCGACAACGCCACCAAATGCGAGGTGTTCCTCAAAGTGGACAAACCCGAGAGTGACAACAACAAGATAGCTGAGATCTCGCTGACCCTGCCAGGCCAGACTCTCTTCAACAGCAAGCAGGCCAACTCGTTCGAGGAAGCTGTGTCCGACTGCGTCGACACAATGAAGGTGCAGATCGACAAGTACAAAGAGCGCTACAAATAAACGCCATTCCGCTGCTCAAGCAACGCCAACGGCGGCTGGGACCCCCCAGCCGCCGTTGTTTTATTTAAAGGTTTACAAAGGTTTAAAGGTTTGCAAAGGTTTAAAGGTTTGGAAGGATAAAGGGCAGGAAGGTTAGAAGTGTTGGAGAGTTTAAAAGGGCAGGAAAGTTTAGGGGGGGTGAAAGGTTTAAGAGTGTTCTGCGAGATTTCATCGAGCAATTCGTTCAATTCGATTAATTCGTAGTTAAAGCATCCCGTGTCCGAAGAAATATAAATTCGTTCAATTCGATTAATTCGTGGTTAAAAAACCGTCTCCAGCCGCCGTTTTATGCCAATTTCCTTATAACGTCCATACTTGCAGCGGTTTACGCAGAAAACACCCTCATTTTCGCCCCGTTTTGTAACCGTCTCATTCCCAGCCCTTCAAGGTACCAACTCCGTCCGTTGTACAATATATGTACAATACTTGTACAATATTTGTACGTTTACCAATTGTACATATATTGTACAAGTAATTGTACAACGACCGGAGTTGGTATGGTGCGGATGCGGTTGTGCCGTTTGGTGTTTTCCGTGTTGCTGTGCCGGGTGCCGCCACCCGTTTCCGCGGCGGTGTATGCGCAGCTGTGGGGCACTCCTCCAGAGTGCTGTTGATGTAGCGTAGGCACCGCAGGTCGGAACGACCTGCGGTTATTGAGCGGCGACGCTTTCAGCGTCAGCATTTTCCGGTTAATTTCCGGCAATCCCTATTCCAAAAAGGTTTCAGTGTTTTCAGCGAGATTTCATCGAGCAATTCGTCCAATTCGTGTAATCCGTGGTCAAAGCGTTCCGTGCCCGATGAATTGGCAATTCGTCCAATTCGTTTAATTCGTGGTCAAAGCGTCCGTGCCCGATGAATTGGCAATTCGTCCAATTCGTGTAATTCGTGGTTAAAGCGTTCCGTGCCCGATAAATTGGCAATTCGTTCAATTCGTTTAATTCGTGGTTGAAGTCGGTCCGTCCAGTCCGTGGTCTCCTTTGTGTGATTCGTCGCCGTGCCGCTTTTTTAACTTTTTGGCGTCGCGACGTTGCGCCGGTGCAAAAAAATTTTGCTGTTTCAAAAAGTTTGCGTATTTTTGCAGCCTATACAAACTCCTATGAAACTATAGCGCCGGCGTTGGCCGATTGTCGCGTAACTACTTTAAGACTATTTGATTAAGTAAGCCGTGCCTCTGCGTGGGATAATGCGTGCGATGATGCTTGGAGACAGCGAAATTCTTTATTTCCCTTGCTTTTGGGAGGGAAAACGGTAAATATAAGATAGTAAGAAATGTTAAATATTTATAATTATTAATAGTCAAACAACAAATAATTGCAGTCGATGATGCAGTCGCAGGTCATACAAAGGATAACAGAGCTTGGGCACAGGATTTTGCCCGAGGGCTCGTCGTTGTGGCTTTACGGCTCTCGCGCGCGTGGCGACGCCCGCCCCGACAGCGATTACGATCTGCTGATATTGCTTGACAAAGATAAAATCAACAGCAAAGACACAGAATACAGTTTTACGTTTTTTATGGACGGCCTGAATGTGGGCGAAGAAGTCAACGCCCACATATACACAAAGAACGACTGGAGCAAGTGGGCCGGCGCTCCGTTTAACGAGAACGTGGAAGAGGATAAAATAGTGTTGATATGAGTTTGGATGCTGTCAATAGAATGTTGCTTGTGAACAAGCAGATGGAAATGTCGTGCAGTGCTATGCAGGACGCCGAACTGTTGCTCAGGGAGAGAAGAGCCAACTCGGCGGCTGGCCGGATTTATTATTCCGTCTTTCACGCTGTGTCGGCATTGCTGATATATGACGGTATCCGAATCAAGTCACACAAAGGGGCATACACTATGTTTTGCCTGCATTATGTCAACGCAGGCAAAGTCCCGCAAGAGTATGGCAAATGGTATCGTGATTTGGAATTGATGCGTGAGGAGAGCGATTATAACTGCTTCTACAACGTAGAGGCCGACGAGCTTGAACAAAAACTCGACTCCGCCAAAGAGATGATAGAAACCATAGCGAAAATGATTAAAGACTAAATCCCGAAAAAACAAAAATAAATCAATAGTTAACTTAATTACTAACCAACATCAAAACACAATGAAACGTAAAAGTACTTTTTTGCGGACGTTTGCACTCCTGGCGCTGTTGCTGCCGTGGACGCTGCAGGCACAGAACGCGAAGGTGAGCGAGTACGACTTTGAGGTCGGCACCGCTGCCTACACGTCGATTGCAAGTACGGAGACGGCGTGGACCCAGGCAGATGTCACTGCCGGTCACGTGGACGTTACGTTGCCGTTTGCTATGTACCTGGGCGAGAACCAGGCCGCCGCAAACAGCACGGTCAGCGTCTATCCTGACGGTCACGTCGAGCTCAATGGCCTCACTGGTGCGGAGATTGCCCCGTTGCAGTATAGCGCAGGCTATCAGGTGACGACAACCTCCATCTACCACCAGCAGACCGCGGCCAACGAGATGACCATTGAATGGCGCAAGGTCGTTGCCAACGGCAACGTCCTCAGCTTCCAGTTGAAGCTGGCCGACAATGGCACCATCAAGTTCTGCTACGGCCCGATGGGTATGAGCTCCAGCATCAATGTCTTCGCCGGCATTCAGGCCGACGGTTACATCTTCCGCGTCGGCGGAAGCAGCTGGGACGAGATTACCCGCTACACTTCGGGCATCACTACTCGTGCCCTCAACGGCACTAACCATCCGGCTTACGACATCAACACCGGTGTCGGTGCGGTCTACACCTTCACGCTGCCTGCCTGCGTGAAGCCTACGGCAATCACCGCCAACGCTACGGCTTGGAACACCGTCCAGGTTGGCTGGACTGTAGCCGTGCCTGGTGTCAAGTATCAGGTCGCCTACAGCACCGAGCCTGACTTTGACGCCGATGCCGCCAACTTCCCCGCTTCGCAGATTGTCACCGTCAACGATGGCGCTGCTACAACTGCCGAAGTCACCGGACTTTCCAGTTCGACCACTTACTACTTTGCCGTCCGCACGTTCTGCGACGCCACTACCCCCTCCGGTTGGCTTTACAAGACTACCGGCACTGCTACTCCCCAGTCCTGCCCCTCGCCGGCTCTGAGCAACTTCAGCCTCAATGCTGCAGGCGTTGCAAGCTGGACACTGAGCAGCTATCCCAACATCGCTACTGTCGATATCTATTATAGCACCGAGAACGTTGCCCCCGATGCCGAGACCGCTCCGAGTGTTGCCGGCATTGCTGCAACTACCACCGGGTATGACCTCACCACTCAGAACCTTGAAGGTGCTACGACCTATTATGTATGGTTCCGCGGTCACTGCACCGTCGATGGTGGTAGCAACACCAACTGGGTTGGCAGCCGCAGCTTCACCACTCCGTGCAGCGCGATAACCATTACCAACGACAATGTGTATTCAGAGAATTTCAACGGCTACACAGGTAATGCTACATCTACTTCAGCACCAAGTGGCTATCCAAACCACACAATGCCCTTATGCTGGAGTTTCTTGAATATGAGCAGCTCGTCATCAACATATCCTCAAATGTTCTTGACGTCGTACACTACCTATGCCGTGTCGGGCAACTGCTTGTTCTTCAAGTCGAGCAATACCACACCCGCGTATGCCGTACTGCCTCTGTTCACCAACAATATTGAGACTCTGCAATTGTCCTTCACTTATCGTAATGAGGGTGTTTCTACAAGCAACGGAACCTTGTCGTATGGATATATGACCAATCCTTCAGATGCATCTACATTCGTCGAAGTCCAATCTTTGTCGCAAACCACTACTAAAACCATTGTTGAACACAACTTCAATAACGACGGCGTCAGTGGAACAGGGAAGTACATTGCCTTCAAATACACCGGAGGTACGAACAGCAACTATTACCTTTCTATTGACGACGTGACAGTGGGATTGATTCCTACCTGCATCAAGCCCACCATCAGCAGCATTACCCGCGACGGCCTTGTCACTTGGACAGCTGTCGACGGTGCCGCTTCGTATGAGATTGTGTGCGTGCCTACTGGCGACGATGTCAGCACAGGCACTATCGTCAATGCAGGCACCGGTACCAGCTATCAGCTGACAGGCCTCGAGAGCAATACCACCTACGATGTCTATCTGCGTAGCTATTGTTCGGCAGACGACCAATCCCGTTGGTCGACAGCCTATACGTTCACTACCGCTTGTATGGCATTGGATCTGCCTTACAGCGAGAACTTCGACAACTATAGCTATCCTACCTATCCTTATTATGGACCCGCCACTCTTCCCGACTGCTGGGAGTACATCAACAACGGTACCAACAATACCTTCACGTCGGGCACGTCGGCCTATTTCGGTGGTGTGGTGCGTTATTCAAGCACAAGCAGTTATGGTGCTTTGACGGCTAACAACCCATACTTCGGTATGTACAGCTACTACAGCACAACGGCTACCAACACCACAATGCTTCAGCGTGGTAGTTTGAAATATGCATTGTTGCCGAAATTCACTACTCCTCTGAGCAATGCAATGGTTTCATTCCAATATAAGATGAGTACTGCCAATGCTACCAGCTATCTCTATCTCGGATATGTAATCAACGATGATACATCCACGTTCCAGACACTGGCCACCTACAATTCTACGACTACCGTTCAGTCAGTCGAGGAACTGGTGTTGGCTTCATTGAACGACAACATCCCCGCTGGTGCTCGTCTGGCCCTGAAGTGGAAAGCCGGAACAACGGGTATTTGGTGCGGTATCGACAATGTCGTTGTCAATGTTGCACCTACCTGCTTCAGACCTTTGAATCTTGCTTCAAGCGCTGTGACCTCGACCACCGCTACGCTGAGCTGGACCAGCACTGGTGCCGCCCAGTATGAGGTGAAGTATGGTCCCAGTGGCTTTGTCCCTGACAACGAAGGGAACTCCGTAATTGTAAACGCTACTTCATCAATGATTCTCAACTATCTTGATGTGTCGACAGATTACGATGTTTATGTTCGTTCGCTTTGCGCCGGTGAGGATCCTTCGGAATGGAGCAATGTTTGTATGTTCAAAACAAAATGCCCCGTCGGTGGAGAGATCTCGTTAGGAGACCATACGGCCCAGAACGATTATCTCCCATTCAATGGTTATTATAAATATTCTGTTACAGAGCAGATCTATACACCCACTGAAATAGGTGGAGCCGTAACAATACATAGTATATCTTATAATGTTCTTCAGGCTAATACTGCCGACAGAAATCCTGTAGATATTTATCTGCTTGAAACAGACAAGCAGACTTTCAGTAGTGCCTCTACTGCCTCTGAATGGGTCTCTGTTGCCAGTTTGACTCCCAACTATACTGGAGTTGCTGCTGGAAGTTCGACAGGATGGAAGACTATCGAGTTGACAACTCCGTTTGAGTATTCTGGTAATAACAACTTGTTGGTTGTGTTTGTTAATAGGACGGGTGACTATCATAGCCACGAGTATATTGGAACAATTCCTGCCAATGGCAACCAAGCCATATACGCATATCAGGATGGTAGCGCTCTCACACCTGAGAATGCCACCACTGCTTCGTCCAAAGGTACTCAGACTGTAAAGAACAACTTTATCTTCAATATGGGCGATCCTTGCCTCAATCCTTGTGCAGCTCCGTCGGTTGTTATCAGTGGTTCGCAGTCGGGCGACTTTGCTGTTGCCGTGCTGACCTTTACCGACAACAGCGGCGAGGCTACCCCGACCTTCGGTTACAAGTGCGGTCTGAAGGGCTTTGACCCCACATCGGTTACCGGCACCACGACCACCAGCACCACTGCTTCGATTGGCAACCTTGCCGGCAACACGGAGTATGACCTCTATGTCTACGCCGTGTGCGGTGGCACGGATGGTGAAATGGTGCGCTACACCTTCACCACTCCTATGGTATACGCTTGCAAACCGCAGGCCAACTTTGCAGCAAGCAATGTTACCTACACCAGCGCTACGGTGACTTGGGAGCAGCTTGACCCGAACCAGACTCCTGAGAGCTGGACGGTGCGCTTTGCCGACCATCAGATTGCCGATATGAGTGCAGCCGCCACCACCGAGTACACCGAGTCGACGGTTACAACCCCGACTCTTGCACTGACAGGTTTACATAATGGTAATACATATTATATATATACAAAGGCTACCTGCAATGCTCTCGATGTCAGCCCCGACTGGACAGAGTTCAGCTTCACTACCAATACCGTTATGGCTCCTGACGCTATTGCTTTCAGCAACGTCACCAACCGTACTGCCGATATGAGCTGGACCGACAACAACACTCCTGCTACCAACAACTATACGGTACGCTATGCCGACCATCAGATTGCCGATATCGACAACGCTGCCGCCACCGAGTATACCGAGCTGACGCTTACCAGTGCCCAGTATGCTTTCACGATGAGCAACCCGTTGGATCCGGCAGTTGGCTACTATGTCTATGTCCGCGCCAATGCAGGCGATGAACACAGCGTTTGGACGGTAGGAACCGTCAATACACTCTGCCCCGCACCGGTTGATGTGGCTATGGGTGATGCTGATTCTTATATGCAAGGCTTGCCTGTATATAACTTTTATGATTATTCAATCTCCGAGCAAATTTACACTGTTGACGAGTTAGGCGGTGCCAATACCTATAGTACTATTTCTTACTATGTAGAGGCCACCGGCACCGACCGCAACCCTGTTGTTATCTATATGGGCGAGACCAACAAGAGTTCGTTCAGCAACAGCAGTGACTGGGTCCCTGCCAGCAGCTTGACGCAAGTCTACTCAGGCAACCTTGTTACCTCGCAGACTGGTTGGCAAACTGTAGTGCTTGATATACCTTTCAATTACACAGGCAATGGCAACCTTATTGTAATGTTCGACAACAATGATGGTGTCTACAATGGACAGCCCACATTTGGTGTTATCAACACTGACGATTACCAGTCGTTGTGGAATCGCCGAGATAATACCGATTACAATCCGAACGACCTTTCTGGTATAACATCTTATAACTTCACAACTATCAAGAACAACTTTGTCTTTGGCGGTTGCGACGCTACCGTTACCTGCATACCTCCGACGAATGTTACTGCACAGGTGAGCAACACCAACGAGGTTACCCTGACCTGGGCTACCCGCGAGAATCTGGTGCCTGTACCCACCACCTTCGAGGTCCGCTACGATGTGGCTGGCACTGCTGCCAATGACTGCGCCAATGTCATTACCGACATCACCGCCCTCAATGCTACCTTCAGCAACGGCCTGGTGAAGGAAACCGACTATGTGGCTTACGTGGCCAGCAAGTGCGGCAACGGCGATTACAGCCCGTGGCAGAGAGTGACCTTCACTACGAACCCCACCTGCTGGGATCCTACCGCTTTGTCTGCTTCGTTGGTTACCTCCAACAGCGTCACTCTGACTTGGACCAACAACACCACTGTTCCCGCCAACAAGTGGCAAGTCTCCTACGCTGAAGGCGACCTCGCCGATGCCGAGAACGGCACGATGGTTGATGCCACCACTACTGAAGGCACTGATATTACCGGCCTGAAGCACTCAACCCTCTACACCTTCTATGTCCGCGCTACCTGCGACGAGACTGGCGAAGATGTGGGTCACTGGGTCGGTCCGTACCGCACTTATACCGAATGCGGCGCTTGGACTGCCGACGAACTGCCTCTGACTGAGGACTTCTCGTTCTACAACACGACAAGCAACCTGCCGCAGTGCTGGAGCAAGATGCCTACCAGTGGCTCTTATCCCCGCTCGACCAGCGGCTACCTGCATTTCTACAACAACAGCACGACGACCGACTTCTATACAGTTCTGCCCGAGGTGAGCGTTGACGCCAACACCCTTGATGTTGCCTTCGACCTCTATTTCGATATGGCGGACAGCCTGATTGTCGGTGTGATGAGCGACCCTGCAGATGCTTCGACATTTTCACCGGTTGTGACCCTCTACTCGGCTGACTATAATTTATATGAATACAATAATGTTACAGCTCAGCTGGCCGACTATACCGGAGCTGGTCACTATGTGGCCTTCAAGGTTGCCGGAACCAACAGCGATGCTTACATTTATGTTGACAACCTGACGCTGAAGGTGCGCGAGGCTTCGCATCCGCTTGCCGACAACGGCGAGACCGTGGCCCTCTGCGACGAGTATCTGATACCTACTATCAGCGACCAGACCAATACCTATAGCCCCAACCTCAACGCCACCTATATCATCAATCCTGCCGAGGCCGGCAAGGTTCTGAAACTGAAGGGTGACTATAACCTTGAGTATGGCTATGACTTCCTCGATGTCTATGAAGGCACTGGTGCCGACGCTACCCTTGTTGCCACCCTGACCGGCAAGGGCAACTATGAGTACAAGACCAGCAGCTTTGACTGGGCTGCCAAGGGCGGCTTCAAGCTCGTCTTCCGCACTGACGGCGACAACGCTATGCCCAACCTCAACGGCTTCCACTTCCTGGCTACTTGCGAGTGCCCCGAGATGGTTCCCGAGACCGAGGAACTGACTGCCGAAGCCAACGGTACCTACACTTGGACCGCTCCCAACGGCGACGGCAACACCTATACGCACAATGTGGTCCTCACCGGCCTCACCTATGGTGATCCCGAAGAGACCGTCGACGACATCGTCAATACCTACAGCTACACTCAGGCCAACGTTGCCGGTTGCGACAGCATCAACAAGGAAATGACCTTGACGCTGCACCCGACCTACAACAAGACCTATGACGCTGAGATATGCCAGTACGAGACCTTCTCGTTCTATGGCAACGAGTATTCCACTACCGGTACCTACACCGTCAACCTGACTTCGAAGGATGGTGCCGACAGCGTCGCTACCCTGAACCTGCAGGTCCACCAGGCTCCTACCGTTGCTATCAACTACAACGGCCGTGCCGTCACCACCGTCGAGAACTTCTGCGACAATGCTGATATGGCTCTGCTGGCACGTAGCAACATCGCCGGCGCTACCTTTGTATGGGACGACAACAGCACTGACGCCAACCGCGTGGTCAACCCGCACGAGAGCAACACCTATACTGTTGTTGCCACCGAGCCTACCTATGGCTGCTCGAGCTTGACAGCTTCTGTGACTGTTACCACCACTCCGGTGCCCGAGTTGAGCATTGCTGCCACCGATAGCGTTATCTGCCGTGGCGAAAGCACCACGCTGACGCTCACCGATGCCAACAACACCAATGCTTCCTATACTTGGAGCAACAACCAGACTGGCAACAGCATCACTGTGACCCCCACCGAGACTACTACCTATACCGCCACGGCTACCACCACCACCGGTGCCTGCGTCGCCACGGCTGAGTATACCGTCATCGTCAACCAACTGCCCGTTGTGACTGCTCAGACTTCGGTAAGAACTATCTGCTCCGACAGCATCATCACACTGACCGCTACCGATGTTGAGGGCTACAGCTATCAGTGGAGCACCGGTGCCACTACCGCATCCGCTACCACCGTGGCTACTGCTACCTCTGACTATACTGTCACCGTTACCGATGCCAACGGCTGCGTCAATGAGTTCACCACCGCCACCGTCACCGTGCGTCCTTCCTATGAGCGCGACGTGACTATGGATGTGTGCTACACTCAGAACCCCTACACCTGGGGCGCACAGCAGCTGACTGCCGACGGCAACTACGACCAGATGTTCACCGCCACCAACGGCTGCGACTCCTTGATACACTTGGCCTTCACCTTCCAGCAGATGTCGGTGTTCAACACACCGCGCGAGGTCTGCGAGGGTACTGTCCTGACTTGGGGTCCGGAGACCGTCACGGCTACAGAGAACACCGTTGTCAGCTACATCCTGAATGCTGGCGACATCGATCCTGACAACAACGTCCTTGAGTGCCCGGCTCAGTACAATCTGAACCTTACTGTGAACCACCCCACTGCCTCGAGCTTCGAGCGCACCGTGTGCGACAGCACTACTTGGAATGTCAGCGGCCTCACCTACTATGAGAGCGGCGCTTATCCCTACACCCTGGCTACCACCAAGGGCTGCGACAGCGTCGTTACGATGAACCTCACCGTCAACTACCACGTGTTCACTGAAGAAACTGTTGAGCACGCTTGCGACAGCTACACCTGGAACACTGAGACCTACACCGAGCCTGGCGACTATGTACAGTCCTTCACCGGCTATCAGTGCGACAGTACCAGAACGCTGCACCTCCTGGTCGTTGACAATACCACATACGGTACTGACAATATCCTCTTCTGCGGCGACACCGCATCCTGGATTGCCGGTAACACTGGCTACACCTGGATTGACGGCGAAACCTACACGATGAGCGAGACCGAAGGCAACATTACCTACACTCTGGTTGGTGCCAATGTGAATGGTTGCGACAGCGTCTCTACCCTCAACCTGACCCTCAACCCCGTTGCCGAGGTTATGAACTGGGCTAACGTTACAGCTTGCGATGAGTACTCTATCGATACCATCTCTTGCGACGGCGTCCGTGGCACCAAGTATATCAACCAGAGCGGCGATTACTGGTTCCGTACACCCACCGAGGTTGCTGGCCGCGATGTGCTGACCCGCATCCACCTCACCGTCAACCGCTCCTCCTACCACACCAATGTTGTTACAGCTTGTGTGCCTTACGAGTGGAAGGTGCTTGTCGGACAGGACGAAGAGACCGGCAACGATGTTTACTACACCGTAGGTACCTATAACGAAGACAGCTATGTCTCGTTCCAGATGCCCGACCAGTACAGCGCTAACGGCTGCAACCACATCGAAGTGCTGCGCCTGACGGCTCTGATGCCTACCGTTGAGACCACAGAGGCTACCATCTGCCAGAATGGAAGCTGGACATCGCCTGACAGTAGCATAACCTATAATGGTGATGAGCTTGAGATTGGTGAGAACACCAAGATCTGGAACCGCTCCACCAACGAGGCTGGCTGCAACCTTGACAAGAAGGTCGTCCTGACTGTCAACCCGGTTTACAACGCTACGGCTGAGCTTACCTTCTGCGAAAGCGAGTTCACCAACAACCAGCTCAGCGTTGCCAACGCCCTCAATGCCGAGGATACTCCCATCACACTGACCATACCGCTCACACTTGACGGGGCTCCTTACAGCAATACTCTTGTTGCCAACTGGACCACCCAGAACGGCTGCGACAGCATCGTGACAATCAACTACACTGTTAATCCGACCACCTATGAGTCTGTTAACTATGCCACCTGCTATCGTTACACTTGGGATCTCAATGGCGAGACCTACACCGAGAGCGGCAGCTACAGCTTCACTCAGACCGATGGCAACAGCTATCACTGCGATAACGTTGTTACCCTCAACTTGACTATCAACGACAGCGTGGTTGACTATGATACAGCTTACCACTGCTCTGAGTACAAGTATGAGGATGTTGTCTACCGTGAAACCCAGACCTTCCGCGAGGTCCTCGAACCCACCGATGATGGTTGTGAGCACGTCCGTTACATCACCCATACCGTCATCCCAACTCAGATGACCGACCTCTATGTTGTCACTAATGTGCCTTACACTTGGCAGAATGGCGTAACTTACACTGAGAGCGTGGATCCTGTATACTTTGAGACCACCACTCTCGAATACGCCGCTACCATCGGTACAGAAGTCACTTCTTGCGATAGCATCTTAGTGCTTCATCTTACCATTGTAGACGATACTGCAGAGTTCTGCGAGAACGAACTGCCGTATAACTACAATGCTATGGGCATCACACTTGATGGCACTACAAGTACACGGAACACCTGGATATCTTTAGCAGCACAAGACATCTATCAGATGGAGAATGTGGCCAACTATTTCTTTGGATCTTCAAATCCTGGTCAGTGGACACAGTGGCGCACTCGATTCCTCCCTGGTGAACACGACAGTATGCTTACGGTAATCGGCACAGAAGTCGTTAACATTTTAAGTGAATATATAACTGTTGACCTTGTTGTCAATGGTGAGACCAAAGCAACCAAGACACTCCACGGTCTTCCTCAGTATAATTGGATTGACTTGTTCTTCGACACACCGGTCCGCATCAATGATAATGATACTGTTGACTTTGTTTACACTGCAGAAAGTGCATATGCACTTTACACAATTGCTAACACCAACGGCATTGCACGTCCTAACAACTATCAGGTGAGATATTCGCCTGATAATGAATGGGGAACAGTAGCAGGACAAGATGGTTTGTACTACAACTTCATCACTTGGCACAACTTCGGTATTGATGATGGTTTCTACTATGTTAGAAATACTGAAGACCACCACGACACTATTCTCTACTATGTTGTCAACCGTAATACCACCGAGGAGGTTCCCGTTGTCGCCTGCGACAGCTACACCTGGACTGATGGCACTGGTATGACCTACACCGAGAGCGGCGAATACGTATATAATACCACTAACGCCAACGGCTGCGAACACACTGCCACGTTGAACCTCACCGTCAATGTGAATAGTAGCGAGACACTTGCCGCCGTTGAAGCCTGCAACAGCTATGACTGGACTTACAACGGCCAGGCTGCCGGCACCTACACCGAGAGTGGCGAATACACATTCAACTTCACCGATGCTAATGGCTGCGCCAGCGTTGCTACTCTGCCGCTGACCATCCACAACAGCGTGAACGATACTCTTGCCGCCGTCGCAGCTTGCGATAGCTATGACTGGACTTACAACGACGTAACTGTCGGCACCTACACCACCTCTGGCGATCAGGTCTACAACTTCACCGACGCCAACGGCTGCAATGCTACAGTTACTCTGCCGCTGACTATCAACGCCTCGACTGAACGTGACGAGACCGTCGTTGTCAACGCTGCCAGCACATATCGCAATGGTAACTACTATGCAGCCAGCGCTACTCCGTACGTCTTTGACGAGTACGGCACCAACGCTGCTGGATGTCCTGATACCGTCCACATCACCCTCATCGTCCACCAGGGCGCTACCGAGGATGTTGAGGTCAACGCTTGCGGTGAGTACACCTGGGAGACCACCAACAATGGCAATGGCCACACCTATCAGTGGATCTCCAACGCCGAGCGTATGCAGAACAATGCCCTCTATATGGACATCACCAATCCCGCCAACCCGGTTTACATCCACGTTGGTGAGAACCCGACCTTTGCTACCTACAATCCCGATAGCACTATCAACACCACCTATGTGCTGTGGCTCAACCTCAGCGAGGCAGGCTACGAAACTGTCGACCTTGGCACTATCCTGCTGAGCCAGCAGAACAGCCTGATTGTCAATGGTGGCAACGATACGCTTGATGCTCAGACCATCGACCTCAGCGAGTACGTTGCTGCTGGTCAGAATGCTACCCTGAACGTTCAGGTACGTCACAACAGCCCGAGCAACTGGTACTGCGGCAACATCGTAACCTATACCGCTAACCTGGTATGGAACTACGATACCGTTTACGCTACCGTTTGCGACGTGACTTCTTACGAGTGGACCGACGCTGGTCAGACCTTCCCTGTCACCACTGGCGACGATAACTATTACACGTACACCTTCAACGCCGGTACCGATTCTGAAATGGTTACCACGATGAATGTCACCGTTACCGCTCGTACCAACAGCACCCCGCAGGTTGTTGATTCGTGCTTCACCTACACCTGGGCTGCCGGCGACGGCCAGACCTATACCACCAGCGGTACTTACTACTGGAACGACGATGCTAACTGTACGCTCGAGACCCTCAACCTGACGATCTTCGACAACAGCAGCTACACGTTGCCCGCTGTTACCGCCTGCGACAGCTACACCTGGACTTACAACACTGTTGAAGTCGGTACCTACACAACCTCTGGCGACTGCACCTTCGACATCACCGATGTCAATGGTTGCGCTGCTACTGTTACCCTGCCGCTGACTATCAACAAGAACCACGGTCATAGCTCAGTTGTCACCGCTTGCAACAGCTACAGCTGGAGTGCAAACGACGGCAATGACTACGTACTTGATTCTGCTCAGGTTAAGGTTGTTGAATACACCGACGTTAACACCTGCGTTGGTTACGACACCCTCACGCTGTCCATCAACGAAAGCACCAACTACACTGATGTACAGACTGCTTGCGGCAGCTTCGATTGGATTGTCAACGGCGTAACCGTCGGCACCTACACCGAAACTGACAGCACTGCTACTTATACCATTACTAATGGCAACGCCGCTGGTTGCGACAGCATTGTTACCCTCAACCTGACGGTCTACAATCCGCGCATCTTCAGCCGCGACCAGTATGCTTACGGCAACGGTATCACCATCAATGGCCAGTTCTATGAGGCTCCCACCACCGGCGTCGCTACCTACAACCTGGTTCTCGACACCGTTGATCCTGAAGCCGGCAACTGCCCCACTGTGGTTAATGTAACTCTCTATGTATCGCAGTATGAATACTACTATACTAACTATGTGGCTTGTGGCTCTTACACTTGGCCTGTCAACAACCACACTTATCGTGGCCTGACCGAAGCTGAGGCTGCTGCCAACCCGACAGCTCGCTACTTCGACGAGACCGACACTGTTGCTATCACCAGCAACCCGATGTTGACCACTGGCAACCGTATCGATGTCCTGAACCTGACTATCAACAACCCGAGTGTGACCGAAATCACCCGTACCGTTCTGATGAGCCAGCTCGAGGCCGGCTACACGCTGACACTCGAAGGCAATGTTGAGGACTTCAGCGCCGAATATGCCGCACAACAGACCACTACCGTTACCCGTAGCTACAGCCTCGGTGCTCACGCTGCTTGCGACAGCATCGTCAACTACACTATCAACCTGGTGTGGAACTACGATACTGTCAATGCTACCGTTTGCGACGTGACCTCATACGAGTGGACTGCCGCTGAGGAGACCTTCGCAGTCACCACCGGCGACAACCTCTATACTCACGTTTTCAACGCCGGTACAGAGACTGAGCAGGTCACCACAATGAAGGTTACCGTCAACGCTCGTGCAGAGGCTCCTCAGGCTCCTGTCACTGTTTGCGACAGCTACACCTGGCACGGAACCGAGTACACCGCTTCGGCCGACCTCGAGTTCAACAACGATTCCAACTGTACACACGAAACCCTCGCGCTGACCATCAACACCAATGCTGGTACTGATGCAACCGTCGCCGAGTGCTTCACCTACACCTGGAACGTTCCTACCTACGAACTTGATGCTACCACCACCAACTACGTTGCTGCCGAAGATATCAGCAACACCTACACCGAGGGTGGTGTCAAGACTGTCACATTCATCGATGCCAACGGTTGCGAGGGTACTGCTACCCTTAACCTGACCATCTTTGCTGACAGCTCCGAGACTCTCGCTGCCGTCACCGCTTGCGACAGCTACGAATGGACCTACAATAATGTTGTTGTCAACACCTACACTGAAGGTGGCGACAAGACCTACAACTGGACAGATGTTAACGGTTGTGCTGCAACGGCCACACTGCCGCTGACCATCAACAACAGCGCTTCTGTCAATGTTGAATTCTGGGAGGGCGAAGGCAGCTACCGCTACACCGGTATCTACACCACCGCTACTCCTCAGATGCTCAGCGCAAGCAGCACACCTTACAACTTCGTCGAGACAGTTGCCGGTGCTACTGCTGAAGGCTGCGACAGCATCTACAACATTACTCTCCACGTGGGTAACTACTTCTATGCTACCGAGACCTACCGTTCGTGCAACAGCTTCACTTGGGAGCGTAACAACCACACCTACACACGCCTCACCGACGAGCAGGCCGCTGCCAACCCGACAGCTCTCTACTTCGACGAGACCGACAACACTGTGGTTCTCTACAACCCGACAGTCAATGTACCGAACGAAGGCACATACGACAGCCTCTTTATGCTCCAACTCACCCTTGACGCCATCTGGTCGCAGACCGATGTCATCAACTTCCCCGTGAGCGAAGGCATCTTCAGCTACAACGGTAACAACTACGACTTCACAATGACCAACGATGAGGGTCGTATGTTCACCGATTCGACTGTTATTGACACTGTCCACCTCACAGCAACTACCTTCTGCGACAGCATCTACTATGTAACGATCAATGTGTACAACAACTATCGCGAGGTTGAGACCGCTGACATCTGCGCCACCACCAACGAATTCACTTGGAGAGGCCAGACCATCAGCACTGTCACTACCGACTTCGATACGGTTCATACATATTATATCTATGACGCTATCAACGCCAACGACAGTGTACAGTACATCACCATCACTCAGCATCCTTTGACATACGCTACCGAGCGCCGTACCGCTTGCGACAGCTACACTTGGGAACTCAATGGCGAGACCTACACCGTTAGCACGACCAACGAGACCTATGCTACGCAAGACCAGTATGGTTGCGACTCCATCGTCACCCTGACGCTGACCATCAACCACAGCAGCAGCAACTTCATTGAAACTACTGTGTGCGATACCTACACTTGGACCGCCAACAACGCTGCCCAGACCGAGATCGGCACCTACACCGCTACTCCTAACGACACCCTGCGCTATGAATACATCAGCGACGAGGGCTGCCCGAGCACCGATGTACTTGTCCTCACCGTCAACAGCAACACCAACACCAAGTACACTGTCGACGAATGCGACAGCTACACCTGGGAGAATGGCGACGGCCAGACCTACACAACCAGCGGCGTCTATACTTACGACTATAACACCACCGACGGTTGCCCGAGCACCGACACCCTCGACCTCACCATCCGTAACAACAGCAACCAGACCATCGACAAGGTTGTTTGCGACAGCTACGTTTGGACTGCTGCCGACGGCGGTAACGGCGAGACCTACACCACTGACGGTACTTACACCTATGAGTATGAAGCCGAGAATGGTTGCCCGAGCATCAACACCCTCAACCTGACTGTCAACACCAATGCTGGCAGCACTGAGGATGTAACCATCTGCGACAGCTACACTTGGAATGTTCCTACTTACGTCCTCAACGCCACAACCGGTCTCTATGAGCTTGGTGATGCTATCAGCAACACCTACACCGAGAGCGGCGAAAAGACTGTCACCTTCACCGATGTTAACGGCTGCCAGGGTACCGCTACCCTCAACCTGACCATCAACGTCAACGAAGGTACTGTTGAGAATGTTGCTGAGTGCCAGAGCTACACTTGGGCTGTCACTGGCAACACCTACACCACGAGCGACACCATCACTGCCACTATCACCGATGACAACGGTTGCGTGGGTACTGCTACCCTGAACCTGACCATCGGCACGATGCGTACATTTGTCAGCCAGACTGTCACCAACTGCGGTCCTTACACCTGGATTGTCAACGACAGCATCCTGGGCACCTTTGATCAGAGCATCGATGCTTCGGCCGACCTGCCCAACAGCATCACTGGCTGCGACAGCGTGGTTATGCTGACCCTCACGGTCAACCCGCTCAATGTCACCGAAGAGACCATCTGCGGCAACGGTTCTTATGTGTGGACGGTGAACAACACCACCTACACCGAGGCCGGCACCTATGAAGAGGCTGAAACCGACGCCAATGGCAACTGCATCAGCGCTGAGCGCCTTGTCCTCGCCGTCAACCCGGTTAAGGAAACCGCTCTCACCGACCAGATCTGCCTCGGCAGCGACTACACAGCCAACGACTTCAACATCGCTGCTGCCGATATGCCCGACGCAGGTGAATACACCTTCACTCGTACTCTGACCAGCTCTCTGAACTGCGACAGCATCGTAACCCTCACCCTCACCGTTGGTGACGTCCTCACCAATGCAGTCGAGGTTACGGCTTGCGACAGCTACACTTGGACTGCCGGCGACAACAATGAGTACACCTTCACCGCCAGCGGCACCTACACCAGCGAGGCTTACGCCAACGCTATGGGCTGCACCACTGTCGATGAACTCACTCTGACCATCAACCAGAACTCCAGCACTGGTTACACCGAGACCGTATGCGATGGCTATATGTGGAACGGTACCCAGTACACCGAGTCTGGCGAATACACCTATGAGTACACTGACAACAACGGTTGCGTGAGCGTTGACACTCTCCACCTGACTATCAACAACAGCGTCATCAACAACATTGAGATGACCGCTTGCGATAGCTACACCTGGACTGATGGTGACGGCGAGACCTACACCACCAGCGGTGTCTACTCTTACAGCTACACCACCACCAGCGGTTGCAGCGGCACCGACTACCTCGTGCTGACTATCAACAGCAATTCCAACACCGAATACACCGAAACAGTTTGCGACAGCTACATCTGGAATGGAACTGAGTACAACGAAAGCGGCGACTACGTGTTCGAATACGAGGCTGAAAACGGCTGCCCGAGCAAGGATGTCCTCCACCTGACGGTGAACATCAGCACCAGCAGCGAGGAGACCGCTGAGAGCTGCAGCTTCTACAACTGGCACGGCGAGACCTACACCACCAGCGGCGACTACGCCTACGTCTCGACCAACGACGCCGGTTGCCAGAACACTGCTACTCTGCACCTGACCATCAACAACCCGGTTGTCGTTACCATCGACACCACGGTTTGCGGATACTTCACTTGGAACGGCATCTCTTATGACCAGAGCGATGTGATTACTCACAGCTTCACCGCCGCTAACGGCTGCGACAGCACTGAGATAATCAACCTCACTGTCAACAACGTCCAGACGTCGTTTGTTATGGCTACCGCTTGCGACAGCTACACTTGGGATGTCAACGGCGAGACCTACACTACCGGTGGCGTGCGCGTTGCAATCCTTGAAAACGCTTCCACCAATGGCTGCGACAGCTTGATCACTCTCTCTCTGACACTGAACTACAGCAGCAACAGCAGCGAGACCGTCACCGCTTGCGACAGCTACACCTGGAACGGTCAGACCTACACCACCAGCGGTACGCAAACCTACGCCTACACCTCGACCGAGGGTTGCCCGAGCGTTGATACTCTCTACCTGACTATCAACAACAGCACCGTCAGCGAGGAGACGGCAGCAGCTTGCAACAGCTACACCTGGAACGGCAATGTCTACAACCAGAGCGGCGACTACACCAATGTCACCACCAACAACGCTGGTTGCGCCGACACCGCTATCCTCCACCTGACCATCAATACTCCGGTGACCACCAACATCACCGAGACTACCTGCAACAGCTACACCTGGAACGGTGCTACCTACACCACCAGCGGTATCTACACCAACACCTACACCGCTGCTAACGGCTGCGACAGTATCGTCAACCTGATGCTTACTGTCAGCGCACCTGTTACCAGCACTGTCAACGCTACTGCTTGCGACAGCTACACTTGGAACGGCACTGCCTACACCACCACCGGCACCTACACCTACAACGGTACGGCCGCCAACGGATGCGACAGCATTGTCACCCTGAACCTCGTCGTCAACAACAGCGAGACCACTGCCATCAGTGCTACGGCTTGCAACAGCTACACCTGGAACGGTGCTACCTACACCGCCACGGGTAACTACACGCAGTCCTTCACCACCACGGCAGGTTGCGACAGTGTTGTAACACTGGCACTGGCTATCTCGCCTGCTTACCAGACCACGATCAACCAGTCCTCTTGCAGCAGCTACACCTGGAACGGTAACACCTACACCACCAGCGGTAACTATACGCACACCTACACCGCAGCCAACGGTTGCGACAGCATCGTGACCCTGAACCTGACGCTGACCCCGACCATCAATATGACGGTTACGGCTACGGCTTGCGACAGCTACACCTGGAACGGTACGGTCTACACCACCAGCGGTAACTACACGCACAACTACACTGCAGCCAACGGTTGCGACAGCGTTGTCACCTTGACGCTCACTGTCAACAACAGCGTTGCCGTCAACACAGTCCAGACGGTTTGCGACAGCTACACTTGGAACGGTATGATGTACGTTGCATCGGGTGTCTATACACAGTCCTTCGACGCCGCTAACGGCTGCGACAGCACTGTAACCCTGACGCTTACCGTAAATCAGTCGTACAACGTTGTAGAGAATGTTGCAGAATGCGACAGCTACATCTGGGACGGCGGTGATGGCCAGAACCACGCCACCAGCGGTATCTTCACGCACACCTTCACTGCCGAGAACGGCTGCGACAGCGTTATTACTCTCAACCTGACCATCAACCACAGCGTCGAGACCTACGACACCATCACCATCCTCGAGACCGAACTGCCGTACAACTACAGAGGTCACCAGATCACTGAAGCCGGCGACGTCTTCTTCGATGGCACCACTGTCAACGGCTGCGACAGCAGCGTCTTCCTGCACGTCAATGTCCAGGCCGTCGGTATCGATGTTGTCAGCTCGCTCGACGACATAACCGTCTACCCGAACCCGACTCGCGGTCGCGTCACCGTTACCGCCGACGAGGTCGTCAAGATTGAGGTTATGGATATCGTCGGACGCCGCGTGGCCACCTTCGAGAATACTAACACATTCGACATCTCCAACCTTGGCGAGGGCGCTTACACTCTGCGTATCACACTGCCCAACGGCACGACGGTTCGCAAGATTGTCAAGAAGTAACCTTCGACAAGTAACTCTGATAAAAAAAGGCGGCCCGCATACGCGGACCGCCTTTTTTGCGTTATAACAGCGTGAAAGTTCTATTGTTAGGTGCTACCGGTCTGCTGGGCAACAATGTGCTGCGCTCGCTCCTCGACAGGGGCCACAGCGTCGTCGCCCTTGTGCGCAGCGGGCTGCAGGGGCTGCACCACCCCCAACTTACCGTATGCCAAGGCTCG
The DNA here is from genome assembly GCA_905236645.1 of uncultured Bacteroidales bacterium. Taxonomy (GTDB): domain Bacteria; phylum Bacteroidota; class Bacteroidia; order Bacteroidales; family P3; genus Colimorpha. The sequence goes on from CAJOMZ010000008.1 coordinate 28,235, forward strand.
ATTCTCGACATCGAAGCCCTGCGCGCCGCCGCCCGTGGCTGCGACGCCATAATCAACTGCGCCGGCACAACCGATATGTCGCTGCTGCGCTATTCCGACTATGTGCCGGTCAACAAAACGCTCTGCGAGCAGCTGCTCGAGGTGATGAACGAGCTCGACATCGACACGCTGGTCCACACCAGCACGGCCAACACCATAGGCTACGGCACCCCCTCGCGCGCCGGCACCGAGACCGACGACATCGAGCCCCCGTTCGCCTCCTCTTTCTACGCCCAAAGCAAGCTCGAGGCCGAGCGCATACTGCTGTGGGAAGCCCAGCAAAACAAAAAACGCCGTATTTTGCTCCTGAATCCCGGATTTATGGTTGGACGGTACGACACCAAGCCCTCGTCGGGAAAACTCCTCCTGGCGGCCTTTAAACGCCGAATAATGGCAACTCCGGGCGGCGGCAAGAGCTTCGTCCACGTGAAAGACGTGGCCGAGGCCGCCGTCAACGCCCTCGCGATGGGGCGCAGCGGCGAGCGCTACCTGCTGACGGGCCACAATATGACCCTCAAGGAATTCTATGCGCTCCAGGCCGAAGTGTGCGGCTACCGGCAGCGCATCTGCGTCCTGCCCGACGCGCTCGTGGCCCTGGCCGGCAGGGTGGGCGACCTGCTGCGGTGGATGGGCATTGCCACACAGCTGTCGACCCGCAACGTGCGCCAGCTGATGGTGAAGGAGTACTACTCGTGCGACAAGGCCCGACGCGAGCTCGACTTCCGTTCCACCCCCGTCGCCGACGCCATACGCGACTTCCACGACTGGCGCGCCACCTCATCGTAATTTCTCCGTACCAACTCCGTCCGTTGTACAATATATGTACAATAGTTGTACAATACTTGTACAATTGGTAAACGTACAAATATTGTACAAGTATTGTACAGTACAACGGACGGAGTTGGTCCCTTGAGGGCCTGGGAATGAGGCGGTTATGAAACGGGCCGAAAACGAGGGTATTTTGGGGTTAAATGGCTGTAAGTATGGCTGTTAGGCGAAAAAGGGCTTTGAAATGCCGTTTTCAGGGGGTGTGTCGCCCCGAATGCCAGACGTCAAAAAATGAGCTCTAAAATAACGGAAAATACTGCTATCACAAAAAAAAATATTATCTTTGCATTATGGCATATTGCGTCGGAAAGGGCGCAATGTGCTGGTAAAGAATACTATAACCTTATAAGATATTTGTTTATGAACAAAAAAAATCTCTTTTTGATTGCTTTGGCGGCCTTGGTGATGCTTGCTGTGAGCGGCTGCAGCGGCGCTATGAAGCCGGGCAAGCCAGGCTCGTCGGGCAAGACGCTTGAACTGATGGTAGTTGCGTCGGACGGTATCTACAATGGCCCTACGCAGAAGGTGGTCGACTCGCTGTTCCGCACGCCCCAGGTGGCGCTCAACTTTCCTCAGCCGCGTTTCGACGTGGTGCACATCGTGCCGTCGAGCTTCAACGGCAACTCGATGTTTCAGGCCCACCGCAACATACTGATTCTTGAGGTTGACCCTCAGGGGCTTAACAAGATTTATCTGGACAACGACCAGTGGTCGACGCCTCAGGTGGTGGTTCGCGTAACGGCTACCGACCGCCGTTCGCTCGACTCGCTGCTGCTTGCAAAGGGTGAGCGACTGCTCGAGGAATACTACAAGCAGGAGTACCGCCGTATGGACAAGGTATTCTCGGCTGATCTCAATGCGAAGATTATCAATAAGATAAAAGAGAAGTATGGCTACACTTTGAGCATTCCGGAGGAGTTTGAGCTGGCCACGTTGAGGTGCGAGAGCGATTTCACCTGGGTGCTGAAGCGCACCAAGGACTTTGACCTTCACCTGTATCTCTACAGCCGCGACAGCGTCGGGCCGAAGGACTTTGAGGAGGCTGTCATTCTCGACAATCTGGACACCGTACTGCGTCGCTATGTGCCGGGCCCGACCGAGGGCAGCTATCCAGGCGTGGAGCGCCGCGACTTCTTCTACACTCGCGACGTCGTGTTGGGCGACGGCATCGACGCCGTCGAGACGCGTGGCCTGTGGCGCACCTACAACGACTTTATGGGCGGTCCCTTTGTGTGCTACACTTTTGCGCTGCCGGGCAGCGGCAAGGTGTATACGATGATGGGCTGCGTCTATTCGCCGTCGGAGCGCAACAAGATGGTGAACCGCCGCGACCTGCTGATGCAGCTCGACGGCATCTGCCGCTCGATAAAGCTTTGAGAGTGAAAAACGTAATGGTTTCTTGATTGTTCGGCATTTGTTCCAAATCAGACAATGAAGTGTAGGTCAAAATATTACATCCTGTTTGTACTGCTTCTCGCGGTTGTTCCCGCGAGGGGGCAGATATGGCTCGGCAAGAGCGAGATAGGCTTCACGGTGGGCGGTATGAACTATATCGGCGACCTGAACCAGAGTATGCTGGGCAAGGTCAATCTGGCTTTCGGCGGCCTTTACAGGCACAACTTCGACGAGCGGTGGGCCCTGCGCATCGATGTCGACTACGGCCACGTGGAGGGCGGCAACCCCGACTATATAGCTCGCCGCAACCTGAGCTTCAGGTCGTACATCCTCGAGGGCTCGATGCGCGTCGAGTTCAACTTCTTCCCGTTCAGTATGCGCGACGACCATTTCAACTGGACGCCTTACATCTTCGGCGGCCTTGGTTTCTTTGCCTTCAACCCGCAGGCCTACTTTACCGACCCGCTGAGCGGCGAGTCGGGCTGGTTCGACCTTCAGCCGTTAGGCACCGAGGGGCAGGGCACGTCGCTGGCCCCGGAACGCACGCCATACACGCTGAAGCAGCTGTCGATGCCGTTCGGCATCGGCTTCAAATACCATCCAAGCAAGTCGCTGACGCTGAGTGCCGAGTATGGTTTCCGCAAGTCGTGGACCGACTATATCGACGATGTCAGTACGACCTATGTCGACAATGCGCAGCTGACGTATGTCGCCGGCGAGCTTGCCGCAGGCCTTGCCGACCGTTCGGGCGAGGTGGAACCGGGCTATGTCAATGCCGCAGGCATCAAGCGTGGCGACGATTCGCTCGACGACTGGTTTGCCTATTTCAACGTGAACATTACGCTCAAGCTGGACTACATCTTCGGCTGGATGCTGAAGAAGAAGTGCGACAACAAGTAAGAGGGATTTGTAGGAGACGAGTGATGCCGATGGGAGTTAAGAGGAGTTAAAGGGACAATACACAAATACAAAGCAAGGTGAAAACGATAGAAGACATAGATATGGGCCGGGTGCCGCGCCACGTGGCCATCATAATGGACGGCAACGGGCGCTGGGCGCAGAAGCAGTCGAAGATTCGTCTGTTCGGCCATCAGAGTGCTGTGCAGGCGGTGCGCGACGCTGTCGAGGCTGCCGCCAGGCTGCGCGTGGAATACCTGACGCTCTACACCTTCTCGACCGAGAACTGGAACCGTCCGCAGGCAGAGGTGGACGGCCTGATGCAGCTGATGATCAAGGCGGTGGAGGAGGAGACCCCCACGCTGATGAAGAACAATATCCGCCTGTTGACGATAGGCGATGTGGAGAGGATGCCGCAGGCTTCGCGCGAGTCGATCAAGAGGTGTTGCTGCGACACTGCCGCCAATACGGGCACAACGCTTGTGCTGGCGCTGAGCTACAGCTCGCGGTGGGAGATAGGAGAGGCGCTGAAGGCTGTGGCGGCCGACGTGGAGGCCGGACGGCTCAGGCAGGAGGAAGTAGGGGAGGAGACGCTGCGTAGATACCTTGCCACGAGAGATATGCCCGATCCCGACCTGCTGATACGCACGGGCGGCGAGTTGCGCGTGAGCAATTTCCTGCTGTGGCAGATGGCCTATACGGAGTTTTATTTCACCGACTTGCTGTGGCCCGACTTCAGGCAGGGCGACTTCTACGAGGCTGTATTTAACTATCAGAACCGCCAGCGTCGCTTCGGCAAGACCGGCGAGCAGGTGGCAAAATGAAACAAAAAAAGGAGTGTCCAACAATAATAATGCAATTTTTCAGTTATTACTGCTACTTATAGACTAAACTACGCTTTGAAACAACCGATGAGAAACATATTGAGATTCGTTGCCGCGCTTGCCCTTGCCTTGCTGCCCACCGTTGCGGCTCAAGGCCAGGTGGTGATAGGCAGGGAGGTGGAATATGATATAGACTATCTGACCCCCAAGACATACGAAATCGGTGGCATCACCATAGACAGCGAAGACAAGCTTGACCACAGAATGATTCTGCTTGTGGCCGGCTTGCAGGTGGGCGATGTCGTCAAGGTGCCCGGCGACAAGATAGCCACTGCTGTCGACAATCTGTGGAACCAGGGCATCTTTGAGGATGTGCAGATACTGCTGAGCCGCATACAGGACGACAAGGTGTTTCTGAAGATTGTACTGCGCGGCCGCCCAAAACTGGCTGCGGTGCATTTTGAAGGCATCAGCGGCAACGACGCCGACAAGCTGGGCAAGGAGTTCGACATACACGTGGGCGACGTGGTGACGGAAAACGTGCTCAAGACCACCAGCAACAAGGCCAAAGCCTATTATGCGAACAAGGGCTTCACAAACACGGAAGTAACCACCAAGATGCTTGCCGACACTTCGGGCAAGGGCAACTATGTGATACTTAACTATAACATCAAGAAGGGGAAGAGGGTGAAGATTGACTCGCTGATCATAGAAGGCAACGAGAGCGTGGCTACCAACAAGCTGCTGCGCAAGATGAAGAACACCCACGATGTGCACTATGGCAAGAAGATGTTTGTCTGGACCAAGGGCTTCTGGAGCCGCTCGAAATACCGCGAGTTTGAGCTGAACGAGGACTTGGAGCAGATTATCACCTACTACAACGAGTTGGGCTATCGCGACGCCAGGATAGTGAAGGACACGGTGTGGAATGTGGCGCCTGAAGACCTGAAGATTTCCGACAGCAAGAAGAAACGTCAGGACCGCGTGAAGGTTAAAGTGACGGTCTTTGAGGGCCATCCGTACTATTTCAGGAACATAACCTTCTCGGGCAATACCGTCTACCCGTCGGAGACGCTTGCGCAGCACCTGCGCATCAACAAGGGCGACCCCTACAACAGGACAACCCTTGAGACCAATCTGACTTATAACCCCAGCGGCACGGACATCTCGTCGATGTATATGGACAACGGCTACCTGTTCTTCAAGGCTACGCCCGTCGAGGTGGCTGTGGAGAACGACTCGATAGACATCGAGATTCGCATTGTCGAGGACAAGCAGGCGCGCATCCGCAATGTCACCGTCGAGGGTAACACTATCACCAACGACAAGATTATAATGCGCGAGCTGCACACCAAGCCCGGCGACCTGTTCAGCCGCGACGCTCTGATCCGCAGCCGTCGTGAGCTGGTGACACTTGGCTACTTCAAGGAGGAGAGCCTCAATCCGATACCGCAGCCTAACCCGCAGGACGGTACGGTGGACATCGTCTACAAGGTGGAGGAGAACCAGACCAGCCAGCTGCAGCTGCAGGGCGGCTACGGCAACGGTATGCTGATAGGCCAGATAGGTATTCAGCTCAACAACTTCTCGGCACGCAACATATTCAACAAGAAGGCTTGGCATCCGCTGCCTGCCGGCGACGGCCAGAAGCTGATGCTCAACGCTGTATCGAACGGCAGATACTATTATGCCCTGAACGCGGGCTTCACCGAGCCTTGGCTTGGCGGCAAAAGATCGCAGTCGTTAGGCATCTCTATTTCGCACAACCTTATCAGCAACGGCTTCTGGCAGTCGACGGAAAGCAGCAGCTACTACAGCCTCACTATCACCGGTGCCAATGTGTCGCTGACACGTCGTCTGAAATGGCCGGACGACTATTTCATTATGTCGCAGTCGTTGTCGTACAAGCATTATCTGCTGAACAACTATACCTCGCTGACGCCTTATTTCACCGACGGCCACTCCAACGACCTGGTCTACAGCATAGGCTTCAGTCGCAACTCGCTGGATTCGCCTATTTATCCGCGCAGTGGTTCGGAGGTGTCGCTGCAAGGCTTTGTCACGCCGCCTTACTCGCTGATGAACGGCAAGGACTATTCGGCGATGGATGCTTCCGACAAGTACCGTTGGCTGGAATACTACAAGTTGAACCTGCGTGGTTCGTGGATGCTCAATATCATTGGCGATGTGGTGCTTAACGCTCGCTTCCGCTTTGGATATATGGGCTATTACAACAAGGATATCGGTATGTCGCCATTCGGCCGCTACTATCTGGGTGGCTCGGGCCTGTCGGCTTGGGTGCTTGACGGCCGCGAGGTTATCCCGCTGCGTGGCTATCAGGATTATAAGTTGAGTCCGGACGACGGCGCATCGGTCTTTGACCGCTACACTCTTGAGTTGCGTCAGCCTATAATCGAGAGTGCCGCGATGACCATTTATGCGCTTGGTTTCCTTGAGGGCGGTAACTCGTGGAGCTCTGCAAAGGACTTCCAGCCGTTCAAGCTCTATAACTCTGCAGGTGTCGGCATAAGGCTTTATATGCCGATGTTCGGACTGATAGGTATAGACTGGGGCTATGGCTTTGACGGCAATTACGGCGGCAGCCAGTTCCATTTCAGCATTAACCAGAGTATAGATTAATGAAGTGATAACGAAACAATGAGATTAAAACCGTGAAAAGAATCTTTCTGTTTGTAGCCTTGCTGTTTCCTTTGGCGCTCTTCGCGCAGAAATACGCCTGCGTCAACACCGAGTACATCTTGTCGAATATACCGGACTACTCGCGTGCCCAGTCGCAGCTGGACAAGCTGGCCGCCAACTGGCAGAAGGAATTGGAACAGAAATTCCAAGAGATAGACCGCCTATACAAGACTTATCAGCAGGAGGCCTATCTGTTGCCCGACAACCTGAAGCGCAAGCGTGAGGATGAGCTCAAGGCCAAGGAGTCCGAGGCCAGGGAATTGCAGAACAAGTATTTCGGTCCGGGAGGCGACCTTGACAAGAAACGTGCTGAACTGATGAAGCCTATACAGGACCGTGTTTACAATGCCATTGAGCGCATTGCCAATGAGAAAAGCTATGCCTTTATTCTGGACAAGTCGGGTTCGGCCACGCTGCTTTATGTCAATGCCAAATACGATGTGAGTGACCTTGTGCTGGATATGCTGGGCTACAAGCCGGGCTCGGGAGCCCAGGAGGACAAGGATGCCGGTCAGCCCACCCGCAAGAAAGAGGTTTCAAACCCTGAAATGAGAAAGCCTTGATGATTAACAATAAAAGAAATTAATAATCCAATAAAGTTAAAATAATGAAAAAAAGTTTAGTTTTACTACTCGTCGCTATGTTCGCTTTCGGAACAGCGGCATTTGCACAGAAGACCGTCAAGCTCGGACACATCAACTCTGCCGATTTGATGCAGATTATGCCCGGCAAGGATTCAGCCCAGGCTGCTTTTGAAGCAGAGGTTAAGGTCCTTGAGGGAGAGCTGAAGGCTATGCAGGAAGAACTGCAGAACAAATACACTGACTATCAGGAACGCAAGGCTCAGCTTAGCGAACTTCTGCGTAGCACAAAAGAGCAGGAAATACGTGATTTGGATCAGCGCATACAGACCTACCAGCAGAGTGCCCAGCAGAGACTGCAGGACAAGGAGAAAGAGCTTCTCCAGCCAATTATCGACCGCGCCAAGCAAGCTATCAGTGATGTGGCTAAGGAGAACGGCTACACCTATGTTTTCGACACTTCGGCCGGCGCATTGCTTTACCAGCAAGACAGTGATGATATCCTGCCCCTCGTAAAGAAGAAACTGGGTCTTAAGTAATCATTGACTGTATATAGGTAGTTAAATGAGTGGTGTCGTTCCCAGCGAAGGGAATGAGCACCACTTATTGCTAAAATACCGTTGTATTTACATTGATTGTACAGGTATGACGGAGGAGCAGAAATCCTTTCAATGGCTTAGCAGCATTCTTGACATCTTGAGAACGGAATGCCCGTGGGACAGTGTGCAGACGATTGAAAGCCTGCGCTATCTGACCATCGAGGAGGTGTATGAATTGTCAGAAGCCATCCTTGCCGGCAACTATGAGGATATGTGCAAGGAGCTGGGCGACTTGTTTATGCACCTGGTGTTCTATGCCAAGATAGCCGACGACGAAGGCAAGTTCAGCGTGAGCGATGTGATTGACGGCATTTGCAGCAAGCTCGTCTCGCGGCATCCTCATATAGCACTGCCGGATCGTGAGGGGGCCATACATCCGCCGTTACAGGCCGAGACACCCGAGTGGGAGAAGGTGAAGATGCGTGAAGGAAGGAAATCTGTTCTCGAAGGTGTTCCCGAGTCGTTGCCGTCGCTCATCAAGGCAATACGCATACAGGAGAAGGCATCAGGCTTTGGCTTTGAGTTTCCCGACACATCATTGGCAAAGGCCAAGGTTTATGAGGAATACAACGAGTTTCTTGAGGCTCTGAAGAATTACCACAATGAGGGCGAAAAGGCAAAGAAAGAGGCCGAGGAAGAGCTGGGCGACCTGATGTTTGCCATCGTGAAATGGGCCCGTTTCGAAAACCTTAATGCCGACGATGCTCTGGCGCACACCAACAGCAAATTCACAAGTCGTTTCAAATATGTCGAGCAACAGGCTCAAAAGTCGGGTCGGAAGCTGCAGGATCTAACGCTTGAAGAGATGGAACACTACTGGGCTGATGCCAAGAATATGGAAAGACAATAATCGTAATATGAAAGAAAAATATACCCCCCCCATTTTTACCGTGGTCACATTCCACGTTGAGCAGGGTTTTGCCGGGACCGCCCCCGATGCAGTATTCAACTTTGATTTGTTCTCGTCAGAGAGTGACGAGGACCTTAACCAGGCAGCCACATATAACGAGAGCTATTGGAACTGGTAGGCTTAACCTTCCAGTATAGCAAATGCGGCGGCGCGGCCGTCGTTCACCACGTCGTTAATCGACATCGGGCGTTTGCAGGCCCCACAGACGTAAAGCCCTTGTTGCCCGGTGAGGTTGTCGCCCAGATGAGGATCGACAGACTGTGCGAAGCCATATTCGCCGCAGATGCCGGCGGCCTTTGCGAGGCAGCGTGTACCCTCCGAGGCCTCCATACCTACCATCAGCACCAGCAGGTCGGTAGTCATCTTGAGCGGGAGTCCCATCAGTGTATCTTCAGCCTTAATCTGTACCCGTCCGTCGAATGTGCCCGACGCCTCCGAGATTCGGCCACGTACATAGCGCACTCCGTAGTCCTGTTGCGACTGGCGATACATCTCCTCAAAGTGCTGTCCCCACATACGAAGGTCCATATAGAATATGTAGGCTTCAGCATCCGGCAACTGTTTCTTTACCTCAATGGCTTGTTTCACGGCTGTCACGCAGCATACTTTTGAACAGTAGTGGTTGCCCGACTTCTCGTCGCGAGAGCCTACGCACTGCAGGAATACGACGCGCTTGGGCTTCTCGCCCATCGAGTTGACAATCTGGCTGTAGCGTATCATCTTCTCCATTTCGAGCGAAGTCACCACTCCGTTATAAATACCATAGCCCAGTTCCTCTTTGCGTCGGGCATCGAAGGGGGTGTAGCCTGTTGCAAGAACAACATTGTCGGAGTAGTAGCTGTTGCCACGGCTGTCGGTGAGTTTCCATCCCTGTTCGCCTTCGTGTACAAGGCCTACTATGTCGGTGTCAAGGTGTTGGGTGATATTTGAATTGAGGAGCTTGCGATTCATTTGCTCCACGATATCGGTCGCTGCTGCGAAGTTGGGGAAAAGGAATGCCTTGTCGGCGATATTCTTGAGCGGCGATGACGATTTCTCGAACAAGGACACAGTGACGCCCTGTTTTGCAAGCACGTATGCGGCTTCAATTCCTGCAGGGCCGGCACCTATTATAGAGACTGTTTTCATTTCTGTTTGAAGGTTTGAAAGGTTGTTTGGTATTAAAGGTTAAATGGTTTTAGTCTTGACGCAGGCATTCGGGGCGTGCTGGGCGTGGCAGCAAGCGGCCTGAAATGCCTTTGTATTTTTCGTCAGGATTGTATGCAATGCCTATCTTGTTGAACAGGGGTTCGCTTTGCACCTGGTGTAGCTGGAAGCCCAGTTTCCAGGGGTCATATCCCAGCAGCAGGCCTGTCAGTTCCTCGTATGTCAGCACAGGTATGCCGTAGCCATCCTTGTCGTAGGTCTTATGTTCCATCTCGGCGAGCGTATACTGCCATTTGTCGAGGAACATATTGCATCCGGGGCAGTTGGTGAGTATGAAATCAGGCTCGTAAGGCTCCATCGACTGGAACTTCTTCTTGGTGTTGGCTATTGAATAGCCGCGGTTTTCCTGCACCAGATACTGGCGGAAACCGAATCCGCAGCAGTGGCGGCGTTCGGGATAGTCTATAACCTCGCCGCCCCAGGCCTCAATCATTCCTGCCAGCACGTAAGGGAACTCGGCCTTGCCGATGCCGCGCTCGGGGAATATCTTGGCGTAGTGGCAACCAATATGCTCCACCACACGCAGCGGCTTGCCTGTAAATCGGTTTACGAGTTGGTACTTCATCTTGGGCTTCAGGTCGAAGCGGAATTTATAGATGACATCCGACGGATGAACAATATTCTTGGGAATCTTGAACTCACGTTTCGTGGCCTCCCACAGGTATTGGCGAGCCTGCTCAAGAAGTTTTGGGTCGTTCTCCCATTTCTCAATCATCTCGGAGAAGACGCCGAACGAGGTGACGCACGACGGCACATAGTTCTCGTAGCCGCATTCAGTCATCAATGAGAACAGGCGTGCCACAACGGTCATAGTGGTCTCAAAGGGCACCACGTCGCTGTGGTAGCCTATGCCCGTACAGGTGTGCTGGTGGGGGTTGTCGCATATATCCTTGCCGAGTTCTTCGCGCAGGATGCGCAGAAAAGCAGCCTCCGAGCCAGGGAAGAATGTCTGGCGGATGCAGCTGCGCTCATAGAAGAAATGGTCGTCGGCTATCTCTTTCTGGTATTCATTCCAAAATCTTTTCTCCATAAGTCGTTAATTGTTAGGTTTAATAATGTTTTCGGCCACAATTTCCGCTATGTCTTTCACGGGCACGTTGTCGGCGTGCTGGAAGGCCTTTTTGCACATCGGGCAGGCCGTGGCTATGGTGTCGGGCCTTGGAGCCAACAGGTTGTCGCGTGCGGCGTTGCGAATGGCAGTCTGCTGTTCAAGGTCGAGTAGCGGATTGCCCAGGTTGAAGCCGCAGCACAGGCTGTGCTCACGCTCTTCTTTGGTCTTCAGAAGGGTAGTTGTGGCTTTCAGCACGTTGCGTGGCTGGTCGTAAATGCCGCAGCCTCTGCCCAGCTCGCACGGGTCGTGATAAGTCACACGGCGGTCGTCCTTGCGCAGCTTCAGTTTGCCGCTCTCAATCAGCATATTGATATATTCCGTGTGGTGCATCACAGGTATCGAAAGCTTGTACTCTTTCTTAAACGACTGGTAGCAAATCGGACACGAGGTGATAAGCATTGTCGCCTTGCTGTTGACAATCATCTCGGTGTTCTTGCGTCGCAGCTCGAAAGCCTGATTCTCGAATCCTTGCTGCAACAGCGGCCGGCCGCAGCAGATGGTTTCGTCCTTGTCCATATACCAGTATTTTTGGCCGATGGCGTTGAAGATAGCCTCCATCGAATGCGATATGCCAGGTGTCAGGTGCGACATACAGCCGCCGAAATAGGCTACACGCCCTATTGAGTTGAAAGGCTGTACGTTGCGTAGATAGTCGTAGCCGTTCTTGTTGTCGATGGCAGCCTTGTTCTTGATGCGTACCTGGCGGCGTATAACCGACAGGTCAATGTTCACCGGACAGTCGGCCACGCAGCGGTCGCACATAAGGCAGTTCTCGGCTATCGGCTCTGCGTTCCTCTGCAGTTCCAGGTTGCGTACCGACTGCAGCATATACACACCCTGCATATTGACTATGCCCAGCTCACGGTTCATCGGACAGCCGTCGATGCAGATGCCGCAGCGCGAGCAGGCACTGAGTTCAAACATCGTGTAGCCCGTCTTGCGGTCGCTGTCGCGCACCCCAAGCTGGCGGAAATAGATGAGGAAAATCTCCGTAAAGATGTGCATATACCTTGAGAACGGCATCAGGCAGAAGAAGGTGCCCAGAGCGATGGAATAAAGCATCCAGCACGTGAGTTCAAAGGCAGGATCGGCCACGCCCAGGCTCGACAGCACATTGCCCAGCCAGCGTGTCATAAAGCCGCCGTTGCCGTAGAGCGACGACGTTGCGGCCTCCGACAGCAGACGGAACGGAAAGATGCACCACAGGGCCATCTTAGCCACCCGGTCCATCAGCGTATGGCGCGTGGTGCGTTTCATACCCAACGGACGCGACCACACCTTCTTGAACATTGCCAGGAACAGGCCGCTCAGCACGTAGATCAGCAGCGCATCCATCAGGTTGGCATAAAACTCAGCCTGCGGGAAATCGATGCTGTACGAAGGCTCAAAGTAATTGAAGAATATGGCTATCCACAGTGGGTGTCCGTCGGGGAAGGCAAGCCGTGCCTGCACCGCTCCGACGACGATAAGCAGAAACCAGCCGAAGGCCAAGCTGCGGTGCATATAGCCCAGCAGGAAGTTCTTTTTGGTGATGCGCCAGTGCAGCAGGCCCTCGCGGAAAGCCTCCCAGATGGCCGGCAGGAAACGCCACGTCCAGATATTCTTGCGTATTTTGGCGCGTTGCAGCTTGTCGAACCCCCTTATCCAGCGCCAGTATTTCCACACCGAGAAAACCAGCAGGAAGAACACGCCTGCAACAAAAGGCAGCACAAACAGATGGAAATTGTCGCTATTCATTGCCGCCTCCTTCGTTCTTTGATTTCAGCTCGCGCTGCGGCCGCCACGTAACGGTGTCTACATTCGCCAGTATTCGCCTCATATTGATTATCAGCGACCTTGTGTTCACCCCTCGCGGACACACCAGCAGGCATTTGCCGCACAGCATACAGCGCTTCAACTGTTCGTCCAGGCCCTCATACTGGGCGCGCAGGAAAGCTGTGTGTATCTTGCGGATATTGTAGTCCGTAAACCCTGCCGCCGTGCACGCCGCCGTGCAGCCGCCGCAGCCGATGCACCACTTGTAGGACGGCACCAGTTCCAGCAGCTTCTCCACCTTCTCCGACTTCATCTCGTCGAAGTTGAGTTGGCGCCCTTTCGATATCTCAAATCCAAACTTCTTCATCTATGCCTCCTCCACTTTCTTCTTCAGTTCCATACCGCCCGTCACCTCGAAGATGCGGCGCACCTCGTTCAAATCCTCCTCCAAAATCCTGCGCAGGGCGCCGGCACCGTCGCCGTGATAGTTGGCCCCCAGCTTGGGTGCAATCTCCTCGATATGCTCGCGATACCACTCCCAGACGGGGCCCTGCTCGGGATGATAGTCGGGGTCCACGCGGTCGGGATGCACACAGTAGCCGATTTCCAGAATATTCTTCTCGATACTCCCCATCAACTGCTTCTGTTGCAGGCCTTTCTCACTCTCGGTGAAATAGCCAAGCTCCTGCGATGCACGTCGCAGCACGGTGATCAGCTCACCAGGCACATTGCCGCGTGGACAGCGGGTCTTGCACGACATACACTGGCCGCAAAACCAGATGGTGTCGCCCTTCAGCAGCGCCTCAATCTCGTCCTCGTCGCCGCGCTGCACGGTGTCGCAGATGCGCCGCGGGTCGTAGTCGTAGAACTCAGCCGCAGGGCACACCGCCGTGCACATACCGCAGTTCATACAGGCTTTCAGCGCCTCCTCGGAGCGCACATCCTGTTTCAGATAGTCAACCAAATTACCCATTCAGTATTCAAAATTCAGTTTTCAAAATTTGACCTTGTTCATCCCCATCAGGCGGAAAAACATCTTTGGAAACGCCTTCTCGCGGTTGCGGGTCAGCATATTGATGTACAGGTGCGGACGCTTCAGTATCGTCAGTTTGTGGGCCTCCACCAGCTCTATCAGCGTTCCGTCGGGGTCTTCGACATAGGTGAAGTGGCCGCTGGCCTCGCCCATATCGAAATGCTCGTCGCCCTTGCAGCTGTCCACCGTGAACGGGAAGCCGAGAGCGTTGCAGTGCTTCTCGAGCGCGCGCATATTGGTCACGTCAAAGCATATCTGTATGAATCCCGGGTCGCCCCAGTAGCGGCCCTCGTATATCTTGCGCGGCACGCGGTCCAGAGCCTGCACCAGCTCGATGTTGCTCTCGCCGAACAGGGGCACGAAGGCGCCCTTGCGCCTTTTGCTGCTGCCCAGCAGCACACGGCGGAAGCGGCCCTCGCCGCCAGCCATATACTTCAGGTCCTCGAAAACGCCCGTCTCGTCGTACAGCACCTTGTCGTAGCCCAGCACATCGCGATAGAGCGGAATGGTCCTGTCGATGTCGGTGCAACCCGTCGTAGCGCCCACGATGCCGCCTCCCAAGCGCTTCTGTTCGATGAAGACATAGCTGTCCTCCACCACCTGGAAGTAGTTGCTCCAGGGGTCCTCGACCACAAAGCTTTTCCTGCCGTCGGGCATCTTCGCCACGGGGCCCACCTTGTCATACTTGGCGGCCAGCTCCTTGTGGAAAGCCTCCACGTCGCGGCTCTTGATCCTGGCGGCAAAGATGCCCAGGTCGCCCACCTGCACACGGAAGTCACACGGCTGCGGTTTGCGCTCGCTGTACTGCCATATCTCGAAGCCGCCTCCACCCTGAAGGTTGACGGCAATGCAGGCGTGCCGCCTCTGGGCCTTGCCGCCCGTGTAGGGCAGCATTCGCTCGGCCACCGTGTCGTCCTCAAGGATGCGCACATCCATCTGGAACATATCTATATACCAGCGCCACGATGCCTGAATATCAACGCATCCGACGCCGACTTGCTGTATTCCGGAAACAAAAAAATCTTCCATTGGTAGTTCAAAATGTTTTATTTAATCTTTATCCACAACGTGTCTTTGCGCAAAAAATTGCCCCTCAATGTGTTAAAAGAAAAGAAAAACTTTGTCGCAAACAGCGGTTTTCTTTCCGCCCGCTGCCCCAAGCCGTTTCTGTATGTGGTTTCATCGCTGATTTTGTGTTGTTTCCGTGTTCAATGCCTGTAATTTTACACCCCTTCCGGAAAGGATGAAAATATTGCTGTGGCATATCCGCCACCCTTCTCAAAAAACCACCCCGAAACTTACTCGAATCTGGCGCTGGTTTTGCTTGGGATTTTAACATTTCAAACGTTAATTTAACTTAAAAGCACCCCTAAAAACGGCAAATGCTAACTCCCTGATTTCCTTATACCAAATTCCTACCAAAGTTTACCCAAAGTTTTACCAAATTCTTATCAAATTTTACCTCAGTAAACTTTGATAAAGCTTTCATAGAATTAACATAAAAGTTGTTAATAGTGAGACAGCGTTCAAAAGACTTTTGGAGTTTTTTTTGCGTTTTGATGTCACAAATCTGACTCTTTTGCGACTAATATGGGCAAACGGATATCGATGATGGAAAGAAACGAACAGGATTTTATGGCAATGCTTGCACGGTGCGAACGGATAGTGTTCAAGGTGTGCCTTGTCTTTACCGATCGCCAGCCAGACAGCGTGCGCGACCTTTATCAGGACATTGTATGCAACCTGTGGCAGGGCTGGGGGCGGATGCGTGGCGACAGCACAGAGGGCACGTGGGTCTACAGCGTTGCTTTGAACACTGCAGTAACTCAGTTGCGCCGACGCCGACGGGCGCCCGTCATTGTGCGGCTTTCGGACGAGATGGTTGCCACGCTTGCCGACACCCGGCAGGAGGATCTCTACGACAGGCTCTATGGGTTGATTGACAGGCTGGACAATGCAGACAAGTCGCTAATAATGTTGTATTTGGACAAAATTCCGTCGCGACAGATTGCCCAGATAACAGGTGTCGGCGAGGCTGCCGCCCGCAAACGCATTGAGCGTATAAAACAGAAATTAATCAAATTAAATGAAAAAGACAATGGAAGCATCTTTTGAACAAATCGAACAAATGTGGCGCCGTCAGGACGAGCGGCTGCAGAACATTGAACGTGTGCAGCGTGAAACCGTAAGTTGTCTGTTGAAACGCAACCTTGCCTCAACCCATCGCCGTTTTGTGGCGGAGGCAACGGCATCAGTTGTAGTATGCGGTGTCGCAGAACTTTATGTGCTTATGCGGGCAGGTTGTTTTGCTGGTAGTTGGCGTCTGGCTGTGCCCTACATTATTTTCAATCTGGTATTTGCCGGTATTGGCGTATGGACCGCTGTATGGATGGTGCTTCTGCGCCGACACGACCCTCTGACCACCCCAACCGTTGAAATGATACGCTTTGCCGATCGCTGGCAGTTATGCCTGAAACGCTCGATGCTATGGGGGCTCAGCATTGTCATACCAGTGTGTGTCGCTGCCGGAATGCCTGTGTTTGCGCGCCTGTTTGGACATTCGTTCCATTATTCCGACCTGCAGTATCTTGCTCCGTGGCGCATCGTTGCCGTGCTGGGAGTTTATGTCGTCTGCATTGTCTACACCGTATACGAGATGCGCTTGACACGTGAACTGAAGGACAATCTTCGCCATTATGACGAGTTGCTGCGATAATGTTTTTTTGCCGATTCAGGAAAAGTTCGTATCTTTGCAGTTCGAGACAGTGATTCGTATCACTGCAATGGAATAAGTGTATTAACTTTAAACACAGGCAATTATGAAAGACATTATGCCTAATAACGGACAATTTGCAATGCCTGAGCTGCCCTATGAGGCTCTCGGCGAGGTTATCAGCAAGGAAACCCTCTCATTCCATCACGGCAAGCACCTGAAAGCATACGTGGACAATCTGAACAAGATGCTGCCTGGCAGCGGACTGGAGAACCTGCCGCTCGGCGAGGTGGTGTGCAAGGCCGAGGGCGGCCTGTTCAACAATGCCGGCCAGGTGCTGAACCACGCTATGTACTTTGAGCAGTTCGCCAACAGCCCCAAGCCGATGGGCGACAGGATGAAGGCGCTGCTTGAGCGCGACTTCGGCTCGGTGGAGGCTTTCAAAAAGGAGTTCGAGCAGAAGGGCGCCACGCTGTTCGGCAGCGGCTGGGTGTGGCTCAGTGCCGGCAAGGACGGCAAGCTGGTCGTAACGCAGCAGAAGAACGCCGAGAACCCCGTCACTATGGGCCTCTGCCCGTTGCTGACTTTCGACGTGTGGGAACACGCCTATTACCTTGACTATCAGAACCGCCGTGCCGACTACCTCGCCGCCCTCTGGCAGATTGTCGACTGGCAGGTGGTGGAAAGCCGGCTGTAGAATTCCACTTGCATATTGAATCGGATTTGATCCGTGGGGGCAAAAAAAACTATGCCTGCAGTGTAGTTTTTTACAGTTGCCTTGCGTTATTATTATTGTGAAGCCGAAGGATCCATTTGAAACACTGCTGCACCGCTACAACGGACTTCTGTTCTCGCTTTGCCGCCATTTTGACCGGAAAGGCGCCGAGGCTGATGATCTGTTGCAGGATGCAAGTGTGGCATTGTGGCGCGACAGAGAGCGACTACTGTCCCTGTCGGCAGGGCCGCAGCAGGCAGCGCTGGTGTGGCGCATAAGCCGCAATGCTATGATCGACACCCTCAGGCGCACCCGTGAGCTTGACTCTCTGTCGGACGACTATGACAGGGAAGCCGACGACCGCAACTTGATCAACGAGTTGCACGAACGGATAGAGCTCCTCGACGAACCTGACCGCTCCATTGTGAAACTGCAGCTCGAGGGGTACAACTACGAGGAGATAGCCGAAAAGACCGGACTGACGGTGAAGAATGTAAGTGTGCGGCTGGTACGTGTGAAAGACAAACTGAGAAGTTATTTTCTATAAGTGGACAAAATATGAGACGAACAATGACCAATGATGAGTTTGACCGACTATGGCAGCGGGCCGAGGCAGAAGGCTATGCCGCCAAGCTGTCGCAGGAATACCCTGCGTGGCGCGCCAGGCAACGCCGCAATTCGGGCCTGGCGGTCGTCGTGGCCGTGATTATGGCTGTGGCGATACCGATGCTTTTGCCCCACCACAGCGGCTACGGCAAGGTGTACTGCAACCGCGGCGACATTGCCGAAGCGCAATGGGTAAGCCTTACATCGGAAATACTGATGACTGTTTAAAGGAATGTATATGAAGCGTATTCTACTGATATTGATACCTCTTCTGCAACTGGCGATGCTCGTCGGATGCTCGTCGAGGGCTGGGGAACAGCCCGGAGACATATACCGCAAGTATGCTTCGCAACCCGATCTGGCTGTGGCGGAGGTGACTGGTTTCGAGCTGTGCGACACGGTGAGCGTCGATGTAGTGATGCTCGTTGCCGACAACGACAGCGCCTGGCAGCAGATAGTCGCCGACTTCGACATACGCAGCGACAGCGGCTCCACATCGTGGCTGGCTCCGATCGACCAGCCTTCAATACGCACGTCGTGGGACGGCAACGCGGTGCTGCGCGTGGTGGCCCTGCCCGAGCGCCGCACGGTGGGCATCTACCGTATCGACAACGAGGTGCAATACGATGCCCTTTTGGATTATCAATTGAACAACATACATAAATAAACATCAAAAGAAATGAACAGGATATTCAAATTTTTTGCTTTGGTGCTGGCCGTTGCCGGCCTCGCCTCCTGCGGAGAAAAAGATAACAAGCCGATACAAGATGTCACCGTGGAACGCACGATAATCTATACCGTCGGCGACCAGGAACTGCATTGCACCGTGAATGGCGACAGCGAATGGGACGCCCTGCTCGAGAGTTTTTGCGACTATGCGATGTCGGGCGAACAGGTGGCCTTCTACAGCCTCGGCAACCACAGCTCTGTGGCGTCGAAGGAAGCCCCGTCTATCAGCACCTCCGACCGCAATGAGCTGAAGCGCTGGATGAAGGCTATGGAGAAAGAGGGAAAGACCGTCAGCGTGAGCTATGACGACCGCACTGGCAGGTGGAACGGCGTGGCGTACCTGACCATACCGCTTACGCAAGAGGACAACGAGTGCTATACCGGCGTGCTTACCTGCGTGGAGATGCCTGTCGACGACTACGGAATGACGGTCATAGCCCTTGTGCCGGCACTGCAAATCAGCGACGACACCCTGCTGGTGCTCGAGAAACACGGCTATACTATGCTGTGCGGCAGCAAATATGACGGCGGCGACACTATGACCCTCTGCGGAACCATAGAGACGCGCCAACTGGACGACAGCACTGAGTATCTGGTGCTCAACCTGACGTCGGTCAGCGAGAGCGCCATATCCAACGTGTGGGAACTGGCCTTTGTCCAGAGCTCTCTTGACTCTGCGCAGAATATAGGAGACATCTATGACTTCAGCGACGACGGCACCGTGACGCACACCGGCGGCGGCGCCACCGAAAGCGGCTCCTGGTCCATCGATGCCGACGGCAACCTTTGCTGCACCCTGCTCCCCGGCGGCGGCTGCTGGAACATCAACTGGGTCTCGCTTCAGACAATGATCATCTCGCGCATAGACAATGCCGACTATACTGTAATCGGCTTCGAAAGCCACACCAACTAAAAATTTTTTCTTCACCTTGTAGTTTTCCGGCGGCTTTTTACGCCCTTATAAGTGAAAACAATCAAAACTAACAATTAAACAATCATTGAAATGAAGAAAAACATCATTATCGTTGCCATCGCAACATTGGCACTGGCAATGACCGCCTGCCAGAAAGAAGAGAACATCGTTACTCCTGTCAACAACACGAACGGCGAAGTTACCAACACGGCTGTCAAGACCACTTCCGACCTGCACAACACCGACTGGAGCTGCAGCGTGAGCATTGCAGACTTGCTTACCCAACTGACTGGCTTCGACACCGGTTGCGTCGACAGTATCGACGACGCTGTGATTCAATCCTATCTGAACTTCGACGGCACATACGCCCACTTCACCTTCTCGCAGGACGTCGAAATATGGGCCTTCGACAGCAATGACGAATTGCAGCAGATCCAGGGCATTGACTACGAATACTCCTACGACGGCGCTTCGCATACAGGCTACCTCATAGGCGAGGATGAGGACGGCAATGTCGCAAACCTCACCTTCACCTATGACGACAACACCGACGCCATCACATTCATACTTCCCATCTATGTGGCCGAGGACACTGTAAACGTAATCAACTTCCCATTGGTCTACAACCGCGCCAACTAACAGTCGGAACGCAGTCTGCCCGCAATCCGTTGTGCGCCGGCCAATACCTGCCGCACAAACCGCGGATGCAAGCGCGGCACCGAACGGAAAAAGAGCACCGAATATCGGTGCTCTTTTTCCGTT
>CAJOMZ010000009.1 GCA_905236645.1 uncultured Bacteroidales bacterium
AGCCGTGGCACCCCGCGTATAGCCAACCTGCTGCTGCGCCGTGTGCGCGACTTTGCGCAGGTCAAGGGCGACGGCACCATAACGCTCGACATAGCCCGCTATGCGCTGCAGGCCCTCAACGTAGACCGCAACGGCCTCGACGAGATGGACATACGCATCCTGTCGACAATCATCGACAAGTTCAAGGGCGGCCCCGTGGGGCTCAACACCATAGCCACCGCCGTCGGCGAGGATGCCGGTACCATCGAGGAGGTCTACGAGCCCTATCTCATTCAGGAGGGCTACATTATGCGCACGCCCCGCGGCCGCGAGGTCACACAGCTCGCCTACCAGCATCTCGGCAAGTTCAGGGCCGGAGGTCCGCAACAGGAAATGTTTTGATGACTATGAAGAAAGCGGGGCTGATATTGACATTTTTAGTGGCACTCCTGCCTGCTTGGGGACAAAGCAGGAATATGGAGCTGCCGTTTCTGCCATACAGAGCCACCAATCATATCAAAACCATTCAAGCCTATTCGATAAACGCACAGACGGGCGAGCGAAAGAAAAGCTATACGGAGCATTATGACCGCCGCGGTTATGATGCAGACACCAATTGCAGGAATGTTTACGACAGACAAGGGCGGCTCACGCTTCAGGAGCGTTACCGATGGGTAAGCTCCACGGCCAATCCTACACCTCGTCGTGAGTTGAGCGGAAGGAACAGTCTCGTGTATGCTCCTGACGGCACGGTGGAGTATTACAAGAGTGAGATTTTCGGCGGGCATTATGCTGGTTTGACAGAATACCAATTATATTCGAGCACGGTCCATCCTCGTTTCGGGTTGACCGAACTTGTCTATCTTTGCAAATACAACAATGAATGGGTTGACACTGTTCGTTTATATCGCGAGTACGACTCTGTTGGGAATCTGGTGCGCGAGCTTTGCGATGCCGAAGACGGTTATGAGCGTCGGTTGTACTATGACGCTTCGCGCCGCGTTGTGGCCAGCAGGACCTACAATTATGAATCGTGGGACACACTCGACTACAATTACGATTTGCAAGGGAAGCTTGTTTCACAGACAGGGAAACTGTATGACATAGATTACGAAGCCGATATCACCGTATCATTCCGTCCTGACGGCACCGTCAGCGAGCGACGGGAACATTGGATCAATACCGAAGACCCGTCGGAGTTCGAGGACGCTTTTTATCGATATGACGAGCGCGGTTTCCTTGTTTATGAAAAGGATGCCGCCGGCATTAAAGAATTTGAAGTAGAGTATTGGGAATGAAAATATAGAAGTAATATGCCGACACGTTGCAGAGGAATTGCACGTTGCGGCGGATTTGCAATCCGACGCACCTTAATATAAGGATTTGCAATCCGCACAAATTTAGAATCAAAAAAAGAGAAATATGCTGACACTGATTAAGAATATCAAGGAACTGGAGACTGGCAGATACTTAACCTGTAAAAAATAACGATATGACATACGACGTATTTATAAGCTATTCGCACAAAGATATTGTCATTGCCGACCGTGTCTGCGCCGCCTTCGATGCCGCTGGCATCAGTTACTTCATCGACCGGCAGGGTATCGCCGGCGGTATGGATTTTCCCAAGGTGTTGGCTCCCGCCATCAGGGAGAGCGAGGTGTTTCTGCTGCTGGCCAGCGAGAATGCCTACCAGTCGCCAGTTACCAACCGCGAAATAGTCTTCGCCTTCAACAAGAAACGAGGTGAGAAGCTGTTACCCTACATCATCGATGGCAGCGTTCTGCCCGAAGAGGTAGAGTTCCTCTTCTCCAGCACCAACTGGCGCACAATGCACGAGCACCCCATCGCCTCTGTGCTGGTCGACGACGTGCTCCGTCTGCTGGGCCGCCAGCGGCGTGTGCAGGCTGCACCGCAGTCCCCACGCCGCCACACGCAGGAGGAACTGCAGGAGATGTACCGCAAAGGGAACGAATATTACGATGCCAAGCAGTACAAGAAAGCGGTAGAATGGTACCGAAAGGCCGCCGAGCAGGGATATGACGCTGCGCAGTATAACCTCGGCTTTATGTACCGGAATGGCTATGGCGTGACGCAGGACTATGACGAGGCGGTGCGTTGGTACCGCAAGGCCGCCGAACAGGGATATACCGGTGCACAGAACAGCCTCGGCTTTATGTACCAGATTGGCTATGGCGTGACGCAGGACTATGGCGAGGCGGTGCGGTGGTACCGCAAGGCCGCCGAGCAGGGGAATGCCGGTGCGCAGTGCAACCTCGGCAATATGTACAGTAACGGCTATGGCGTGAAGCAGAACTATGGCGAGGCGGTGCGGTGGTACCGCAAGGCCGCCGAGCAAGGGAATGCTGCTGCGCAGAACAGCCTCGGCTTTATGTACCGAAAAGGCTTTGGCGTGTCGCAGGACTACGGAGAGGCGGTGCTGTGGTATCGCAAGGGCGCCGAGCAGGGGGACGCCGCTGCGCAGTATAACCTTGGCGATATGTACAGGAATGGCTATGGCGTGTCGCAGGACTACGGTGAGGCAATGCTGTGGTTCCGCAAGGCCGCAGTGCAAGGGTATGCCGCTGCACAGAACGACATCGGCTTTATGTACCAGAATGGCTATGGCGTGCCGCAGGAATACAGCGAGGCGTTGCGTTGGTATCACAAGGCCGCCGAGCAGGGATATGCCGGCGCGCAGAATAGCCTTGGCTTTATGTACCAGAATGGCTATGGCGTGCCGCAGGAATACAGCGAGGCAGTGCGTTGGTACTTCAAGGCCGCCAAGCAGGGGTATGACGCTGCGCAGTATAACCTTGGCTATATGTACCGGAATGGCTATGGCGTGCCGCAGGACTACGGCGAGGCGGTGCGTTGGTACCGCAAGGCCGCCGGGCAGGGGCGTGCCGTTGCGCAGTATAGCCTTGCGCTTTGCTATAAGAACGGACAAGGTGTGTCAAAAGACTTGAGCGAGGCCCGCCGCTGGCTCCAGAAGGCAGCCGACAAAGGTTTTGAAAATGCCAAAGAACTGCTACGGAAGTTATAGAAAACAGATAGATATGCAGACACTAATAAAAAAACGTTGCGGCGGATTTGTAATCCGACGCACCTTAATATAAGGATTTGCAATCCGCACAAATTTAGAATCAAAAAAAGAGAAATATGCTGACACTGATTAAGAATATCAAGGAACTGGTGGGAGTGGAGAGCACCCCGCAGTTGCGCAAGCAAGGTAAAGAGATGGCACAGTTGGAGACCATCAAGGACGCCTATTTGCTTATTGAGGACGATAAGATCAAGGCCTTCGGAACGATGGAGGCGGAAAGCGGAGAGTGGAAAGCGGAAAGCGGCGCGGATCTTGTGATCGATGCCACGGGACGTATGGTCTTCCCGTCGTTCTGCGATTCGCACACGCACATTGTCTATGCCAACTCGCGCGAGCACGAGTTTGTCGACAAGATACGCGGCCTCAGCTACGAGGAGATAGCCAAGAGGGGAGGAGGCATCCTCAACTCGGCCAAGGCGACGGCGGCGGCCTCGGAGGAGGAGCTTTATGATATGGCCTGGCAGCGCCTTGAGGAGGTGATGCGTCTGGGTACCGGCGCCATCGAGATAAAGAGCGGCTACGGCCTGTCGACTGAGAGCGAGCTGAAGCTGCTGCGTGTCATCCGCCGCCTTAAGGAGACTTCGCCTCTGACCATCAAGTCGAACTTCCTCGGGGCCCACGGCATACCTATGGAGTATCGCGGGCACCAGGAGGACTATGTGGATTTGGTGATCAACGAGATGATTCCACGTGTGGCTGACGAAGGGCTGGCCGACTTTGTCGACGTGTTCTGCGACCAGGGCTTTTTCACCGTCGAGGACACCGCCCGCATATTGGAGGCTGGCATCAAACACGGTATGCGGCCCAAGATCCACGCCAACGAGATGGCCGTCTCGGGCGGCGTGCAGGTGGGCGTGAAATACGGTGCCATATCGGTCGACCACTTGGAGCAGATGGGCGACGCCGAGATAGAGTGCTTGAAGGGCACCGAGACGATGCCGACCATCCTGCCTGGCTGTGCCTTCTTCCTCAACCTGCCGCTCTCGCCGGCACGCAAGATGATTGAGGCCGGCCTGCCGGTGGCTATGGCTTCGGACTTTAATCCCGGCACCTCGCCGTCGGGCAATATGCAGCTCATCCTTTCGATGGCCTGCATCCGCTACCGCCTTACGCCCGAAGAGGCTTTGAACGCCACCACTCTCAACACCGCCTACGCTATGGGTGTGAGCGACGAAGTGGGCAGCATTGCCGTCGGTAAGAAGGCCAACTTCTATATCACCAAGCCTGTTCCGAGCTATGAGTATATGCCTTACTCGTATGGCGAGAACAAGGTGGAGACAGTGTTTCTTAATGGGAAAAAGTATGTATAATGGAGTTATGGGAAGTTAAGGGACGGATGTGACGACTTCTTCTGTATTGCCACTTAACCCCTTGCCTTCCAACTCCCCACAAAAATATGTCACTTATGATTAAGGTTGAAAACATATGCAAATCGTACGGCTCGCTGCAGGTGCTGAAGGATGTTAGCCTGACAGTTGCGCCGGGCGAGGTTGTGTCGATAGTCGGTGCCTCGGGTGCCGGCAAGACGACGCTGCTTCAGATTATGGGCACCCTCGACCGCCCGGACAGCGGCACGGTGAGGGTAAAAGACACCGACATTACGCGGTTGTCGGAGCGCGAGCTGTCGCGGTTCCGCAATCAGAATATCGGCTTTGTGTTCCAGTTCCACAACCTGCTGCCGGAGTTCACCGCATTGGAGAATGTTTGTATGCCGGCATTGGTGGGCGGCAGGACGATGGAACAGGCAAAGCCCGAAGCAATGTCGCTGCTGGAGTTCCTGAACCTGGCGGACCGTGCCGGCCACAAGCCCTCGGAGCTGTCGGGCGGCGAGCAGCAGCGCGTGGCGGTGGCCAGGGCACTGATGAACAATCCCGCCGTGGTGCTTGCCGACGAGCCGTCGGGCAACCTGGATTCGGTCCACGCGCGCGAGTTGCACGAACTCTTCTTCAGGCTTCGCGACCACTACCGCCAGACTTTCGTCATTGTGACCCACAACCGCGAGTTGGCAGAGATGTCCGACCGTCAGATAACCATCAAGGACGGTGGCGTCGAGTGTTGAATCAGTTAAATCTTTTTTTTTTGTATGATAGTAAACAAGGATAAGCAGGACAAGAGAAACTACCGTTTCGGCGACCACAGCCGTGCCGAGCGTGGAGAAAGGGATGAAAACCAATCGTTTCACGTGAAACATAGCAAGCCCGAGAAGCTTCAGATAGTGTGCGGAATGCGTCCGGTAATGGAGGCAATAGCATCAGGCAAGCAGATAGATAAAATAATGCTGCAGAGCAACTTGGAAGGCCAACTTGCACAGGAGCTCAGGGCTATGATACGTGAGGCGGGCCTGCCGGTGCAGTATGTGCCGGCCGAGAAGCTGAACAGAATGACCGACAGTAACCATCAAGGTGTGGTGGCTACTATTTCGCCCATAGCGTTTTGCGATTTTGCAGAGTTGCTGCAGCGCCTGTTGGACGACGGCAAGACACCGTTTATCCTTCTGTTGGATCATATTACCGATGTGCGCAACTTGGGCGCCATTGTGCGCACGGCCGAGTGTGCCGGCATCGATGCCGTTGTGGTGCCCGACCGTGGCAGTGCTCAGATTAACGAGGATGCCATCAAATGCTCGTCGGGTGCCCTGCTGAGGATGCCGATATGCCGTGAGCAGAATTTCAAGACGGTCCTCAACCTGGCCCGCCAGTCGGGACTTACGGTCTGCGCCGCAACGGAGAAGGGGGCAACGGACTATCTGTCAGTGGATTTTACGCGACCAATGCTGCTTATAATGGGCTCGGAAGATACGGGTATTTCATCCGATTTGCTCAAGCTGTCGGATGTCAGGGCCCGCCTGCCGATTTGTGGCGATGTCCAGTCGCTCAATGTGTCGGTGGCCGCAGGTGTTTTTATGTATGAGATGATGCGTCAACGCAACGTGAAATAGGTCACGGCTATAAACATACAACTTCAAAACACCGCACTGTTTTTGTGTGGTGTTTTTTTTGCTTTATAAATGTGTTTGATAACCAGGCTGCTAAGGGTTAGAGTGTGTTTTTTATGAATTTTTAACTGAATTTTTAAAACTTTTTGTGCCTGAAAATGCACTTATAGGATTGAGACGCTCTTTTCCGAGTGTATGACGGTGCGGTTTTGGAATATGTGCTGACAAGATGAGAATGTGTGTTGTGTAAGGAGTTGAAATTTAATGCGATAAAATATTTTTTAAACTTTTTATATATAATTTTATCAAAAAAGATTTTTATAATGTTTTTTTTGTGTAACTTTGTATGTTGGTTTTATGCTGCCAAAGCTGTTTTTGGCGGTGTTTATGTTGAATGCAAATGTATGATATAGAATAAAATAAAATAGTTATTATATGAAAAAAACATCATTGTTATTGGGGCTGATTTTTCTGATTTCTGCATTTACGTCGCAGGGTCAGATTGTAACAAAGTACCAACAAGGATTTGAAGCAACAGGTGAGACCTCGTCATACACTGTTGTTCAAGGGTCGGCAGTGCCAGTGACGACAGTAGCGTCGTCAGGCGAACGCTCGCTCAAGCTTTCGCATTCGTCGAGTGGAGAGGTTATCATTATGCTTGACACTCTCGACTTCACCGACAATGGGTCGTTCCAGCATTTCTATCTGGATTTTATGCACATTTGCGATGTCGATGCTACGACGAGTTCCAGTGTGCTTGAAGTCGCCACTATCCAGATTCGTCTGGCCAGCCAGACCGATGCCCAATGGCTTACGCTGACAGGCAACGACCATTATGACAACTCGTGGGGCGGTGGTAGCGCCGACTTTGTCGGAATGAACTCGTTTTCAATGCAATCGTATTCAACGTGGATGGGTACGACAGTCAACAATACGTGGTGGAAACGTGAGCGTTTCAAATTTGCCACTTCGTTGACCGGCGTGACTCTGGCAGAAAGGAAGGTGTTGATTCGTTTCCGCCTGAACTCGCGCCGTGCTGATGCAGGAGCAACAAATGCAGGTTGGTATTTGGACAATATTAAGGTGCAGTGCAGCCCCAACTCGATGCTTCTGCCTGTGGTAACAATGGTGGATTATCCCGACCTGGGACTATACCCCAACAGCCGTAGCACTCACTTGGCGGCTGATTTCTCCACCCCGTTGACGCAGGGAATGTGCCCGGATTCGATTTATGTGGACTATCAGCTTGGCAGCGACGGGGTTGTGCGTCGCACGACGATGACACCGGTGCAGGGGGTGGCAGGCCGCTACGAGACCTACCTGCCTTTCTGTGGATATGATACGATTGTGAAGTGGCGTATGATTGGTAAGGATAACTCTTTGAACCACAATATGACAAGTTTCCCGTCGGATATGACGACGTGGCAGCAATACAAGTGTATTCGCGGTAGGGAATCGAATAATTCAATAAGCCTGTTTTCTACGGGAACATCGACGTCGTTACCTTTTTCCAATTTAGGAGACTTTAAGTGTGAAATGGTGTATGACAGTGCAGAGATGGCTGAGTATTTCGGTCCGCAATATACAAATATCGGTCCGCAGGGCACCCTTAAGATTCAGGCCGGTGCAATAACGCAGATACGTTTTCCGGTGGCGGCCAATATAACCAACTCTACGCGTAACCGTCTGGTCATTAAAATGAGGAATGTCGACAATGATTTCAGTTTCAATCAGTACAGTGACTTTACAACGGATTTCCAGAAGCTGGTGTACGACTCGTCGCTTGTAATAACCCAAAACGCCCAGACGTTGGGTACCATTAACCTGCAAGATACTTTCTTCTACGCAGGTAAGGGCTTGGGTATCACAATTTATTGCGACAATACGAGCAGTGACCCCTCGGCAGTCAATGTCAGAACGATAAGTGCATATCAATATGGTACACCCCAGGTGTTGAGAAAGGGTTCGCTTAAGAAGGGTTATCCTGCTTCGTACGATTTTGATGTATTTGGCAGTTACTTTGTCAACGGCGAATATGATTTGAATCGCCCGAATTTCACGCTCAAGGCCAATGCCAATGCACCGCTGATGTATGACTGCGGTATCAGTGGATTCAACTATCCTAATGATACGACGCCGGCTGTGGCGAATATTAACAATAACGTGATCGTGACACTGAAGAACTATGGAACCCAGACAATCAATGCTGTACGTATTTATTACAGTGTTGATAATGGAGCCCATCAGTATTTTGACTGGTCGGGTGTTTTGTTAGGTGGTGGAACGGCAAACGTTACCATTAACACTACGCAGACATACGCCGCTGGATATCACGAGATGACTGCGTGGGTAGACGACTCGGTATTAGCAGCTGGCGTGCGTTATCGTGACCACGAGCCGTTCAATGATACATTGTGGACACGTTTTATTGCTTGCGATGGCCCAATGCACGGTACGCGTGTTGTCGGAGGCTCGACTCCTGACTATCAGTCGTTGGAGAAACTGCTGTATGCACTGAGCCAGTGCGGTGTTGACGGTCCGTTGACAGTCAAGCTGGCTCCAGGCTATTATTTGCCTCACACGTTCCCTGCCATTCCTGGTATATCGGCAACCAACTATGTGCGTTTTGAACCGCTTTCAGGTGCAGTGACTTTTGTATCGTCAATGCACGATACTTCGTCGGTCAATTCGCTTGTCAATCTGCAGCGTACACATCACGTGCATTTCAAGAATATACACTTCTGGTCAAATGCAGCCAGCAATCCTGTGACTTATCTGGTGCGTATGGGTACCAACAGTGTAGGATGCCAGTTTGACAGCTGTACATTCAGTGAGGTTCAGGGCGGTTCGATGTCTGAATCTTATATGGCTGCTTCGGCATTGCTTTATTCAGGCGGTGCAGATTCTCTGGTAATCAGCAGATGTACCTTCAATCGCGGTACGATGGGTATAAGCCTTGTTGGTCCAGCTCAGGACAATATGGCACACGGAAGTATTGTAAGAGGCAATTCCTTCCAACATCAGGGTACCAACAGTATGGTTATCCGTAACCAGATAGACGCTGTAGTTGACAGCAACAACTGCAATGAAGTGTATGCCAACTCAAGTTATGCCATCCTGCTGCAAGACTGTAGCGGTGAAACAAAGGTGACACGCAACACGGTGTATGTCACTTCGGGAGCTTCGTGTATAGGTGCCACACAGTTGTACGGTAGTGCCACTGGCTATGCTATCATTGCCAATAATATGCTTGTCAGCAATGATGACGGCACATCCAATATGCTTACCACTCCGCTCAATATCATTACTGCCAATTATGCCAAGATTCTGTATAACTCGGTGAAGATGACCGCTCCGACGCGCAGTGGTATAGCTGCTGCTACATTCGGTGGCGGTGTGCTGGAAAACAGTATGTTCTATAACAATATTGTGGCTTGCTTTGATACATTGAACTTCGCGTTCAATTACATTCCCACCGAGGATGCAACTAATAATATAGGATATAATATCTATTATTCAAGAGGCCCGTTGCTGAACAAATACGATGGTATCAACTGCCTCTCTTTTACAAACTGGCAGACACATTGCCCGACAGATGCCAACTCGCAGGCTGTAAATCCTGCTTATTTGAACAGTACTCCTACAGACTTGCGTTCATACAGCCAGAATGTCAAGGGACACGCTGTACATTTCGACGATGTGTCAACGGACATTTATGGTACGGCGCGTGATCCGTTAGCCCCCTGCCTTGGTGCTTTCGAGTTCTCGTCGCTGCCGTATGATTTCGAAATTTTAGAATTTCTTGAACCGTATGACGAGTATTGTGAGGCTCCGACCGCTGCTCCGCTGCGTGTGGTTATAAAGAACAGTGGCATCAATGCCTTTGATCCTTCAACGAGTTCGACTAACATACAATTGTCGGTTTCGCGCAGCACCACACCTGGAGTGTTGACTCCTGGTGCATCAAGCAATATGGTTATAAACCGTGTTATTCCTGCGCTTGACACTATCATCCTGAACACAACGATGACCATACCTTTCCCAACGAATGGTATGCTGGATACGACATATTCTCTGTATGCTTGGCTGACATCGACTATTGACCCTAACCCGGCCAACGATACAAATTCAATGACGGTAACGTCACATTATCACGCTCCGGCTCCAAACAGTATCAATGTCAATTCGGACTATGGCGTACCGGCATCGGTCACAGCTGTTGACGGACTGCAGACTTGGTATTCTAATGTTTACACTGCAAGTACGCAGCATAAATCCGAGGTCTATTGGTATGTATCACCAGAGAGTACAACGCCCATCTGGAGAGGCAATACTTTTGTGACTGACCCGCTTTACACTGATACAACATTCTATATCCGTCAGAAACGTGATTACGGTTTGATTAAAATAACCGAGGTCCAGTTTAAGCAGAATCAGCCAGGTGTTACATATCCTATGCCGTTGTGGATGAACTCGTCGACTGCTGTTGCTATTGAGTTTACTAATGTTGGTGACTATCCGGTCAATCTGAAAGACGATACTGTGATGTTTGTCAGCAACAATAACAACTACAACAACAAAACATACAAATTTCCGAATGTTACTATACAACCTGGTCAGTGCCTTGTGTTGCAATACAGAACTGGTGTCAACACTTCGGATTCAACAGTGACTATGTCGTCGGGTATTACCCTCAATGCTCCGTCGCAGACTCTTAATATAGGTATAATATACAGACATAATGGTGTGATAGAAGACGCTGTGGCGATCAACCAGATAACCAGCCAGACACAATGGACAAACAAGAATGTTCCCAACACATCTTGGTTTGGTGAAGGCATTATGCTGGTTGACAGTATACCTACCGCAGGTATTTACCGCAAGAGTTGGCCGCAATATCCATCTTCGTTGACAGCATCCAACCTGCTGTGGCAGATAGCAGATGATTCGCACAGGATGTCACTGGGTAGACCTAATAAAAACCTTGTGCGCTTCTACGACAACGGATGCCTTGGTGATGTCGCTCCAGTACATATCCACCTGATTAACTTGCCGAACGTTGATATGGCAGTGGATAATCTTAACCTTGATGGTGGATGTGGTATGACGCAGACACCAATTACAGTTAGCGTTCATAACCGTGGTGCATATCCCAGTGGACAGATTATTGTGCATTACCGCGTGGATGGCCATCCGCAGTACAGCGGCCAGGCTCCCGTGTTACAAACAGGATGCGACACATTAACCGCCGGTGTTGGAGCAAGTTCCACGATTTCTCATACTTTTAGTACAATACCAGATTTTACTGTAGCATCGGCATCAGTTGATTTTGATGTCACAGTATGGGTGGAGAAAGTGGATGTTGACAATGCTGGTTTCAACGACACTGTAAGATTGTCTCTTACTTCGTTGTTTATGCCTGCTTATGCAAATGTGAAACAATACGATACGGTTGAATATGATGGTATGCTTACGATGCAGTCCATTACGCCACCAACCGATTCTCTGGCTTGGTATGACCGTAATATGATGCCTCTTGACACGTGCAATGTTTATACTACCGGCCATATGTATGTCGACGACACTTTCTATGTAACCACCTTTGGTGCTCACATAGAAAACACTCATATCGGAACATTGGCATCATTGGCATCGGCTACAGCTTTCCCGTCGCCGTATAACCCAAGGAAGAAATATGTTAAGGAACAGTATCTTTTCACGGCCAGTGAGCTTGCCGATGCAGGCTGTCAGCCTGGTCCTATTCAGACAGTGTCGTTCTATCTGGATACAATAATGTCGCCTGATGGTGTTATTACTTTCACAGACTACACTATATCTTTAGGCTCTACTTCTCAGACTACATTCACTGCAAATAACGGTTGGTTACCTGTGACGCAGTGTTATAGTGCAGATACATTGGTGCTTACAAATAGTGCCAAAGGGTGGATAACACATAATTTTCAATCCGCATTCCAGTGGAATGGTACGGATAATGTAGTCGTACAGATAACGCGTTCTATTGACCCAATTGTCACGCAGGGGTCAAAAATACGTTATACTGCAGCTGGTAACAATAAGGTTATTTACAAGAATGACGACAACGATGAGCTTGTATCGTTCACTGGTAACGGAACACGCTCCGCCAATCGTCCCGATGTTCTCTTCGGTTTCGTGGGCTATGGCTGCGAAGGACCTGCAAGGCCGATTTATGTTACCGTTACAGGCACACCAGCTGCCGATGCATATTTGTCGTGGTGTGCAGCAGATACAGTGCCGTATACTTCGTGTGACAGTACCAATATCAACGTGGAATTGAAGAATATGGGTATCCAGACTCTCACATCCTACACGGTTGATTATTGGATTGACAATATACACGATGTTTATAATGGGACAACAAGTCTTGACAATGGTGTCTCACAGGATGTTACAATTGCCCGTCATCTCTTTACTCCTGGACGTCACACGTTAAAAGCCATTGTAACAGTTGCTGGTGATACGGTACATTCAAACGACACGGTTTCGCGAATGATTAATGTCCGTTTCTGCGCTGGCAATTATTCAATTGGACCCAATGGAATGTTTGCTAATTTCACTACAGCAATAGATACATTGAACAATGCTGGTATTGACGGACCCGTGATCTTCAATGTGGAAAAAGGTACATACAATGAACAACTTGTTCTTGGACCGATTGACGGCTCTTCGGCAATCAATCAGGTGACATTTAAGGGTGTTGAGAACTATCGTGATAGTGTGGTATTGCGATTCGCTCCTACGAATGCCAATAATTATGTAATTAATATTGATGGTGCCGAATTTATCAATTTCGAATGGATGACATTTTTGGGAAGAGGCACGGGCAACTACTCTAATGTTATATCTATTGCCAACTCAAGACAGCTTCATTTCAGGAATGATGAAATTCGTGTCAAAGGAGGCTTGAACAACATTAATGCATCAGGCGTTATCGTTGGCCAGGGCGTAAATGCTTTGTACATTGAAAACTCTATTTTGGACAGCGGTTACTATGCTGTTAGAAGTACCGTGACCGACCCAGGTGCAACCGAGGGCGTCTACATCACTAACGATACCATCCGGAATTTTATGTTTATGGGCGTTTATATGCGTAAAGTCAATGATGTATATATTGTCAACAACCACATACGCACAGGTGCCTCCTCAAATGGTAAGGCACTGACAGGCATCCTTGTTGCTCAACACGACGGACCTGCCACAATCGAACGCAACTTTATCTCTATCAATGACAATTTCACAGGCGCAAAGACGGGTATCAAGATTGTTAATATTGTTGGCTCGAATGCAACCAGAAGCCACATTCATAATAATATGTGTGCAATCTATGGAGGCAACAATGGTACATCGTCTGGTATCTCGATTGATAGTAGTAATTGGGTTAATGCTTACTTTAACTCTTGTCAGGTTTATGCCGGTACTGGTTCGCAGGGTCAGAACTCCAAGGCGATGTATGTAGGAACCACAAGTTCTGACATATACATTATGAATAACATCTTCTCTAATATCAGTGCCGGTTATGCATACTACGTCCAATTGGCAGCAAACGTCGCCAATTCTGACTACAATGACTACTACTCCTCGGCAGAGCACAGACTCGTTTACTGGGGAGGAAACGAGATAGACACTTTCCAAGTCCTACAGCAGACCAATAGTATGGACAACCATTCAATGAATGAGAAACCATACTTCATCTCCAATGATGACTTGCACTTGTCCTTTGGTACCTTCTGCGAGCGTGCCCAGTACAACACAGAGGTTCCTCTTGACATTGATGGTATAATCCGTCCTCAGATTCCTAACCCCTGTATGGGCGCACACGAGTTCTCTCGTTTCAATCATAACACAGGTATTCTTGAAATTCTAAAGCCAGGTTTGAAGACTTATGCCGCTCAGACAACCGGTTTCACAGACAATGTTGAAAGTGATACGCTTTGGGTAGTGGTGAAATTCACCAATGACGGTACTTCTACGGAGAGCAACCTGCGCTGGTGGGCCGAGATTAAAGGCGTGAGCCCCACGTTGCGTTCCACCGACCATTTCTTTGATGAGGTACTGCCTCAAACCAATATCGTTGACTCCAACTACATCCTTATGCCTATAGGTATTATTGATACCCAGACCGTTGTAGTCCACTTCCCGTTGAACAATGACAGTGTTCCCGAAAACAACATCCTCGAAAAAGACTGCTTCCTCGATCCTGCATATAACTTACAGGCAGATAATGTTATAATCCACGACGAAATTGGATGTCGTCTGCAAAACACGTCCGTCGGTATTAAATTAACCAATAAAGGTCGCAAGACATTCACGACAGGAACAGTTATTCCGATAGGATTCCAGGCCGTCCTGAACACAACGGGCATAACTGTATCCACACTGCCTACATCTTTTGTCGAAAACGTCACACTTCCTGTTGATGTTGAGCCTAACGCATCTGTTGAACTTGACCTTCAGCAGACGGCCAACCTTTATCCTACAGGCAACGATAAGGATATAGTGGTACGTGCCCGTGCGTGGGCATCTTATCAGTACGACCAGAAACCACTCAACGACACTTCAAACTTTGTCAACCACAACTCCTACTACACTCCGCGTGCGCCTATAGGCGTTGACCTTCACATTCCTTATGCAACTTGGGATACCATCTTTGCAACTCAAACCGACTATCCGCCAACGGGCGCACCGATAAACGCCATTATTCGTTGGCACCGCGACTCTACTGAAGCTCCCTACTTCACTGCCAACAATTACGCTCGTTCTTGCTGGTGGGAGACCCCACAGTATTTCCACGATTCGGTATATTATCTCTCGTGTGTGCGCACCCACGGCCAAAATGCTTGTACAAGCTACTATAACCCTGTTCACGTATATCTGAATCCGCGTGTGCCGGTCGATATGGCAGTACTTGATGTCGTTGAACCTGTCGGAACACGTGTCTATATGACTGACGACTCCGTTAAGGTGTCACTCATCAACTATGGCTCGCAGCCTGTTACCAACATCCCTGTTGTGTACCAGTTGTTCAACCAATCCAATACGCTGCTCCAAGAGGTGCGTGAAGTTTGCTCGGCGACCATACAGCCCGACTCTGTCTATGTATTCAGTTTCGACTCGTTGATTAGCATTCCCACTTGGTCAAGCACCAATCAGTATCATCTGCGTGTATGGACCGATATGCCGAACGAGAATGTGCGCCTGAACGATACCCTCCGCGAATTCTCCTACTTCTACGCAGTACCTGACAATATCTATATGGAGGCCAATGTCGGACAGAAACCTGGCCTCGACATTACCCGTGTCGCTTACAGCTCTCTTGACAACGATGTCTCACCATCGGGCAACAAGTATATCAATTTCGTTAATGCAACCCTTCAGACTTCAGCAATCAATAATCCTCAGGCATTGGCCACGACGCTGCCTGACTATGGCGGAAAAGGCGCTTCTACAATGCAATCGCTTGGCACTTTGAGGGCATTGCATCTAACCAAAGGCACTGTTGATACGATGATTGTCGAATGTATGAACAGCGACAGGTATAACGATTATTCTACAATGGGCTGGCTCTCTGTATGGATCGATATTAATCGCGACGGACATTTTGAATTTATGCCTTATTGGTTTGCTGAAGATAGTGCCGACTACTCCTATCCATACACTGAAATCTTCTTCCAGGATACAATTACCAGTGGCATTCCGAAGAAATTCCTCTTCGCTCTGCCCGAAGACATCCGTACTGGCTATATGCGTATGCGTATCGTTGTAGACCAAGGCTCGTATGCTCCTAAAAATGTTGACAACTACGATGAAATCCAGTTCGGCTGTGTCCACGACTATCTGCTATATGTTGAAGACCGTCCTGTCGATTATGACCTGTGCGCCTCACGTATCGTAGGCCCGCGAGAGCAACACATCGGTGGACATACAGGCTACACGTCGGATTCGTCATACGTTGTCTCCTTCCAGATAACCAACAAGGGACTTCTCCCGATTACCGCAGCAGATGTCAGCTATTCGTTCAGGAATGCACGCTACGGCAATGAGTCAGGTTCATTGCAATGGACAGGCTCGTTGAAAGCTGGTCAAAGCACCGTTGTTGAGCTTCCTGCTCATCAGTTCAAACTTGGTACAACCAACCTTGTCATCACCGTTTCCACACCGAACGATACCATTACAGGCAACGACACCCTGATGTATCAGTATTACAAGGCACCCATCAAAGAGCTTGTCTATAGTGACGACTTTGAGGGACTTAGCGACTGGTTCGTGCCGCGCGGATATAACCCCTATACCCAGAACCTGTGGCAGCGTGGTCGCACGCACAAGCCCAACATTATGGCTTGCGTAAGCGACTCGAATGTCTTCGCCACCAATCTCTCCGGCCTTGTAAATGCATACAACACGGGTAACGTAAGTTTCGCCTACACTCCGATATTCGATCTTACCAATATCCGCCCCGACACGCTCGAACTCTGGGTCGCAAGGGATATGGTCGAAGGACACCTTGCCCGTATCGAGTATTGCGACTACCTCGGCCGCTGGGTCACTGTCGGTTCCGGTAACGATTCACTGTGGTACAACTCCGGTGCAAACTGGGACAGCACAAGCCCGGGGTATGGCTACCTCCACCACCGCTTCTCGCTCAATTCTATCGGTAGTGAGTTCCAGCAGCGTCTCCAACTCCGTCTGGTCTACAAGGTTGAATCCGAATCTGCTGCTTGCGACGGTATTGCTATTGACGACTTCGTCGTAGGACGTGCACGCCGTAACCTTGATGTAGGTGTAATCGCCATTACCTACCCGACACACCCCAAGTTCGGACAGTCGATCAGCCCTCGTGTTGTTATCAAGAACTACGGCCTTGATACTATTTACGAAATCAACCTCGCCTATCTGCCTTATGGTGTCAACCTCTCACGCATAGGCACCTATCGCAGCGAGACGGGTATACTCCCTGGCGGTACTGACATCTATGAATTCCCGACTCCGTTCATTGTTCGCAACGACTTCCCCGATACATTCCAGATATGCGCCTTTACCACAGTCAATATGGATATGTATCGAGACAACGACTCCGTATGTAGTGAATTTTACCTCTCGCCGTTAGACAACGATATGGGCGCCGTGTCGTTTGTGTCACCGCTTGATCGTGTTATAGCAGGCGACTCTATCGAAGTCAATATGCGTTTGCGTAACTTTGGACAGGCACCTGTGTCCAGCGCCACTGTTACCTATGTTTACAATGGTAATTTTGTAGTCACTGAAGAAATAGACTTCAATGACGTACTTGGACACGAACTGCAGTCGTTCGAATACATCAACTACTCGTTCAAGCAGAAGTTCCGTGCATCGATGGGTTATATGGACCTTATAGCCTATGTTCAGATGCCTAACGACGATTATCCGTACAACGACACGCTCGTTATGAAAGTTGAAGGTATGTCGGCAATCACCGACCTCAGGGCTCGTGAGGTTGTTGTTGATACTATGGCACACGCAGGTGTCACCATAGGTGTGGTGGTCGACAATGTGGGCGCTCGTGCTGTCAACAACTTCAAGATTGGTTTCTGGTACTATAAAGACACCTCTACTTTGCACGAGGTTGTATACAGCGCTCCGACGCCGCTGCCGGCTCTCAGCACTATCTGCTACCGCTTCCCGGATTATCTGCCGCGCAACACCGAACTCTACAAGTATGTCACAGCTTATGTCTATTCCGAATTGGACAATGACCGCACAAACGATACTACGACCACTATAGCATCTCCCTATATCGACCTGCGGCCCAGACGTGTCCTTGTCGAGGAAAACCGTACCGACTCCTGCCGTGTACGCATCGAGATTGAGAACATCGGTAATACTCCAAGCTACGATTATCAGGCCACAAATTGCGAGGTTGTCATTAATGGCAGAACGATCAAGGCCAATAATAACAGAGTCGCTATTCAGCCTGGCGGCTATAAGACCATTGAGTTCTCTAAGAAGGTGCCCAAGAGCCCGACACGAACCTATACAGGAAGCGGTACTGTTTCCTTTATGTCCGATGCAAATGAAGATAACAACACCACCACACGTGTCGAAGTCCAAAACTATTTCGAGGGCGTACCTCTCGTGTCCGAAGCCAACGGCATTGTGCTGCAACAGAACTACCCCAACCCGTTCGACAACAGCACAAGTATCGACTTCTACCTCCCCAACGCCGGTAATGTACGCTTCTTCGTGATGGATGAGCTGGGCAGACTTGTATTCCAGGATGAACAGTTCTACACCTCTGGCGACCATTCTATCCGGTTTGGCGACAAGGACATCTCGTCAGGCGTCTACTATTACGGCATTATGGTCGACGGAGAACGTCTGATGCGGAAAATGGTTCTGAAACGCTGACGATAGTGCAACAAAAATTCATCAAATTCATCGAAGAGGAGCACCTGTTTGCCGAAGGGCAACAGGTGCTCCTTGCTGTCAGCGGTGGCCGCGACTCGGTGACGTTGTGCCATCTTGTCGCCCACGCCAAAATCCCCTTCGCCATAGTCCATTGCAACTTCCATTTGCGCCCAGGCGACTGCGACCGCGACGAGGCCTTCGTGCGTCGTCTGGCCCAAGACTACGGTGTGCCCTGCTATGTGGCTCAGTTCGACACCCAAAAGTATGCACTGGACAACAAACTCTCCATCGAAGAGGCGGCACGCAAATTGCGCTATGACTTCTTTGAGCGCCAGCGGCAAGCCGTGGGCTTTCAACTTATTGCCACAGCTCACCACCACGACGACACCATAGAGACGTTTTTCATCAACCTGCTTCGCGGCACAGGCATCGCTGGGTTGCGCGGCATCCCGCTGCGCAACGGCCACATCGTGCGTCCGTTGCTCCCCTTTGGACGCAAGGAGATTGACGATTACGTCAGCAGGCAGGGCCTTGAATATGTCGAGGACTGCACCAACTCGCAGGCGCTCTACCTTCGCAATCGCATCAGGCTGCAATTAATGCCGCTCTTGCGCCAGCTGTCGCCCTCGTTCGACAGCGTTATGGAGGGCAATATATCACGCTTGGCTGATGCCGCCCAAATCTATCAGTCGCATTTCGAGCGTATGCGGACGCTGTTGCTACATCCCGACGGCGAGGGCTACTCGATTGACATTGACGAACTGAAAGGCCTCTCGCCGCTCAAGACATCACTATTCGAACTCTTGCGCACTTTCGGTTTCTCGTCGTCGGTAGTCGACGAGGTCGTCGCCGCTCTCGACTCGCAAAGCGGCAAGCAGTTCTATTCGTCGTCGCATCTCCTCGTCAAGGACCGCTCCTCGCTGCTGATAATGCCTGTTAAAGGCGATTCAGACGTGCAGGAATACACGGTTTTCCCTGACGACGATAACACGCAGTTGCCGATTCCGTTGCGATTTGCGACAACCGATGCCACGACAACCCTTTTTCGACTGCAAAGCAACGAAGCCTGTTTCGACCTCGACCGCATTGCGCTCCCTCTCACACTGCGCCGCTGGCGTCACGGCGACCGTTTCATTCCATTCGGAATGAAGGGCAGCCGCCTTGTCAGCGACCTCTTCTCCGACCTCAAGTTGAGTCTGCCCGAAAAAGAGGCCGTGTGGCTGCTCTGCGATGCCAATGGAGCCATTCTGTGGGTCGTAGGCCTCCGCGCCTCCGCGTCAGCCCCCGTCACCAAAGATACCAAAACCATCTTGAAGGTATCATTGTAACAGCACCGATTCCACAATCGCTCAGTTTCTAACCCTCCGCAATCGGCGGGTGTGTTCCTCGTATCAGGTCCTGTTGGTTTGCACCTGTCAGGATTCGTTTTCGGATGGGGTGTCGTTTTGTCGATTCTTTACCGCCTCCCTTTTTTTAGTGGTTTTTAAAACCACTCCGGTGTCCTTTTCCAGTGTCCAAGGTTAGGGCTTCGCCGACCCGACTTTTTGATAAATTCTTATCAAATTCCTACCATAGTTTACCGACCTGAACTTTGGTAGAACTTTGGTAAGAGTTTGAGTAAACTTTGGTAGGAATTTGGTACCTGGAAATCAGGGCGTTGAGAAATGCCGTTTTTGGCCCTTTTTCGACCTTTTCAAACTTTTTTGAAAAGTTTGTATATGCCTGATTTATAACCGATTGTTTGCAAAAACCAAAAATTTATCAAAAAGTCGGATTTTGGTCCCTGTTTTGGGATTGTTCAAGTGTACGAAACAGACCCGGGACACGACTTGGTACGTATCCTGGGTAAATGCTATAGGAATGTGGGAAATACCCCGTACGGGGCGCTCCAATGGCTGGAAAACTAATGTATGCTCGTTGTGCGGAGCAGGCCTACAAGACGGTCGTAGCGGGCGCCGGGGTTGCGGTAGTAGACGTAGATGGTGTATGAATTCGGCGTGACGTAGTGGTCACCCTCGAGGGTGGCGGTAAGGGCTTCGCTTTCGCCCACGGGTTGAAAGAGCAGCTGGTAGGAGTAGTAGCCCTGTTTGAGCAGCATACGTTTGGTATAGGCCTTGTATTTGGCGTTCCATTCCATACGGCTGTCGTCGCCGAGGTTCCATTGTGTCAGTTCGCCGATGATGTGCACTGTGCCGTCGAGGAACGGCCGTTCGAGCGGCAGGCTGAAGTTGACCCACACGTAGTCTGCCTCGATATGTGGGTTGTTGCGGTCGCGTATGTTGGTCTTCATCCCTCCGTTAAGGCTGTTGTACTGGGTATAGGCCTTGTGCGAGCGGTCTTCGTCAGGCTGCAGGAATGCAAAGGTCTCGCCGCCCCACTGCTCGATGCGTTGCACGTGGTACATCGTGGCCTGGAGGTTGCTGAGGTCGAAGTAGCGGAAGTTGTTGCCTCCGGGGAAGACGTTGTCTACCTGCCAGTCGTAGCGCAGCGTGCTGCCGCTGTAGCCGCTGAATGTCAGTGTGCGGCGCAGGTCGGTGCGCCGGTTTTGCTGTACTACGACGCGGTAGTAGTCGGATTGCTGGCTGAGGAAGCTGCCTCGGCGTGGGCTGATGGCCACGTTGACTTCCTGGTCGCGGTTGAAGTTGCCGTAGGTGCCGCTGGGTTTCGACACTGCTGCATCGATGTCCATTTGCTCTTCGTAGACGCAGAAGCGTCTGGTGAAGAGTATGCTGTCGGGGTACTCTGCCGGATAGACTTCGATCAGGTAGTTGCCCGATGCTTGGAAGAAACTGTACCGGTCGGGAATAAGCTGGTAGTAGTTCGTGTATCCTGTCAGAGTTGTGAATGATGATTGATAGTTGCTTATGCTTTCATCTGCAGCGCCGCTGAGAAACTCGCCTGGTTCGAGGTTGTCGGGCAGCCAGTCGGATGTGCAGTGGCGCAGGCGATAGCGCAGATGTTCGGTCTGGGGCGAAAGTATGTCGAAGCGAAGCAATAGTTGCTCAGATTCTTCGCCAAACTCGGAGAGCCTTAAGAATGGCGCTTCAAGTTCGTTGTCGCTGCGGCTGAGATATACGCTTTTTATATCGGGACAGATGTTGGTGTCGATGGCTATCTGGCTGTAAGCCAGTGCTGCCGATAGCAAAAGCGATAGGAATGTCAGTGCCTTTTTCATAGTGCAAAGATACACTTTTTCTTTTATTCGCACAACGGTGTTGCACTTCGAGGTTGAATCTATACTTTTGCAAGTGCAAAAATACTGAAACTTATCAGAGTTACAAAACGTTTTTGTGAACCAATATTAAAAAGACGGGAAACTCGTACTGAAAATCATTGAAAATTATATACTAAGCGTAAGGCTGATTTCACTGGCCTTACGTAAAGCCTGTGTGAATCTGTTGTTAGCAAATCCGTCACTCCCCATTTCAAATCGATTGCAATATGCCAATTCCTGTTTAATTCGTATCCTGCTGTCAGTGCTATGCCTGCGTTCAGGTTGCCGATGGCAAACAGCGGTGCTTCTGTTCGTGGATTGTCGGCAAAGCCTCTGCCGTGTGGATTCGGCGTGCGCCAGTCGTCGGTGACGCTCCCCAGCACAAAATGTGTGTATGGCCCTATCGCTGCCAGCAGGCCACTCTCGCTTCGCCAGCAGGCTTGTAATGAAAGATCGATTCCGAAATCATACAGTTTTGAAACATTACCGCCTTTATGCAGGCTTATGCGCTCTATGCTGCCAAGCAATCCCATCTGCAGGCTCCACGGCTGCGAAATGCGGTAATCGATTGCTGCCCCGCAATCTATGCCCAGGGCAGGGGTCACCTTGTCGGGTGCATCGTCGACGTTCTGAAGGTTGTAGCGGTAGCTTGTCAGGTTGGGGCCAATCGTGACTGCCCAGCGCGTATACTGGCGGTTCTCCTGCGCCGCCGTGTCTTCCTGGCAGAAGGCGCTGCCGGTCGCAATGCCTATAAGCAACAATATGTATACTAACATTCTCATATTAAAGCGTGAATTTGAATTCAATCTTGATAAAACTCTTCTGTTTTGAGGTCATACCTTCAGCGTAGCTCAATCGTCGTATATAGTCTATACGTATGAACTTCAGTATGTTCTCTATGCCTATGCTGTATTCCATATAGGGCTCTTTGCCAAGTGCCGAAGTGCCTTCCGGCAACTTGAACAGCCCTGCTGTATGCTCTGCCTCGGGGTTGTTCTTGGCCGACAGGCCGCCGTAAATGATGTTGAACCCTGCCACTTCGCGCAGCCTGAGCCTCTTAATCAGTGGGATGTGATTCAATATCAAGCCTTTCAGGTGGTAGGTGGCGAACAGTGCTGCATATTGATCGACAACGAACTCCATAGGCCGCATCGTGTTGAATGCCGACGACGAGATATAGATGTTGTCATTGCCGCTCGGAAAGCACAGACGAGGGTAGGGGACACGGTTCCAGACCATTCCCGACTGCATCTTGGCATCGATGTGGCCGAAGGCACCAAGCCAAAATCTTTTCTCGGCGCTGAAGTCGGTACGCTGGTAGCGGAAGCCGCCGCTCATCACACCGATGCGATGTGTCAGATTGATAATTGGCGCGTCTTTCTTCATATTCAGCACGTTGGCACTGCCGGGGCGTCGACTGTCAGGGTCGCGGTTCGGACTGAATGTCAACTTGCCCATCCATTCGCCTTCGGCAAAACGCTCCACCTCTTTCAGGCTGCCGTCGTCCTGATACTGAAGGTATTGCAGCCTTCCTGCCGGCTCATAGCTGCGCACAGCAAGCCACGTGTCAATCCTCAAATGGCTGGGCCACTGCTTTTGTAGGCGCAGCACTCCCTGCGCCACATACTGGAGCTTCTGCTCCACGTCGCTCGACATCATTATGTTGTCGCGGTCGAAGTTGTCGAAATTCTGTCCAGGCGACTCCAGTTCGTATCCGGCTGTCAGGCTGATGCGGCTCAACGGCGACTCGTGCGAATGCCGTTCCTTGTCGTCAAAGGTGTGTATCAGCGAGGCGTTGAATTTGGGCCTGCGGTCGCGAAAGCCGTATGCCACATAGCCTTCGGCAAAGTTGCGCGCATTCAATGCCGCCGTCGTCATACCTCCAAGGCGTATGCGCCAGCCATCCTCGTTGTTGTAACTCAATGTGTTGTATATTGGTCCGAAATCGAAACGGCTCGAGTCTCGCTTGCTGTTGGTCGGTATGTAGCCTGTGAATGTCACCTCAGCCACCTTTTTCAGGCGTTGCATTTCAGGTAGTCTGGCCAACTCATAGCGCAGACTGTCTATCACCGTTTCCTTTACTGTCAATTCTATGGGCCTCAGCTCGTTCCACACCTTGCGACGCATTCGTGTCTTAGGCAGCGAGGCTGTGTTGGTCAATGGCGTGAAAAGGCTGTCGGGCAGCATCTTAATGGTGTCGGCAACATCATATTTGTGGTAGATACGCACCTGATGGGCATATACCTCCTGTAGCCTTTTGTGGATGTACATACGTCCGTATGTGTTTGGCATATAGAGTGTTCTTCCCTTATACTCTTGCGGCTCGTAGCTTTGTGATATTGTCAGGTCGCGAACAAAATTCAGATTGACATACGGCGACACGCTCATACTGTATCGCGTCACTGCATAGCTGCCGTCAAGGGCCACATACATCTGCCCCGTAAAGCCATAGCTGCGGTCGTTGGCTGGCACAAACGACAGCTCGGCGCATTGCTGGCCGCCTTCCTCAACGGTGTCGGTGATA
Source organism: uncultured Bacteroidales bacterium (assembly GCA_905236645.1). Taxonomy (GTDB): domain Bacteria; phylum Bacteroidota; class Bacteroidia; order Bacteroidales; family P3; genus Colimorpha. The sequence goes on from CAJOMZ010000009.1 coordinate 24,179, forward strand.
TAGAACTTGTAGAATGTCGTGGCCAAAGTGCTGTTCAACGGGCTTGTGAAGTGGTTGAGCATCACTTCGATATCGTTGTCGTAAATGTCTATGGGGACAAACATCTCGCTCAGGCTGGCGTCGATGCCCTCCTGTCCCAGCACCTCGTCGATGCCCTCCATACGTCTGGCCGTGGTTAGCGTCCGGAATTGGCGCGGCCGCTGGCGGTACGACTGCTGCATCATCACCTCGCGCATCGACACCGTCAGTATCGGCACGCCGTCGAAGGGTGCCTGGTCGATATATTTCTCCAGGAATCTAAGTTTGCGCCACAGCCGTTTGTGCTCGAAGTCGGGATGGAAGTCGTCGAGGGCCAGTGTGGTTTTCTCATACACCTCGCGGCGGAAGCGGTTCATACTCTGCACACGGTTCAAATCCTTGTGCTCTATAACGTTGCGCGCCAGCTCGACTGCCGGATTGTCGTGGCGACGGTATCGCTTGCGCTCCTTGCGCGAGGCGGTCACTTCCACTGTACGCATCAGCTGCGAACGGGGCGACATATTGACTTTCATATTGTTGTGCACTCTTCCGGCCTCAAACACCATTACCACAGGCTCGTACCCCATCATCTGGAATCTCACCGTGTCGTGGCTCGTGGCCGATGCTGCTTTCTGCACAAGCCTGAAACGCCCGTCCATATCGGTCTGGGTGCCTGTCGTTGTATTCACAAAGCCTATCTGTACAAACGGCAGCGCTTCGCCGCTGACGGCATCGTACACACGGCCCTGCACTCTCGTCAAAGCTTCTTGCGCCGCTATATGGCCTGGCAGCAGTAAGGAAAGGATTATCAGTTTGTATCTCAGTGGTTTGTGCATCGGTTGGCAGGATTTTTACAATATGTTGTCCATAAATAGCCCTATGTTGTTGAGTATGGGGCAGGCGAGCGAACTTTTGATGCTGATTCGCAGCGACTTGGTCGTGGTCTTGGGTGTCAGCAGTATGCGTTTGTAGCCTATCGTTGTGCCCTCTGCAAGTGGGCGCCACTGTCCGTCGGCCTCCTGATATTCAACAACAAACGCTGCTACGCGCTGTCCCAAAGGAATATACTCTTGCAGCACAATGCGGTTGAAGGTGACTGGCTGATTGAACGAAAGCGTCAGGGTAGGGGTGAGGATGCTGTCGTCGACCGCCCAGTAGGTGTCGTAGTTGCCGTCGGCTAAATTGCAGGGGCTGAACTCTTTGCAGCGCTTGCCACCCCTTGTGTGGCTTGCGGTGATACGGGCTGATTTGGCCATATCTGTGCTGAAAACGCTGTCCAATGCAGCGCGGAACTCCAGCAGCCGCAGCGAATCCTCGGCCGGTATCAGTCCGCGACTGTCGGGCGGCACATTAAGCAGCAGCAGCGAGTTGCGGCCCACACTGCTGTAGTAGATGCGCAGCAGCTCAGCCACACTCTTCGGATGCTCGTCGGCGTGCCAGAACCATCCCGGGCGTATGCTGACGTCGGTTTCGGCTGGAACCCAGCGGCTGCCTCGCATATTGCCGCGGTTCAGGGTGTCGGTGGGGGGCGCGCCGGCACCGGGCGCAAAGCCTTCGGTGTTGAGAGTGGACCAGCACGTCTCGCCAGCCTCGCCGCTCTCGTTGCCCACCCAGCGGCAGCCAGGACCTATGTCGCTGAAGATTATAGCATTGGGCTGTAGGCGGCCCACGGTGCTGTTGAACAGCGCCCAGTCGTATTCCTGCCGTTTTCCGTTGGGACCTTCGCCGTTGGCGCCGTCAAACCACTGCTCGAATATCTGTGGCTCGCCGCCGTCAATCCTTGAGCCATAGTTGGATAGCACGCTTTCAAGCGTCATACGGAAAGTCTCGTTGTAGGCGTCGCTGCCGTATGTCGGCGCGTTGCGGTCCCAGGGCGAGATGTATACGCCCATAGCCAGTCCCGCCTCGGTGCAGGCGTCGCTCAGCTCGCGCAGCACGTCGCCCCTGCCGTTACGCCAACTGCTTTGGGCCACAGTGTGAGTGCTTTGCGCGCTCGGCCACAGGCAAAAGCCATCGTGGTGCTTGGCTGTGATTATGATGCCCTTCATACCGCCCTGACGCGCCGTCGCTGCCCATTGGCGGCAGTCGAGCGACGTGGGGTTGAACAGCTCCTCGGCTTCGCTGCCGTCGCCCCATTCCAGGCCGCTGAAGGTGTTGGGACCGAAATGGCAGAACATATTGGTCTCCATACGTTGCCAAGCCACCTGCTGCAGTGTCGGGCAGGCTCCGTATGGTGCCGGCGGCATCGTTCTGACGCATCCGGTCATTGCTGCCAATGATATTAAAATCTGTATTTTCAGCGATTTCGCTCTCATTTGGTCGTTGCTTTACAGGATGCAAATTTACAAAAAAAGCCGCACACTGGCTCTAAAGAATGGTTAAACCTTATTGCTGACAAATGCAAACCACTGATTGGATTCACCCGCGGTAGATACCGAGAAACTTCTCTGTCGCTACCTCCGAGCACCCTCCGATGCATAAAGTTATTAACAAAGCTTTGCCATAGTTTTATCATAGTTTACTGACATAAAATTTGGTAAAACTTTGGTAAAACTTTGAGTAAACTTTGATAGGAATTTGGTATATGGAAATCAGGGAGTTGCAATTTGGCAAAAATGGGCCTTTTTTGGCCCTTTTTTACTCTTTTTTCGACCTCTCGGTGAGGGCTGTTGTTAATAACTTTTTTGGCATATTTTGGAGTTTGGCACGCCTGTTATTTTACATTGGCTCCTTTTGGGGTGGCAGTCCGTTTCAGCATCCGTTTTGGGAATTATTTTTTTGCGATTCGGCGAGAAAGTCGTATTTTTGCATCGCAAATAAATGTAATTATGCTTTCGAAAGGTACAAAAGCCCCTTATTTTGAGGGCGTTGACGAAAATGGTAATTTGGTAAAGCTGACCGATTTTGCCGGCAAGAAGCTTGTGCTGTATTTCTACCCGAAGGACAGCACGCCTGGCTGCACGGCCGAGGCTTGCGATTTGAGGGACAATTACGAGCGTTTTATCGCGTTAGGATACAACGTTCTTGGTGTGAGCCGCGACAGCGCCGCCTCGCATCAGCGTTTCATCGCCAAGTACAGCCTACCGTTCCATCTCATTGCCGACACCGATTTGGTCATCCTAAAGGCTTACGAGGCGTGGGGCGAGAAGAAAATGTACGGCAAGGTTACGGAGGGAACACTGCGCACCACTTACGTTATCGATGAGCAGGGCGTTATAGTCGACGCCATTGGCAAAGTCGACACCAAGAACCACACAGCACAAATACTATAGCTTTCGGTTCTGTTGCACGTAAAGATTTCCGCCTTCGAGCAGTCGGGGGCGGGTGCTGCCGTTGTCGCTGTTCGCGAAGCTCCTGGTTTTGTCGAAGCAGGGAGCATATTATATCATCTGTCGGTCTAATGACCGATTTGGGATAAAATAAAGTTTTTGGATTTCATTCCAAAAACTTTTGCTGTATTTGCAGTGTATGGGGGTACTCCACCAGCGCCAGGCTGCCGAGGACGGCCTCTTTGCAGAGGCCAGGAAAGGAGCACCTTTGTTGAAAGAATCCTATCTGTATTTATCGGGCACCAATAGTTTCTAATCAGCGCCAAGTTTTTTCCCGACTATGCGTTGCATCGCGATGGCGCAGGAGGCGTCGCCGGTGACGGACATCACGGTGCGGCCCATATCGATGATGCGGTCGATGCCGGCTGCAACGGCCACGCATTCAACGGGAATGCCGGCCGAGGCAAACACCATAGCCATCAGTGCAAGGCTGCCGCCAGGGATGCCTGGAGTCCCGATTGATGCCACTGTCGAGGCAAAGGCAATGGCCATATACTGGCTGAGCGTGAGGTCGATGCCGCAACAGGCGGCCATAAAGACCGAGGCTACACCAAGATAGATGGCAACGCCGTCCATATTGATGGTGGCACCCAGCGAGAGGACGAAACGGCCTATTTCTTTGTCGACACCCATCTTTTCGGTGCATTGTATCGTGTAGGGCAGTGTGGCTACCGACGAGTCGCTGGAGAAGGCAAACAGCATTGCGGACTGCATATTCTTGAAGAATTTGAGCGGTGACATTTTGCCCAGGAGCGCAACGGAAGTGCTGTAGACAACGCCTGCGTGGATAGCAAAGCAGAGGTAGGCCAGAATCAGCAGGGCTGCGTATGAGCCAAGTACAGAGGGCCCGTTTTCAACCACCACAGGGGTGAGCATACAGAAGACCCCGATGGGGGCCAAAGCCATAATGTATTGCAGCACTTTACCCACAACGTCGTTGAAGCTGAGCGTCACCTTTCGTGCCATTTCGCCTTTCTCGCCCACGTGCACCATCGCAATGCCGAAGAACAGGGCGATTACGATTATTGGCATCATCCTCATTGAGACAAGCGGCTCGACGAGGTTGCTTGGAAACATTTCCACTATCTGGTCGACGACCGAGAGACGTGGCACTTCGACGGCTGCTGTCGCATCCAGATTGATGTGGATGAGCGGCAGGACACCTTTGAACAGGGTGGGGACGACGAGACCCAGCGTGACGGCGAAGATGGTCGTGACCATAAAATAGAGCAGGGTGCGAAGCCCAAGGCTGCCCACTTTCTTGATGTCGTTCATCGACAGGATGCCGGCCATAATGGAAAAGAGGACCAGCGGCACAACGATGAATTTAAGCAGATTGAGGAAAATGGTACCTATGGGCTTGATGTAGCTGTTTACAAAATCGGCTTGATTGTGCAGCAATACACCCGCCAGCACAGCCAGCAGTAGTGCGATAAGGATTTGGGTGGTGAGCGATAGCCGTTTCACGTGTTTTAAATATGGATTATAATGGTTTAAGAACAACCGAGCCGCCCGTATGGGCGGCTCGAATTGTATTTACAACGGGCTGGAAGCCCGTGCCTCTAATCTTATTTGTACTCGGCGATGATGCCGGGAATCTGGTCAGGGGTCAGACGGCCGTAGACCTTCTCGCCAATCATAGCGACGGGGGCCAGACCGCAGGCACCGACGCAGCGCAGCGTGTTCAGCGAGAACTTGCCGTCGGCAGTGCATTTGCCAATCTCGACATTCAACTCGCGGGCAAAAGCGTCGAGAACCTTCTCAGCACCACGCACATAGCAAGCCGTACCGAGGCAGACATCGATAGGATGCTCGCCCTTGGGCTCCATTGTGAAGAAGCTGTAGAAAGAGACGATGCCGTATACGCGCGACACGGGGATATTAAGCTCGTGGGCAACGACTTCCTGAACCTCGGCGGGAAGGTAGCCGAACTTGCCCTGCACCTGGTGGAGGACATTGATGACCTCACCGGCACGATTACCAAAGGACTTTGCAATATCCTTGATAATATTGATTTTATCTTCAGATAACTTGATATTTGCCATTGTATTACTTTTTTTAGTGATTCGTGAATTGTGAATAGTGAATTGACAAATGACAGGTCAGTATCGATTCACTATTCACTTGTCACTATTCACAGTTTATTTATTTTGTTGCTTCGAGTTTGTCCGACTTGTCGAAGTAGTGGGTGTGCAGCTGCTCGTGGCTGAGGTGGCCGCAGGGTTCACCGTAGTACTCCTTGTAGATAGCCAGAATCTCGGGGTTCTCGTGGCTCTTGCGGATGGGCTTGCCAGCGTCCTCGCGGTAGATGGCTTCCATACGCTTGCGGATGATGTTGCTGTTGCCGTGGTGATAGGGCTGGCCGGCGCCGCCGATGCAGCCTCCTGGACAGGCCATAACCTCGATGAAGTGGTAACCGTTGGGGTTGCCCTGGCGCACTTGCTCCATCATCTTGCGGGCATTGCCGAGGCTGTAGACGATAGCAATCTTCAGCGGGAAACCGTCGAAATCAATGGTGGCTTCCTTGACGCCGTCGAAACCACGGGTCTCCTCGAAGTCAATCTTCGGCAGCTTTTTGCCGGTGTGGACTTCGTAGGCGGTACGGAGAGCAGCCTCCATAACACCACCGGTGGCACCGAAGATGACGGCAGCACCGGTCGACTGACCGAGCGGGCTGTCGAAGTCCTCTTCCGGCATATCGTTGAGGTCGAGGTTGCACTGGCGAATCATATGAGCCAGCTCGCGGGTGCTCAGTGTGTAGTTGACATCGCTGTCGCCGTTCACTGCCAGTTCCTCACGTGCACGCTCGCTCTTCTTGGCCAAGCAAGGCATAATGGAAACAACGACAAGATCCTCGCGTTTCACACCCAGTTTCGGAGCCAGGTAGTTCTTGGCAACGGCGCCGAACATACCCTGGGGCGACTTGGCGGTCGAGGGGTACTCGAGCAGGTCGGGGAAGTTCTTCTCGTAGAAGGTGACCCAGGCGGGGCAGCAGCTGGTGAACATAGGCAGTTTCACCTCTTCGCCGGCGAGGGCTTTCTTGAGGCGGCCGAGCAGCTCGGTGCCTTCCTCCATAATGGTAAGGTCGGCGCTCCAGTCGGTGTCGTATACCTGGTCGAAACCAAGGCGACGCAGAGCGGCGGCCATTTTGCCGGTTACGATTTCACCCGGCTTCATACCGAACTCTTCGCCGAGGGCAACGCGGACGGCGGGAGCGGTCTGGACAACGACCTTCTTGGTCGGGTCGGCGATGGCAGCCATAACCTTGGCGATGTCGTCGACAAGGGTGAGGGCTCCGACGGGGCAAACCTGGACGCACTGGCCGCAGTTCACGCAGCTGCTGTCGCCAAGGTTCTGCTCGAAAGCGGGAGCAACGACAGCCTGGAAGCCACGGTTGACACCGCTCAGGGCACCGGCGGTCATAAACTTGTTGCACATCGTCTCGCAGCGGCGGCACATAACGCACTTGTCCATATCGCGGTACACGCTGAGGGTGCTGTCCTTGCGGTAGTGCGACTGCTCGCCCTTGAAGGGGATTTCCTTGATGCCGAGGCGTTTGGTGAGGCTCTGCAGCTCGCAGTCGCCGTTCTTCTCGCACTGCAGGCAGTCGTTCGGGTGGTCGCTGAGGAGCAGCTCGACGACGGTCTTGCGGGCGTTGATGACGCGTGCGCTGTGGGTCAGTACTTCCATACCCTCCATAACGTCGGTGGCGCAGGCGGGAGCCAGGTTGCGGCGGCCTTTAACCTCGACCACGCAGACGCGGCATCCGCCGGGTTTGTTTTCAAAATTCATCCCGTCCAGCTCAAAGTGGCAAAGAGTGGGGATGTCGATACCGTTCATACGGGCAGCCTTAAGAATAGTGGTGCCTTCGGGAACTTGAATCGCTTTGTTATCTATTGTGAGATTAATCATTTTTCTTTTATTTTGTTGATATGTTGGTAGGTTGATATGTATATATGAGAGCGGATGTCTGTTTATTATTTACCGAATCAACATTTATCATATCAACGTATCGACAATAATTGTTTATTGAATAGAGATTGCACCGAATTTACAGTTGTTGATGCAAGCACCGCACTTGATGCACTTGGTGCTGTCGATAACCATCGAAGCCAGCTTGTGGCCGGGGGCGGTGTAGTCGGTACGGCTGATAGCCTCGACAGGGCATCCCTTGGCGCACTTGCCGCAGCCGATGCACTTCTCGCGGTCGATGACATAGCTCATAAGTTTCTTGCAGACACCGGCACGGCACTTCTTGTCGACCACGTGCTCCACATACTCGTCCCAGAAGTTGTCGAGAGTCGACAGAACCGGGTTCGGCGAGGTCTGGCCAAGGCCGCACAGGGCGGTGTCCTTGATAACGGCGGCCAGGTTGCGCAGCTCCTGGAGGTCATCCATCGTGCCGCGGCCGTCGGTGATCTTCTCAAGGATTTCGCACAGACGCTTGTTGCCGATACGGCAGGGCGAGCACTTGCCGCAGCTCTCCTCGCAGGTGAACTCGAGGTAGAACTTGGCGATAGCCGGCATACAGCTCGTCTCGTCCATAACAACCATACCGCCCGAGCCCATCATCGAGCCGGCAGCAACGAGGCTGTCATAGTCGATAGCAGTGTCGAGGTGCTTGGCAGTCAAGCATCCGCCCGAAGGACCACCGGTCTGGACGGCCTTGAACTGACGGCCGTTCTTGATGCCGCCGCCAATCTCGTAGATAATCTCACGCAGGGTGATGCCCATCGGAACCTCGATAAGGCCGACGTTGTTGATCTGGCCTGCGAGGGCAAACACCTTCGTGCCTTTCGACTTCTCGGTTCCGATGCTGCTGAACCACTCGGCGCCCTTGGTGATGATGACGGGAACGTTGGCGAAAGTCTCGACATTGTTCACGTTCGAGGGCTTGCCCATATAGCCGCTGACAGCGGGGAACGGAGGTTTCAGTGTAGGCTCGCCGCGCTGACCTTCCATCGAGTGGATCAGAGCAGTCTCCTCACCGCAGACGAAAGCGCCGGCACCGTAGCGGAGCTCGATGTCGAAGTTGAAGCCGCTGCCGAGGATGTCCTCGCCAAGCAGACCGTACTCGCGGGCCTGGTTGATAGCGATCTTAAGACGCTCGATAGCCAGCGGGTACTCGGCACGGATGTAGACCAAACCCTTGCTGGCGCCGATAGCGTAGCCGCAGATGGCCATAGCCTCGACGATGCTGTTGGGGTCGCCCTCAAGGATCGAACGGTCCATAAATGCACCCGGGTCGCCCTCGTCGGCGTTGCAGATGACGTACTTCTGGTCAGCCTTGTTCTTGGCGCAGAGCTCCCATTTCAAACCGGTGGGGAAGCCGGCACCGCCACGGCCGCGCAGACCCGAAGCCTTAACCTCGGCTATGACCTGCTCGGGGGTCATCTCGGTGAGGCACTTGCCCAGAGCCTCGTAACCGCCACGGCTGATGCACTCCTCGATGTTCTCGGGATCTACGAAACCGCAGTTGCGCAGGGCGATACGAATCTGTTTCTTGTAGAAGTCCATATGCTTCGAGTCGCTCACGTGCTCCTTGTTCTCGGGGTTGGTGTAGAGCAGCTCGGGCACCTTGCGGCCCTTGATGATGTGCTCCTCGACGATGCGGCGTGCATCCTCGGGCTTCACCTGGGTGTAGAAAGTGTTGTCGGGCATAATCTTGACGATGGGGCCGCGCTCGCAGAAACCGAAGCAGCCGGTCTTGATAACCTGCACGTCGTCGGTCAGACCCTTCTCGGCAAGGATATTCTTGAAGTTTTCGATAATCTGGAGGCTGTTGGAGCTCTTGCATCCGGTACCGCCGCAGATTAGGATATGCATTTTGTATTTTGCCATAATTCTCTTTTTTGAGGTTTTAAGGGTTTGGAGGTTCAAGGGCTTGAAGGCCTTAGGTGGTTGAAGGCTTCAGGGTTTAAGGGGTTGAAGGTTATTGCGCCTTTCCTGCCTGCCCGACCTTTACAACCTTTCTGGCCTTTCCAACCGTTTTAACCTTTTCAACCTTTACAACTTTACTTATCGATTGTTTCGTAATTAACGGGGATGATGCCTTCAACCAGTTCGCCGCTCTGGACGTACTTGGTCAGAATCTCGTCGGCGCGGTCGTTGTCCACGTGGCCGAAAACGATGGGGTCCTTGCCCGGCACGCGCACCTCGAGGGTGGGCTCGGCGTGGCAGTAGCCCATACAGCCCGTCTGTGTAAACACAGCGGCGATGCCCAGCTCGTCGGCCTTCTGCATCATATGTTCCATTACTTTCTTGGCTCCGGCGGCGATGCCGCAGGTGGCCATAGCGACTTTGATTTGCACAAGCGATTCCGGGTTCTCCGCTTTCTCGCGGATGTCCAGATTCGACTGAAGCTTTTCTCTCATAGCCTTCAAGTCGGCTAGCGATTTAACTTTTGTCATTGTGTAAACTCCTTTTGTTTAGTTTGTGGATTAATATTTAATTAATTATTATATAATGCGTTATGTATGCAGTGCACATAGTGTTACGGTTTGCAAAAATACGCATTTTTTGTATATGCGCAAGCGTTTTGCAAAAATAATTTGCAAAACTCGTTGCCGTTCTGTGTATAGTGCTGAAACAGTGCGATGTACGGCAGGGGCCGGAGGCTGCC
>CAJOMZ010000010.1 GCA_905236645.1 uncultured Bacteroidales bacterium
CCAAGCGTATCGAGGTGTGGAACGATGTGTCGGGCGGCAGGTACGACAGATGGCCGAATGTCTCGGGGTCGGTGCCCGGTCCTTTGATGACAAAGTTGTTTGCGTGGTCAAGATTGTTGTGTATATCCCTTGATGTGGAACGCGTGCTGCTGTTGTCCAGAAGGATGTTGCAGGCACTGCTGCTTGGATTGTTCGAAGTGCCCTCAAGGTTTGCTGCCTGTATGGTCTGGTTGTATGTTCCGCCTTCCGAATAACAGGTACTTGCCGCCTCGTTTCTCGAGCCTGTATATCCCGTCCATTTCTCCCCGTGCGAACCGCTGAGGGTGAAGTTGGCAGGGTTCTTCAGGCCAATGCAATTGGGGTTTGTCTGCCCCGTGTATTGTGCATTAGCGCCAAGGCAGCATACGAACATTGCCACATAAAAGATAAGTCTTCTCATTTTATTCGTTTTTGAGCGGGTTCAATATAATTCACTTTTAAGCTTCCGACAGGGGCAGAACCCTCAACCCCAAGCGTCCGCAATGTCTCTTTGACGGTGCAAAAGTACAAAAAAGTTTTGATTTGACAGTGATTATTATATATCTTTTCCCATCACCATTGAAAGAGAAAATTAAGCATCTGATTCCAAGCACGTTTAAACACAACCCATTCCTACGTAAAACCGATGCATTCCGTTTCGGCGTATTGAAACCAAATGGGTCAAAGACCGACTGATGGTAAAATAAACCCCGAACAATGTCTCTTGATGCCATCCTCGTATTTCTTTCAGCAGCCTGTCGACCATTCCAAGACCGACACAAGGAAATGTTAAAATTTAACAATTCCAAGGCAAAATTTCCGCCAAGGCAACTACGTGATTTCCATATACCAAACTCCTACCAAAGTTTAGTCAAAGTCTTATCAAAGTTTTACCAAAGACTACTTCAGTGAACTTTAATAGGAATTTAATCAGGCTTTTATAAAGCCAACACATAGCGAAAGTATAGACCAATCAGCGTGTGTATTTTGCGGACACTGACAATCAGCAACTTACAAATGTTAAGAAAAGTTAAGAGATGTTAAGTTCTACGTACAACAAATGTTAATATTTAGTTAAATTTTAACATTTAGAGGCATTTCAATCTGATTTGCAGCGTTCAGGAAAGAGCGTGAAAAGTTTGATGAATTTTAAATGCGTAAATAAATATCATACAACACATTATGCTTTCGCAGCACAGGGCGGACACACTATTTTCAGGGCAAAAGCATTAGAATTCAAATAAAATGCGTATATTTGCATTTCATTCTACTCACCGAAAAAACAACTAATATACTGATAATGAGACCCAAGTTTTCAAATGTTGATTTCAAGGCCCGTAGCGATTCGCGTGAAAGCTTCGAGCAATGGGAAAAAGAGAACCATATTGAGAAAAACTGGACTACGCCCGAGCAGATTGACGTCAAGCCCGTTTATGGCAAGGAAGATCTGGCCGGAATGGAGCATCTTAACTATGCTGCCGGCATAGCGCCGTTCCTTCGCGGTCCCTATTCCACGATGTATGTTATGCGTCCGTGGACGGTGCGCCAGTACGCCGGTTTCTCGACCGCCGAGGAGAGCAACGCCTTCTACCGCCGCAACATCGCCGCCGGCCAGAAAGGTCTGTCGGTGGCCTTCGACCTGGCCACTCACCGTGGCTACGACTCTGACCACGAGCGCGTTGTGGGCGACGTCGGCAAGGCTGGCGTGGCCGTGGACAGCATCCTCGATATGAAAATTCTGTTCGACCAGATTCCGCTCGACAAGATGAGCGTGTCGATGACTATGAACGGCGCCGTGCTGCCCGTTCTGGCTTTCTACATCATCGCCGCCGAGGAGCAGGGCGTGAAGCAGGAGCAGCTGCAGGGCACCATCCAGAACGACATCCTGAAGGAGTTTATGGTGCGCAACACCTACATCTACCCTCCCCTGCCGTCGATGAAGATTATCGCCGACATCTTCGAATACACGTCGAAGAATATGCCTAAGTTCAACAGCATTTCGATTTCGGGCTACCATATGCAGGAAGCCGGCGCCACTGCCGACATCGAGCTGGCCTACACTCTGGCCGACGGCCTCGAGTATCTGCGCGCCGGCATCAACGCCGGTATGAGCGTCGACGACTTCGCGCCGCGCCTGTCGTTCTTCTGGGGCGTGGGTATGAACCATTTTATGGAGATTGCCAAGATGCGCGCCGCACGTATGCTGTGGGCCAAGCTCGTCAAGCAGTTCAACCCGCAGAACCCCAAATCGCTGGCTCTGCGCACCCACTGCCAGACGTCGGGCTGGTCGCTGACCGAGCAGGATCCTTTCAACAACGTGGCCCGCACCTGCATCGAGGCTATGGGCGCCGCCCTGGGACACACCCAGTCGCTGCACACCAACGCCCTCGACGAGGCCATAGCCCTGCCCACCGACTTCAGCGCCCGCATTGCACGCAACACGCAGCTCTACATTCAGGAAGAGACCAACGTGTGCCGCGTGGTCGACCCCTGGGCCGGCAGCTACTACGTCGAGACCCTGACCCACGAGCTGGCACACCGTGCCTGGGCTCACATCCAGGAGGTTGAGAAGCTCGGCGGTATGGCCAAGGCCATTGAGAGCGGCATCCCCAAGATGCGCATCGAAGAGGCTTCGGCACGCAAACAGAGCCGCATCGACTCGAATGTCGACACCATTGTGGGTATCAACAAATACCGTCTCGACCACGAGGATCCTATCGACACCCTCGAGGTGGACAACACCGCCGTTCGCGAGGCCCAGCTGAAACGCCTGGCCAAGCTGCGCGCCGAGCGCAACAACGAAGATGTGCAGGCCGCCCTCGACGCCCTGACACACTGCGCCGAGACAGGCAAGGGCAATCTGCTCGAGCTCTCTATAGACGCCGCACGCAAGCGCGCCTCGCTGGGTGAGATAAGCTATGCCCTCGAGAAAGTTTACGGCCGTTACAAAGCAAAAATCAATCTGATTACCAACGTGTACAGTTCACAAACCAAAGACAGCGAGCTTTTCAAGAAAGCTCAGGCCCTCACCGATGAATTTGCGAAACTCGAGGGTCGCCGCCCGCGTATTATGATTGCCAAGATGGGCCAGGACGGTCACGACCGTGGCGCCAAAGTGGTTGCCACAGGCTATGCCGACCTCGGATTCGACGTTGATATGGGACCGCTGTTCCAGACCCCCGCAGAGGCCGCAAAACAGGCCGTGGAGAACGACGTACACATCCTGGGCGTCAGTTCGCTGGCCGCAGGCCACAAGACGCTGGTGCCACAAGTGATTGAAGAACTCAAGAAACTTGGCCGCGAGGACATTATGGTCACCGTCGGTGGCGTTATCCCGCCGCAGGACTACGATTTCCTCTTCAAGGCCGGTGCCGCCGCCATCTTCGGCCCAGGCACAGTGATCAGCGTCAGCGCCATCAAGATGATGGAGCTGCTGCTCGCCGCACGAAAGTAAGGCTTATAAAAGCATCGTTTCATAATGAAGCCCCGTGCAGTGATGCACGGGGCTTTCTTTTTGCTGTAAAGGACAGGGAAACGCGGCTGCTATTTCTTCAATGGCGGCTTGGAGTTCATTATCTCCTGCATCATCTCGACCGAGCGCTGGTTGCCGTTCTGCTCGAAACGAGGCATCGTGGAGACTATCATAAAAAACGCAAATCCGATAAGAACCAGGCCCACACATTTGTTGAAAATCTTCAGGAACCTGTAGGTTATGATACTTTGCAGAAGCGACGCAAGCTTGCATTTAAGGACATCCATACTAAGAGTGGCCGACAAAACGCCGCCGAAGAAAAGGTAACGCTGGCCCAATGATATGTCGCTCTCGCCGCATATCAGTATTGTTACAAGAGTGGCCCAGTAAAGCCAGATGACAGGATTGAAGAAGTTGAGTGTCAGGCCGCGCAGGTAGAAGCTCAGGCGTGAGGGAGGCTGCACATTCCGGAAGTTTATCTTGTCCGTCTCGCTTGCCTCGGCAGCGTGGCGCGTCTTAAGAAACATCGTATAGAAGCCGAAACTGGCCACTACGCCAGCGCCCACATATACAAGCCAACGGTTGTTGAGCAACAGGATCATCTCCTCCATAGGTATGTTTCTGGATATGAGAAGCAGTGTCGTCACAATAAGTATATCGCTCGCGCTGACGCCATAGGCAAAAGGGACGGCATTACGGAAACCGTAATGCAAACTTGCCTGTAGCTGAGAGAAAAAAGCAGGACCGAAGCTGAAGAACAGCGACAGCGCAATGCCTCCAAGTATGCCTAATAGAAACAGTCCCATTTTTGGTTAAAATAATATAAAAAACGTCAATACCCATTAAATATTGCATTACAAGCAAAAAATAGCAACTTTTTTACGTCATACGGTTGAGGATGCCGTTTTTTTAGTACTTTTGCATAATAATTACCAACCCCGAAAACGAACAAAAAGCCTTGAACGAAAACGAAATAGTAAGCGAAGAGATACTTGAGGCAATGGGCATCAGCAGGCCTGCATACGAGGAGGTCCAGACCATTATAGGCCGGTTGCCCACCGTAGACGAGCTGAGCACGCTGCTGGCTATGTGGCAGTCGCAAGGCGAGCGTCAGGGACTGCTTTCGTGGTTGAAAGGGCAGCCGCACGCCGCCGAGCGCCACGAATACCTTGAGAACGACCTCGAGCCACAGAGCAAAGAGATCAAGGAGCCTCGCGTCAAGGAGTGCATCGCCATTGCAAAGGCAATGTTTGGAGGCCAAGAGCCTGCAGCTGACAACATCCACGCACACACGGAAGGAGAGCGGCAGACAGGCGTGCACCGAGGCGACGCGCTTTATATGATTGGCGACGTGTCGGAATTCTTTGTCGACTCGGAATACGGACGCAAGTATCTGCATCTGGTCAGCGACCCCATATCGATGGACAACGAGCAGGAAACCGCCGACTATCTGGCCCTGATACTCGACAGCCTCAAGGAAAACGGCACCCTATTCGACTTTCGGCGTATCACGTCGGGTGGCCTGTTCGGGACCCTGCTCGACATCACCTCACCCGCAGCGTTGGGGTTCGACATCCTCACCTGCCGTGAGGTACGCCTCGACGCCTTTCTCTTCGGCGAACAAGGAGTGCGGTTCATAGCCACCACCGACGAGCCTAAGGAAGACTTCTTCCTGCAAAAACTTACCGAGGCGCGCGTCAACTGTTGCTTCCTTGGCCGCGCCACCAAAGGCCGTATCCTCGTCGACGGAATGGATTTCGGCAGCATCAACCGATACAACAAGCACTAAACCCAAATCGGTCATTAGACCGATTTGGGATAAAAAGAGCGGCAATCTGTGCAGATTGCCGCTTTTTCACACATAAATCTATCTTCAGGAGTTTTGCACACCAGCGGAGCGTGCGCTCCAGCCTTAGCGTCTTTTCTCCTTGATACGAGCTTTCTTACCTGTAAGATCGCGGAGATAGAAGATTCTGGCTCTGCGAACGGCACCACGCTTGTTGACATCGATCTGCTCGATGAAAGGCGAAGCGATGGGGAATATTCTTTCAACTCCGACGCCGTTGGTAATCTTACGGACAGTAAAGGTTTCAGTAGAACCACTTCCGGAACGCTGCAGAACGACACCCTGGAAATTCTGGATACGCTCTTTGTTGCCTTCCTTAATCTTGTAATGGACAGTGATGGTATCTCCAGCCTTAAATTCGGGGAACGACTTGCGCTCCACCAAATTCTCTACATATTGCATTATTTCTGTTTTTCCCATTTCATTAAAGTTTTTACAGGTTCAACACATTATTTCTTTACCATCTTGACAACTGCACTGAAAGCCTCAGGGTTGTTCATAGCCAGGTCGGCCAGAACTTTACGGTTCAGCTCGATATTGTTCTTGTGCAATTCGCCCATAAATACGGAATAAGAGATACCGTTGATGCGGCAACCGGCATTGATACGGTTAATCCACAGTGCACGGAACTCTCTCTTTTTGTTTTTCCTGTCGCGATAAGCGTAGGTCTGACCTTTTTCCCATTTATTCTTGGCTACTGTCCAAACGTTTTTACCTCTGCCCCAGTAACCTTTGGTACGGTTGAGGATTTTCTTTCTGCGTGCTCTTGAAGCAACTGCATTTACTGATCTTGGCATAAATACTAATTTTTTTTCATTTCAGCGGCGGAAGCGACATTGCGCCGATGCGTCTGTTGCCACATTCCAACAATATCTTTCCGCTCTTTGGTGCTGTAAATAATGGTTAATTACTCCGTTAATTCGGCGGGATGGATTACATACCGCTACCTAAAAGCATTCTTTTCACTCGCTGCTCGTCATCGCGGCTCACCAAAGTGGTGTGGTCGAGATTACGCTTCTGCGTTGTCTCCTTCTTGGTAAGAATGTGGCTGTGATAAGCGTGCTTTCTTTTAATCTTACCAGTGCCGGTGAAAGCGAAACGCTTTTTGGCACTTGCTTTAGTTTTTAATCTTGGCATTACTTTACTGTTTTTAAAGGTTTAAAAGATGATATAAAGATAGAAATATGTGTTTCTCTGTTACTTTTTGGGTGCTATGAGCATCATCATACGCTTGCCTTCGAGCTTAGGCATCTGCTCCGGCTTGCCGTACTCGAGCAAGGCCTCGGCGAACTTGAGCAGCTGCGCCTCGCCCTGCTCCTTGTAGAGGATTGAGCGTCCCTTGAAGAAGATGTCCACCTTCACCTTGTTGCCCTCCTTGAGGAAGCGGATGGCGTGGTTCAGCTTGAACTCGAAATCGTGGTCGTCGGTCTGTGGACTGAGGCGGATCTCCTTGATAACCACCTTGCTCGACTTGGCTTTCATCTCCTTCTGCTTCTTTTTCAGCTCGTAGGCGAACTTCTGGTAGTCGATAATCTTACAGACTGGCGGCTGGGCGTTGGGCGATATCTCCACGAGGTCAAGGCCCTGGTCGTAAGCCATTTTCAGTGCGTCGCGAGTGTCCATAATGGTAGGTTCCATACCTTCTCCGACGACGCGCACTACTGGAGCCGCGATATTGTCATTGATGTTGTGGTCGGGCTCCTTTTTCACAGGGCCGCGGCTGCGCTGGCCCTTGTTTGGCTGAGGTTTTAATGGTGCTGCTATAACTTGTTTCTCCTATTTTCTGCAGACTCTGAAGCCATCGGAATCTGCAATTTAATTAATTGTTTATAAGACTTTTTCTATTTCTTCACTAATCATTTTCGCGAAGGCCTCCGGGGTCATAGCGCCCATATCGCCGGCTCCCTGACGGCGCACCGACACGGTGCCCTCGCCCACTTCCTTCTCGCCCATAATGAGCATAAACGGGTATTTGCCCAGCTCGGCGTCGCGTATCTTGCGGCCGATCTTCTCGCTGCGCTCATCGATGATGCCGCGAAGGTCCATATCCTCGAGCTTGGCAAGCATTGCGCGCGCGTCGTCCACGTACTTCTCGCTGACGGGCAGAATGATGAACTGCTCGGGGGTGAGCCACAGCGGGAACTTGCCACCGGTGTGCTCTATCAGCACAGCGCAGAAGCGCTCCATCGAGCCGAACGGCGCACGGTGGATCATCACCGGGCGGTGCTTCTGGTTGTCGCTGCCGATATACTCAAGCTCAAAGCGCTCGGGCAGGTTGTAGTCGACCTGGATGGTGCCCAGCTGCCAACGGCGGCCCAGGGCGTCCTTGACCATAAAGTCGAGCTTCGGACCGTAGAAGGCGGCCTCGCCGTATTCCACCTTGGCCGGCAGGTTCTTCTCCTTGCAGGCCTCCACGATGGCGGCCTCGGCCTTGGCCCAGTTCTCGTCGCTGCCCACATACTTGGCGGTGTCGTTGGGGTCGCGCAGCGAAATCTGTGCCTCGAAGTTCTCGAAGCTCAGCGCCTTGAATATTATCTCGATGATTTCCATCACCTTGATGAACTCATCCTTGACCTGGTCGGGGCGGCAGAAGATGTGGGCGTCGTCCTGCGTGAACGAGCGCACGCGGGTCAGTCCGTGCAGCTCGCCGCTCTGCTCATAGCGATAAACCGTGCCGAACTCGGCCAGGCGCAGAGGCAGGTCCTTGTACGAGCGCGGCTCATTCTTGTATATCATACAGTGATGCGGGCAGTTCATCGGTTTCAGCAGGTACTCCTCGCCCTCTTCCGGAGTGGTGATGGGGCGGAAGCTGTCGGCGCCGTAGTGGTCCCAGTGGCCGCTGGTCACATAGAGCTGCTTGCCGCCGATGTGCGGAGTGATAACCTGCTTGTAGCCATATCGTTTCTGAATCTTCGACAGGAAAGCCTGGAGGCGCATCCTCAATTCAGTGCCCTTCGGCAGCCAGATGGGGAGGCCTTTGCCCACTATGTCGTTGAACATAAAGAGGTTCAGCTCCTTGCCCAGCTTGCGATGGTCGCGTTTCTTGGCTTCTTCAAGCATAACGAGATACTCGTCCAGTTCCTTCTTCTTGGGGAACGAGATGGCATAGACGCGCGTCAGCTGCGGACGGTGTTCGTCGCCGCGCCAGTAGGCGCCCGCCAGGTTGATAAGCTTGACAGCCTTGATGGGGCTGAAGTCGACCAGGTGCGGACCGCGGCAGAGGTCGGTGAACGTGCCGCTCTCGTAGAAGCTGATTTCGCCGTCGTTGAGTTCGCTGATGCGCTCCAGCTTGTACTGGTCGCCCTTCTTGGTGAAGAAGTCGATGGCCTCGGCCTTGCTCACCTCGCGGCGCGTGATGGGCGTCTTGGCCTGCACCAGCTCCATCATACGCTTCTCAATCTTGGGGAAATCTTCGCTCGACACCTGATAGTCCATAAAGTCGATGTCGTAGTAGAAACCGTTTTCGATGGCAGGTCCAAAGCCGAACTTGATGCCTGGATAAAGCTGCTCCAAAGCCGTAGCCAGAAGGTGGGCCGAAGTGTGCCAGAACGTGTCCTTGCCCTCCTCGTCGTTCCAAGTCAGCAGCTGCACGGTAGCATCCTCGTTGACAGGACGATAGAGTTCAACAACCTTGTCATTCACCTTTGCCGAGAGCACGTTGCGCGCCAGGCCCTCGCTAATGCTTTTGGCAATGTCGAGAGGTGTCACGCCTGCCTCATATTGGCGGACCGAGCCGTCAGGAAACGTTATATTTATCATTTTCTAAATGTTTTCTATTAACAACAATCGTTCATAACAAACTCATACAAAAGAAGATACACCATCAAAAGGCCTTCATTTGCACACGTTTGCAAGATGCAAAGATATACAAAACCAACATACTGGCAAAATTTATTTTTCGCTGCCGCATTATTTTGTCCTCCAAACCCTTTGCGCCGCCGCAGGCGCCGGCCTGCAACCGCCCCGAAGCGCAAGGCGCCGCTCCGCCCCTGCCCGGCCGCGTCGCCTCAGCGACGCTCACGCACTGTGAAAACAACGCTCCTCCTCCCTACCAACACCGCTCGTTGTCCAGTCGTTGTCCAGTTGTTGTCCAGTTGTTGTCCAGTCATTGACTGGACAACCACTGGACAACAACTGGACAACGACTGGACAACGAGCGGTGTTGGTCCCTTCCAAAACGGGCCTTGAAACGGACAAAACACTATGAGGAACGCCGCCGTTCCCATAGCGTCGGGAGCGGCGGCATTCGCTTGATATTCTGGATAATTATTGCCTAACCCATTGACAATCAGCTACACTTCGACCATCCACAGTTGGTGCAGTGCTTGCAGCCGCTGCTGTAGACGACGGTTTTCTGGCCGCAGTCGGGGCACACCTCGTCGGTGGCAGTGCCGTCCTTGATGTAGCGTCGCAGGGCGCGGGCCACGCCGTTCTTCCAGGTGGTGATGGAGTCCTCGTCGAAGTTCAGCTTCTCAATAAGGTCAACCACATTGGGTATCGGCATACCGTGGCGCAGGATGCCCGAGATGAGCTTGGCGTAGTTCCAGTATTCCTGCTTGAAGGTGCGCGAGAGGCCCTCCATCGTCACCTTGTAGCCGTCCGAGTCGAGATACTGGAAGTCGTAGCGGGCGTGCTCATAGCCCTGTTCCTTGACGCGGATCACCCAGCCCTTTTCGACAAAGGGAGGCAGGTAGAAGTTGGTGGCGCGGCCGGTGAAGATTTCGTAGGGGCGGCCCTCATACATACCGACCACGGCAATCCAGTCTTCGCGGTTGTTCTTGAAACGGACAATCTCGGCCTCGAGCTTTTTGGGGCGCTTGGGGGCCTTGGTCTCGGCAAACTGCGGGGTGCTCTGCTCGTCGTTGCTTACCAGCACTCCGTGGCGGCTGCCGTCGCGGTAGATGGTGCAGCCTTTGCAGCCTGATTTCCAAGCGGTCTCGTAGATTTCACGGACAATCTCTTTCGAGGTCTCTTTGGGGATGTTGACGGTGACGCTGATGGAGTGGTCGACCCACTTTTGGATGGCGCCCTGCATCTTGACCTTGTTCACCCAGTCGATGTCGGCCGAGGTAGCCTTGTAGTAGGGCGACTGCTCAATTATCTTGTTGAGGTCGGCGTCCTTCATCGACATCACCTCATCGGCGTCGTAGCCGTTGACCTTCAGCCAGTCGATGAACTTGGGGTGGAACACGTTGTACTCCTCGAAATAGTCGCCGCTCTGGTCCTGGACAATCTTGTGCTTGGAGGTGTCCTTGTCGTTGGGGTTTATTTTCTTGCGGCGCTTGTACGACACAAGGAATACGGGCTCTATGCCCGATGTTGTCTGAGTGCAGATGCTCACGGTGCCCGTCGGGGCGATGGTGAGCAGGGCTATGTTGCGGCGGCCGTAGGTCAGCATATCGGTGTAGAGCTGGGGGTCGGCCTCGGCCAGGCGCTGGATGAAGGGGTTGAGCTTCTCGCGGTTTGCATCATAGATGGGGAAGCAGCCGCGCTCCTTGGCCATCGTGACCGATGAGCCGTAGGCGCTGCAGGCCAGTGCGCGCTGCACGCTGACCGCAAATTCCGTGGCCTCTTCGGTGCCGTAACGCAGGCCGAGAGCGGCCAGCATATCGCCTTCGGCGGTGATGCCGAAGCCCGTGCGACGACCTTCGAGGCACTTCATCTTTATGTTGAGCCAGAGGTTCTTCTCTACCGACTTTATCTCTTCGCTTTCCGGGTCGGTCTCTATCTTGGCGATTATAGCCTCGACCTTCTCAAGTTCAAGGTCGATAAGGTCGTCCATCAGGCGCTGGCCCATAGCCACGTGTTTCCTGAAGAGCTCGAAGTTGAACTTGGCTTGAGGCGTGAAGGGGTTTTCCACATAGCTGAAAAGGTTGATGGCCTGCAGCCTACAGCTGTCGTAAGGGCACAGCGGTATCTCGCCGCAGGGGTTGGTGCTGACGGTGCGGTAGCCGCAGTCGGCATAGCAGTCGGGCACCGATTCGCGGAGGATGGTGTCCCAGAACAGGACGCCGGGCTCGGCGCTCGACCAGGCGTTGGCGATGATCTTGTTCCAGAGGGCCGAGGCGTCGATTTCCTTCTTGACAATGGGGTTGTCAGAATCGACGGGGTACTGCTGCACGAAGGGCTTGCCTTCCATAGCGCAGCGCATAAACTCATCGGTGATTTTGACCGACACGTTGGCACCGGTAATCTTGCCTTGCTCGAGCTTGGCGTCAATGAACTTCTCGGAGTCGGGATGCTTTATCGATATCGAGAGCATCAGGGCGCCGCGGCGCCCGCCCTGCGCCACCTCGCGGGTGGTGTTGGAGTAGCGCTCCATAAAGGGCACGATGCCTGTCGACGTGAGGGCGCAGTTCTTGACGGGGCTACCGCCAGGGCGTATGTGGCTGAGGTCGTGGCCCACGCCGCCGCGACGCTTCATAATCTGCACCTGCTCCTGGTCTATCTTCATTATGCCGCCATACGAGTCGCTGTTGCCGCTGTTGCCGATGACAAAGCAGTTGGAAAGCGACACCACCTGGAAGTTGTTGCCTATGCCCGACATCGGGCTGCCCTGCGGGATGATGTAGCGGAAGTCCTTGAGCAGGCCGTAGATCTCTTCCTCGCTCATCGGGTTGGGGTACTTGCGCTCAATGCGTGCAAACTCCGATGCAATGCGGCGATGCATCATATCGGGGTTCTGCTCATAGATTTTGTTGACGTCACGCAGTGCGTACTTGTTCATCCATACATTGGCAGCCAACTCGTCGCCGCGGAAATAATCCACCGACGACTTCATAATCTCATCCGTGGTGTACTGTTTGTACGTTTTCTTCTCTGTTTTGTCCATTTTCGGTGTGCTGACTTTCGTCTCTTTTGTTACTTTTTTTAATGATGTATTTTCGGCAGGCTGACTGGCAGGGGCCTGGGCATTAACAGCCTCGGTATTATGCAACATACTGTCGGAATGCTTTTTATCCGACTTGGAAGCGCGTGGTGTAGACTTGCCTTTCTTTGGCTCTGGAGCCGCAGAATCCCCAAAGTCCAAAATTAAATCATTCCCTTTCATACAGAAAAGATTTTTAGTTGCACAAATACAAAATGTTATAACCTGTTGGGTCCTTGTCAATCAGATTGCTAAATTACAGAGAAGATTCCTTAAACACGCAAAAGGGATGATATAATTATCAACATACATTTTAACAACGCCCGATAGTGCTGACTATCAGCCGTCAGCGCGGCACCGACGACTCGAGCAAAAAAGAAAGAGGATGCTCGCGGCGAGCATCCTCTTGGCATTTCTCTGTAATAAAAGGCTACTTCACGACAAGCTTTTTGATGCCGTAAACGTTTGCACGCGACTTGATGCCATACATATAGACACCTGCAGGCAAGCTACTGACATCCACCTGCATACAGCCTTCGCCGTCATTGAGGGGCACCTCGCGCACAACGGTGCCGGTCATATTGTAGACTACCAGCAGGCTGTTGGCATCGGCATTGCTGTAGCTGATGCTTACCGTCGACACGGCGGGGTTGGGGAAAGCATTAACGAGGCAGCTCTGGCTTGCCTCGGCAATGCCGGTGTTGTTCTTGTTGTAGACCCTGGTGTAGAATTCGAAGCGCACGCTGGTATTGTTGGTATCGTATACGCTGATTTTGAACAGGCCTGTAGGAGCGTCGGCGGGCACGGTGTAGTCGATGTGCACGTCGTCATAAACGCCGTTGCCTTCGATTGTGAACGGAGCCGATGTGGTGCCCGACACGCAAAGCAAGCCGGTGCATATCGACCAGATTTCGGTTGTGGTATTGTCAATCTTTTCTGCAGCAATGCGGCACACTCTGTTCGATGAGCCGTTGTTGTGGAATGCCGGCGTGAACTGGATTTCGTCGTTGGCACCTGCTTTCAGGTTGATGGTGTCGCCGTTCTGGAGATTGCTTTCGTTATACGAAACCGTAAGCACCTGCGCCTGTGCAAATGCTACGCAACCAATTAATAATGCGGATAATAAAATACGTTTCATACTATTAATAATTAAATTTTAGCGATGCAAAAATAGACAAATTTTCCAATACGGCAATTATTTCTTTGCCAGCCCTATCAATTCGTCGACGACCTTCTTGACGCCCGTGCCTGCTTTTTCCTGTATCACAGTGATGTTGCGCGACACCGTCACCGCCTTGGGGTCGACAAGATAGCAGGGGCTGGTGCGTGGCACATAGTGAATCAACCCTGCTGCAGGATAGACATTCAACGATGTCCCTACGACAATGAAGTAGTCGCACACCTCGCACAGCTGCGCTGCAGGCTCGATGTTGGGCACCGCCTCGCCGAACCAGACAATATGCGGACGCAACTGGGTTCCGTCCGGAGCCTTGTCGCCCAGGTGGATGTCGTTGTAACCGATATCAACAATCAGGTTGCTGTCGCGCTCGCTGCGTGCCTTGGTCAGCTCGCCGTGCAGGTGCAGCACACTCTTCGAGCCGGCCTGCTCGTGCAGGTTGTCCACATTCTGTGTCACAATCTGCACGTCATAAAACTCTTCCAATCTCACCAGTTGCCGGTGCCCCTCATTGGGCTTGACGGCAGCCAGTTGGCGACGGCGCTGGTTGTAGAAATCCAGCACCAGGGCCTTGTCCTTGGCGTAGCCTTCTGGCGTAGCCACATCCTCAACGCGGTACTGCTCCCACAGGCCGTCACTGTCGCGGAAGGTGCTGATTCCGCTCTCGGCACTGATGCCAGCGCCGGTAAGTACAACAATCTTTTTCATTACTATAATACTTTTATTTCAGTTCTTCGGTTCTCGCCCCTGCCCTCTTCGGTGTCGTTGGTGGCAACGGGTTGCGTCTCGCCATAGCCCTTGTAGGCCAGTCGGCCGGCGGCGATGCCCTTGCCTACGATATAGTCATACACCGCCTTGGCGCGCTGCTCCGACAGCCGCAGGTTGTCTTCCGGACGGCCCACGTTGTCCGTATGGCCGCCAAGCTCTATTTTCAGTGCAGGATTCTTCTCAAGCAGCTCCACGACCTTGTTCAGCTCATATTCCGACTCTTTAAGGATCTGCCATCGTCCCGTTTCAAAGAAGACGTTGTTCAAGGCTATGCGCTCGCCACTCTCGATGGGATGCAGCGTTATGTCCACGACAACAGGCTTCCAATTGTCGTATCCGTCATCCTCACGCTCCCACACCTCGCTCTGCGAGTGCATCAGGTAGCCGTCGGCACTGACGTGGAAGGCATAGACGCCGTCGGCAGGCAGACTGACTATGTATTGCCCGCTTTGTGCATCGCTCGAAGTGTTGGCCACCACACGGCCTTCCGTGATATCGACCACCTTGATGTCTGCAGCCACCTTCTGCCCTGTCTTGGCATTGGTCACGGTGCCCTTGAAGCATATCGCCACCGTCGGACGCGCCTGCTCGGGCAGGTCGAAGCTATACAAGTCCATCTTGCCGTAGCCGCCATCGCGTTCGGAAGCATAGATGGCAGTCCGGCCATCGGCACTGACTATAAGGTTGTTGTCATCTCTCTCGGTATTGATCGGGTAGCCAAGATTCACCGGATCACTCCAAGGGCCGCCGTCAAATTGCCTGAACGACACAAAGAGGTCGAAGCCGCCCATTCCCTCGGGCCTGTTGCTGGAGAAATATAGCGTCCTGTCGTCGAAATGGATGAACGGCGACATCTCGTCCCACTCTGTGTTTATCGTGGGCCCGAGGTTTTCAGGTTCCGTCCAGCGTCCGCCGTCGAAGGTGGTCTTCCAGATGTCCATACCGCCGTAGCCGCCCTTGCGGTTGCTCACGAAATAGAGCGTCTTGCCGTCGATCGAGAACGTTGGCTGGCCCTCCCAGGCACCGCTGTTCACCGTCGAGCCGAGGTTGCGCGGCTTGCTCCATTTGCCGGTCTTGTTCACGCACATATAAAGGTCGCAACGGCCGCCGCCGTCATTGCGGTTGCAGGCGGTGAAAAACATTATGCGTCCGTCCTGCGATATGCACTGCGCGCCCTCGTTGTCGTTGCTGTTCACCGGTTCGGGCATCCTTGCTGCCTTGCCCCACTTGCCGTCGGCCAGGGTGCTCACATACAGGTCCTCCTCCTCTTTGGTGTCGGCGGTGGTAGTGGCCTTGCGCGGGAAGCGGCGCGTGAAGACCAGCGTCTGTCCGTCGACCGTAAGCGACGGCAGATACTCATCGTCCTTGCTGTTCACCGCCGCACCGAGGTTATGCGGATTGAAAGGCACGGGGTTGGCCAAAGCCTCCTTGCGGAAGCGGGCCTTCTTCAGACAATTCTGTGCATCCAGCAAGGTCTCGTTCTGCCTCTTGTCCAACTCCAAGTATGTCTCGAAGCACTTGATGGCCTCGTCGAAATGTCCGTCATACAGTTCCAGCTTGCCCAAACTGACCCAGGCCGGCGTGAAGAACTCCCTGTTCCTCTCCACCACGGCGCGGTAGTGGCGTTTCGCCCCGTCGCGATAGTTGCGTGCCGCCAAGCCTTGTTCCTCCATCGATATGCGGTCGATGTCAGCCATCAAGTCGGCCAAAATCAGATGGGCCTCCAAAAAGCCGTCGTCCTCCTTCAACGCCTGCTCAAAACCGTTCATTGCGGCTTCGTTCTTGCCCTGATAGAGCGTCTCCATTGCACGCTCATACAGCCTGATAGCCTTCTTGTTATCGGTCGAGTAGCTCTGCCCCTGCGCCACGGCAGCGAACAGGCAGAGCAATATCAGTATATGTTTCCTTATATTCATACCCTCTATAACGGCCTATGCCTGCATTTATTGTGCAAAAAACGAGGGCGTCCTGCCATTGGCAGAGCGCCCTCGTTGAATCGAAGTCAAGTCTTACTTGCCGTTGACCAGGCGGAAGGTGTCACTGGCGATGACATATTCCTCGTCGGTGGTGACGACCACGGTGGCCACCTTCGAGTCGGGAGTCGAGATGACGACATCTTCGCCCATCGTCTTGTCGTTCAGCTCCATATCGACCTTGATGCCGAGGCATTCGAGACCTTCAAGGATTGGGTGGCGCATAAACCAGGCATTCTCGCCGATGCCGCCCGTGAAGAGCAGCAGGTCGCAGCCGCCCATCTCGGCCATATAGCCGCCGATGTAGCGCTTGACGCGCTGTGCAAACATATCGAAGGCGTAGGTGGCACGCTCGTCGCCGGCATCGCGACCAGCACGGATGTCGCGCATATCCTGCTTGTCGCCGCTGATGCCTATCAGACCGCTCTGCTTGTAGAGCAGCTTGGTCAGAGCCTTGCTGTCCATACCCTGGTCCATCAGATAGAGAAGCACGCCCGGGTCTACGTCACCGCAGCGGCTACCCATCAGCAGGCCTTCCAGCGCGGTCATACCCATAGTGGTGTCGAAGCTCTTGCCGTTCATAATGGCGGCAATGGAGGCGCCGCTGCCGAGGTGACAGCTGATGATCTTGAGGTCGTTCCAATCGCGACCAATCATCTTGGCGGCCTTCTCAGCGACGAACTTGTGGCTGGTGCCGTGGAAGCCATAGCGACGGATGCCGTATTTCTCGTAATATTCGTAGGGCAGGCCGTAGAGATACGACTTAGGCGGCAGGGTGCTGTGGAATGCCGTGTCGAAGACCACTGCCTGAGGCACGCCGGGCAGCACCTCGCGCATAGCGTAGATGCCGGCCAGATTGCCGGGGGTGTGGAGCGGTGCCAAGTGCTCGAGGCTCTTGATCTGCTCTATCACCTTGTCGGTCACAAGGGCACTGTCCTTGAAAATCTCACCGCCGTGGGCAACGCGGTTGCCGACAGCGCCGATTTCCTTCAGATCCTTGATAACGCCTATCTTCGGGTCGGTCAGGGCCTTGAGGACAATCTTGATACCCTCTGTGTGGTTGGGGATAGGCAGCTGCTCATAGTGCTTCTCGCCGTTGAACTTGTGAGTGAACTCACCCATTTCGAGACCTATGCGCTCCAGCAGGCCCTTTGCCAATACAGCAGCATTGTTAGCCATATCTACCAACTGATACTTGATAGACGAGCTACCGCAGTTAAGAACTAATATTTTCATTGTTTATATTTGTTTTTGATTATTATATTTGTTTGAATTTCTTTGTATTATATGGATATGTAGCCGATACTTCAGTTTCCAAAAATACGTTTTTTCTCCGAATTGTCAAATTTTTTAACAAAAGGAATGATACTCATATCTGTGAATAGTACTTTTTCCTCTGCGGACTACAAAGTCAAAGGCCTGCATTCCTGTCGTTGCCTTGTCGCTTTGCCAATGCTTGGAGGCGCTATTCCACTTTTGTCCAGTATACTGACTCGCTGATGCCAATCAGCGAACCCTTTACGCGCAGACGTCCGTCGCCGGTGAACTCAATGTGCAGATTTGCTCGCATTCCGCGTTGCGGGTCGTAAATCTTGGTGTCGTCCCAGCAGTGCTTTTTGGCGTTGTATTTCAGCCCTGTGAAGAGGACAACACGGTCGTATGGTGTCGTCCGAAGCTCTTTGTTGGGATTTTTCGTGTCCAGCAGTTTGTTGCCTTTGGCATCACGGTCTTTCTCCATCCAGATCATTTGTCCGCGATAAGTGCCGTTGGTCAGTTTCACGATTTTGATTTTGTAACTGTTGTCACCCTGCTTTGCCTTGTAAACACCTATTATGTTGTCGGCATTGTCGTTACGGGTGTTTTGTGCCATTGCAGGACCCAAGCCGAGCAATAGGACAAAAAGTAAAATTATACGTTTCATATCTGTGAATTGTTGTTGGTGATTATACTTAGTGGACTGTATTTTAGTCGTTTGTTAGTTGTGTTCTGCGCAGGTCAAGCAGCCTTCGTCGTGCCACTATATAGGTGGTGTGACGGTCGGTGATTGCGTTTTGAGCCTGCAGAAGCAATGTGTGAGCCTGAAGCACTTCAGTCAGCGTTGCGGCTCCTGCCTGGTAGTTCAGCGTCGCCAAACGGTAGCTTTCTTTTGCCACTTCGAGTGCCGACGAGTCGGATTTTATGAGCAGTGCTGCATCGACCATATCGCTGTAGGCCTTCTCTTCCTCAAGTGCCAACATTTTGTTCAGGTGGTTCTGTTGCAGGCGCGCCTCGGCGATGCGCATTTCGTGTTGCCGCATTTTGTGTGTCGTTTCGTTCCAGCCCGTTATGGGGATGGACAGCGACAGCAGTGCCACAGCGTTGCCTCTGGCATCGTTCTTAAGGGTGTTGCCGTAGTAGGCTGCGCCTATCAGTGTCAGTTGCGGAAGTGCCTCGCCAAGGGTAAGCCTTTTACGGAGCTCCTCGACTTCAATGTTCAGTTGCAGCAGGCGTGTCTCTGGGCGCAGCGTGTCTCCAGTGTCCGAATAGCAGAACGGCAACAGGGACGGCGTGTCGTCCTGTGGTTCCTCAAAGACCAGGCTATCGCTGTAGTCGATGCCTATTTGGTTGCACAGCAGCCGTTTCGACAGTCGTATGCCGCTGGCCAGCTGTTGCTGGCTGGCCAACATCTCGTTCCGCTTCAGCTCCACCTGTAGTGCATCGGAACGGGTTACCAGTCCGTTGGCCAGTGCCGTCTGCACGGTGCGGTCCAGCGAGTCGATGAGCGACAGCGCTGCACTTATGGTGGCCTTTTTTTGCTGCAGGCCAGTGACAAGGTAATAGGACGATTCGATGTTCTCGATGACATCACGCATTTTCATTTCGGCTTGCAGTTCGGCGGCTTCTATGCCAAGGGTGGCCAGCCTGTTGCCTGTCGTTATGCGGCCTCCCGCGTAAAGTGGCTGCGCAGCGACAATCGAGCCGGCGGCACCTCTCTTCATCAGCGACACCTCGTTTTGGACATCGTTTTCGCTGGAAACAAGGTCATAAATCTCCGTGAGCATCTCGCGCATATCGTTCGACTGGATGTCATCGATGCCGAATTGTATCAGTGGACTTGCCGCCAGGTAGCCAATGCCGTTCAGACTCACTTGCGGTAAAAACTTTGTGAACGCCTGTCGCTTCACCTCCTGAGCCTGTTCTATGTCCATCTGCGAGGTTCGTATTTCCACGTTGTTGCGTCGGGCTAATGCCAGGCAGCTGTCGAGGGTCATGGTCTGTGATTGTGCTGTGCCTGCCGCCATCAGCAGGCATACGGTTATGCTAACGCAAAACAGGGTTCTTCTCAAGGTGATGTCGCCCAGTCGCGCCAAAGCAGGCTTGCCCCTTTTCGCCAGGTTTGCCACAGACGTTCTCGATATGATGGTATGTTTCATAACAACAGCTATTTTGAAAGTTTCAAGGGGCGGAAATTCATCCGCTTTTTGTTCTCAAAGGCCACGCAGTAGGCCACGGGCAGTATGGTGATGATGAGGGGCAGCGTGAAGAGAGTGCCGAAGCAAATCACCACGCCCATTGGCATCCACAGCGTTGTCCCTGCCAGTATCATAGGCACCACGCCGATGGCAGTGGTGGCTGAAGTGAGGAAGATGGGACGCATACGGCGCAGGCCTGCCTGGTAGGCGGCCTCGGAGACCGACATCATCTCCTTGGTGCGCAGCTCCGCCACATAGTCGTACATTATTATTGCGTTACGCACTATAATGCCCACCAGCGAAATGAGTCCCAGCACCGCGGAAACCGACAAGTCGAGCCCGAACAGCCACAACCCGAACGAGGCACCGAAAATGCACAGGGCCGACATCGAGATGGCCAAGAGCGAAATGTTCAGCTTGCCGTAATGGATTATCAGCACCAGGAACATTACGCCGATGGCTGCCAGTGTCGATGCAAGCAGGCCGGGTATCAGGCTGGCCGTCAATTCGTAGGTGCCGCCGGATTCCACCGTGACGCTTGCGGGCAAATCCATCTTGTCCAGTTGGCGCTTGATTTTATTATGCTCGCGAATCTGTCCTGCCCCGTTCATTACTTCGGCCGACACGGTGACACAGCGCACACCGTTGCGATGGGGCATATTGTTGTGGTGGAAACGGGGCTGTATGTCGGCCACTTGGCGCAGCGGCACCCACGCCCCAGGATGGGCACAGGGCACCAGCAGGTCGCCGAGCGAACCGAAATCAATGTGCTGCTTGTCCTCCGAATAGATTGATATCGGTATGCTGTAGTCGCCTTCCCACATTGTCGACAGGTGGGTCCCCGAAAGGGCACTGCCCAGGTACAGCGACAACTCCGACTGGGTGATCCCCATTCGGTTGGCAACGTCGGTCTTCAATACTATGTCCACTATTTCCTCGGTCTCGTCATAGTCCGAGTGCACATAGAACAGGTTGGAATCTTGCTTCATCAGGCGCAGCAGCGAGTCGCGGACAATGGCTATGTCACCATAGTTGTCGCTCTTCACATAGAACTCGATAGGCGACAGCACCGACTGATAGTCCATCTGTTTGAAGCGTATCTGTGCCTGGGGAAAGATATTCTCATAGCGCTGCGCATATTCATCTATCATCTCTTTTGTAGCCTTTTCGCTCACGGTGTTTACGATGAACTGGGCGTAGTTGTCCGACGGCAGTTGCGGCGCATATGTAAGGTGGAAACGCGGCGACGACATTCCCACAAACGAGGTGATGCTCTTCACCCGCTTGTCTTTCTGCAGCATCGCCGCCAGCGAGTCGGCCAGCAGGTCTGTCTCTTCTATCGACGAACCCGCGGCCAGGTGAATCTCCACTGCAAAGCTGTCGCGCTCTGCCTTGGACAGTATCTGTATATTGATTTGCGTGCACAGGAACGCTCCCACCAGCACAAATACCGCTCCCGTAATCAGCGTCAGCTTTTTGTGGCGGAAGCAGAAGCCCAGCGCTCTTTGGTACCGGCTCTGCATACGGTCGAAAAACCTGTTCTGGATTCTGTCCAGCCACGTGCTCTGCGCGTCGCTCTTGATGCCAATCAGACGCGCCGACAGAAACGGGATGGCCTGTATGGCATACAGGTAGCTGCAGGCCAGTGCGATGAGCAGTGTCCACGGAAACAGATGCACAAAGTCGCCCATTACGTTGTCTTTCATAAGCACCAGCGACGGGAAGAACATCATCGCCACCGATAATGTGGCAAATAGCATTGAGTTGGCCAGCTTGGTGGTCGAAACTGCCGCCGAATACCACCGCGAATATCCGCGGTGCAGCAGGTTGGTGTAGCCGTCTATCACCACCACCGAATCGTCCACGATCATTCCCAGAACGGTAATCAGTGCCGCAAGTGTCACCGTGTTAAGCTCTAAACCGAGGAAATACAATATACCCAAGGTCGCTGCAATGCAAATGGGCACCGATGTCGAACTCACCAGCGCCGTACGCAGCGGAAACAGCAGCAGCATCACCGCTATGACAATCAATACGGCCTCTACCAGGTCTTTCAGGAACGACTTCACCGAGTGGTCCACAACCTGCGGCTGGTCGGTGATGCGGTGTATGTGTATGTCGGGTGTGATGCTCTGCTCGTAGTCGCCGATTATTTTCTCCACTTTCTTGCCGAATTCCACCACATTGTTCCCGGGCCTCATCTCTATCGACAGCATCACGCAGCGGTTGCCACTCACCTGATCGTCGCTGTATTTTATGTGCGGTTTCGATTTCTCGTATCTCGGCTCTATCGTCGCTATGTCGCGCAGACGCAGCGTCTGTCCCGTAGCAGGGTCGGAAAAGACCACCAGCTCGCTCAGGTCGTAGATGTTGCCGTAGGGTATGGTCACGTGCACCAGCGCGCTGCCCTCTTCGTTGCTCACTTTGCCCGACACGGTCCTGAACCCGTGGGCTGCCAGCTCGCTCGACACTATCGACGGCGAAATGGCGTACTGTGTCAGCTTCATCGGGTCCATATGCACCGCTATCTCCTCCTTCTCGCTGCCCACAACGCTTATCCTTCCCATCTCCGGTATGTTGCGCAGGCGTGCCGACAGCTCTTTCGACACGCTCTCCAGCTCGCGCGGCGTGCGTTCGTCGCTCTCTATGGCCAGCAGCAGCGTCGACGCGTCGCCGAAGTCGTCGATCACCGCCGTCGCCACCACTCCCTGGGGCAGATCCGTCATACGGAATAACGACAGCCCCTCGCGGATACGCGACCAGGTGATTTTCGGGTCCTCGTCCGAACGCACCAGCGTGACGAAGGTGTACATCATACCGTTCTGGCTGTATGAATAGGTCTGGGTCTTGTCTACATCGGTGAACGTGAACAAATATTCCTCCACCTTGCTGGCCACCTGCTCCTCAATCTCCTCGGCGGTGGCACCTGGATATACCACAGCCACCACACCCTGCTTGACTTTCACCGACGGAAACTCGTTCTTGTTCAGATGCGGCAACGCATAGATGCCCAGAATTATAATGATGATTATAGTGAACGCGATAAGCGAAAAGCTCCTCATCGTGCCCTCTATAATATTTCTTCTCGCTGCCATCCTTATGAATTGAGGTTTGTGGGTTTCGTTTTCACTTTCGCTCCGCTGTACAGTTTCTGATAGCCGGCTGTCACCACGGTGTCGCCATCGTCAAGGCCGCCAGTCACTACCACGCCGTTGCGGATAAAGTCGCCCACCACTATGCTGCGCTGGTGCGCGTGGCCGTTCTCCACAACCCATACCGCCGCACCGTCAGGCGTAGTCTGCACACAGTGTGACGGCACCACGATGCCGCCGGCACTGCTCAGGTGCGCTTTCACCGTGGCCACCATATCGGGCAGCAGGTTCTTCACATCGCCCGAAATTATGGTGGCATACACCTTGTAGGTATGGCCCAATAGGTTGGCCGTCAAACTCTTGTCGCTTATACGGACGATCAGTTTCCTGTCGCCAAGAGCTGATATCGTTGCTGTGGCGGTGTCGCCAACAGCTATGAGCGATATTTCCTGTTCCGGCACCGAGAACTGCACCTGCATCTTGCGCATATCAAGCACACGGCAGAACACCTCGCCCGGCTTCATCTCCTGGCCCACGTTTCGGCTGCCGCACGACACCACGCCGCTAAAGGGTGCCCGCAGCGTGCAGTCCTTCAGCTGCTTGCGTGCCGCAACCTCGGCTTGGCGCGCCTTCTCAAGGTCGGTCTCCATTTCAATCCACTTCACCTCGCTGATGCCCCCCTCGCGGTGCACAGCTTCGAGGCGGCGCCAGGCATCTTCGGCCTGCCGCAGCGTCGCCAGCGACGACGCGTGAAGGCTGGCGGCAGACGTGGCGTCGATTTCGGCCAGCAGCTGGTCCTTCGTTACGCGGTCGCCGTTCTTGACGGCAATTTTTGTCAGCATCCCGCCGAGGGGAAAGCTCATATCAATCTCCTGCTCCGAGCCGATGCTTCCCACATAGTTGCGCTCGGACGGCGTGCTGACATCGCTCACCACGAGGGTTTCGATTTCTACCGCGTCGCTCCAGCCCCTGTCGGCATCCCTGCCCCCGCCGCAGCCCGCAAGGAGCAGTGCTGCAAGCAAAAACGTAGTCTGGTGTATTTTCATATCTTGTTATCAGTGTATTGTTTTAAAATTAACTTCAACCTCAAGATGTACCGTCTCGTTCCTTGTTCTCCGCTTTTCGCCCTCCGCACGCATCTTGAAATTGGCTGCAAAAATACAACTATTTTTTGAATGACAAAAATTTTTTTTTACAGAGTGGAGGGAGAGGGCGTTTCCGCCTTTATCCTGCGCCCCGTCCTCTCTCTTTTTCCCCCTTTCTGTCTGCCCCCTTTGGTGTACTTTTTTGCCTGTTAGTATACAATTTTCATATATTGTTCATCTATCGTTCTTGTTTTTGCTTTGATGGGATTTGTGTTTGTGTAGAAATCAACAGAAAAAAAAAATATTCCCGACAAAGTCCGTCCAAAGGCGAAGATATGGTCGAACATACGCACCAACAAGCATCAGTTCCCTTTCAGGTCCCTACGAGATTCCTATCAGCTCCCCACAAAAAGTACTTTCTTGTGGGGAGCTGATAGGGACCTGACGGGAAACTGAAAGGGATTTGAAGCCAGTATGTGTAGAGCGAAGTGGTGCCGACAATGCTTCAATGCCGTCTTTAAATATGTGACGGTCACTGGAAAACAATGATTCGAGGGCGCATTCCTCCGAAACGCGCTCTCAATTACTTGTTTTTAGAGGTTACATTTAAATAGTAAGAATGACGTTAAGTTTAACACAAAAATGAGTGAATGAGGTGGGTAGAATGGCTGGGAATGAGGCGGCCGAGCGGTGCTTTGTGCCATTGCGTGCCGCCGTGCCGCTTTAAGTATCAGACGATGTCGTTTTTTTAACAATTTTTCAATATTTTTTGCAATAAAGCCTTTTGTGTTTAAAAAAAATAGTACTTTTGCACTTTGCAATCTGCAACCCCTTTTTTGTAAACAATTAAAAAGTAATAAAATATGGCGAAAAAAAGTATTATTCCCGGCAAGGCGGATTCCTATAACTGGACGTTTGCCTCAATCGGCGGGGTTACCCGCGTGACTATCAATTCGGGCGAGGATATCGCCCACCTTGGCGAGTTGGACCAGAAGCTGTGGACTGTGCTCAGCTGCCCGGTCAAAGGGCTTGAGTTTGACGCGGAGACGCTTCGCCTGATGGATACCGACAACGACGGCAAGATACGTGTCAACGAGGTCGTTGCCGCCTCACAGTGGCTTTGCGGCGCGCTCAAGAACCCCGACCGCATCCTTGACGGCGCCGACCGCATAGCGCTGGCCGACCTGAGCGAGGGCGACGACGGCGCCGCCTTGTGCAGCGCGGCACAGCGCATACTGCAGCGCAAGGGTGTCGAGGCCGCCGAGATTTCAATGGCCGAAGTCGCCGAGGCCAAGGCTGCCTTCGACGAGAAGGTGAAGGCCAAGGACGACACGACCGCAGCCATCGTCGACGAACGGCCCTACGGCGACAACACCGACGACGCCATCGCCGCCGTCGGCGCACTGAAAGAGAAAGTGGCCGACTACTTTATGCGCTGCAAGCTTATCGCCTTCGACGAGAACTGTGCCGAGGCCGTAGACGTGTCGGTAGAGAAGATACAGTCTATCAGCGAGATGAACCTGGCTACGTGCAGCGACAAGATTGCCGACTATCCGCTGGCCCGCCCCAACAAGGAGATGCGCCTCACGATGGGCACAGGCATCAACCCGGCCTGGCAGGGAGCCTTCGACAAGGCTAAGACTCTGGCTCTCGCTGTCGACTATCCCGAGGCCGACAGCATCGACGAGGCACAGTGGAACGCCGTCTGCGCCAAGCTGGACGCCTACGTTGCAAGTCTGGCCGACGACAAGAGCGCCAAGGTGGAGAACTTCGACAAGGAGACCGCAGAAGAGGATGCCGACATCAAACTGGTCGACAAGTTCCTGCATCTGTACCGCGACTTCTACAAGTTGCTGAAGAACTATGTCACCTTCAGCGACTTCTATACGCGCGACAAGAGCAAGCTGGCCGTGTTCCAGTGCGGCAAGCTCTATATCGACCAGCGCTGCTTGGACCTCTGCGTCCGCGTGGAAGATATGGGCAAACAGACCGAATCGGCAAGCTTCAGCGGCCTGTTTCTGGTCTACTGCCACTGCAAGTCGAAAGTCAAGGCCGCCGAGATGGATATCGTGGCCGCTATGACCGACGGCGATGTCGAGGACCTGCGCGTGGGCAAGAACGCCGTGTTCTACGACCGCTCGGGCCAGGACTGGGACGCCACCGTGACCAAGATTGTCGACAACCCCATCAGTGTGCGCCAGGCATTCTGGGCGCCCTACAAGAAACTGTGGAAGTTCATCACCGACAAGATCAACAAGAACGCCGCCGAGAAGGAGGCCAAGCAGATGGACAACCTGACCGCCAAGGCCGACACCGCCACCAACAACATAGGCACCGTTCCACCAGCCGAAGACGCTGCAGCTCCCGCCGCCGACGCCGCCAAGAAGACGCCGTTCGACATAGCCAAATTTGCAGGCATCTTTGCCGCTATCGGCTTGGCTTTGGGAGCCCTGGCCGCCGCACTCGCCGGGCTGGGGGCTTTCCTCACGGCCAGATGGTACAATATCATCTTGTTGCTTGCCATCATAATCATCGTCATTTCGGGTCCGTCGATGTTCATCGCCTGGACCAAGCTGCGCCGCCGCAATCTGGGCCCCGTGCTCAACGCCAACGGCTGGGCTATCAACGCCCAGGTGCGCATCAACACCGCCTTTGGCGCCACGCTGACCAGCCTGGCCAAGTATCCGCTGGTAACGGTGCCCGACCCCTATGCCGACAAGAAAATGGCCTGGTGGAAGAAATGCCTCATTTGGCTCGTCGTTCTCGGTGGCATCTTCTGCGCCCTCTATTTCACCAACACGCTGAAGTATGTGGGCCTGCCATTCAAGAAAGAGGTGCCTGAAGTTGTCCAGGAGCAACCTGCCGGACAGCCCGCCGAGGCCGCAGCCGCACCTGCCGCCGAAGCCCCCGTTGCCGAAGAACAGGCGCCGGCAGAGTGACAATAGCCTGATTATTATGGCAGACAGCGTCTTGAAACTGTCTGCCATTTAAGTTTAAACACAATATCCAATTTCTTTTTAAACCTTAATTTTATGTCATCATTTGCAGAAATGTCATCGTGGGCGTGGCTGATACAGCTGTTTGTCATTATCGCCGCCCTGCTTGTAGCCAACCTTATCCGTTGCAATGTGCCTCTGTTCCGCCGCAGCCTGCTGCCGTCGGCGCTGTTGGCCGGCCTTCTAATACTGTGCCTCAAGCCGTTGGATTTCTTCAACGAGTTTGTCGACCGCCACGTGATGGAGATAATAACCTATCACGCCTTGGGTCTGGGCTTTGTGGCTATGGCTCTTAAGAACAAGAAAATCAAGAGTTCCACCACCACAATGAAGGTCGTTGAGACCGGGGCTGTAACCGCCAGCACCTACATTATCCAGGGCTTGGCGGGACTGCTTATCACCATTCCGATGTTTATGTGGTGGAAAGGCTCCGATATGTTCTATGCCGGAGGCTTGCTGCTGCCTATGGGCTACGGCCAGGGACCCGGACAGGCGCTGAACTTCGGTGTGACGTTCAGCGACTGGTCGTCAAACCAGGGTATCACCTTCTACGGCAAGGACTTCGGCCTCAGCATCGCCGCTATGGGTTTCATTGTGGGCAGCCTTGTCGGAGTGTTTTATATGAACATCCTTCGTCGCAAAGGCAAACTGAAGGTGAGCGACGGCACATACGTTGAGAAACACACGCT
This sequence comes from uncultured Bacteroidales bacterium, assembly GCA_905236645.1. GTDB lineage: Bacteria > Bacteroidota > Bacteroidia > Bacteroidales > P3 > Colimorpha. Next base: position 27,437 of record CAJOMZ010000010.1, read on the forward strand.
TGAGGACTACGAGTCGGAAGGCGAGATACCGCATTCGGAATCAATCGACAAGATGACTGTCCAGCTGTGCTTGGTGCTGATGGTATACGGCTTCGTGTTCCTGCTGATGTTCGGCGTCCAGCAGCTCGAGCTCGGCACCTTTGGCGAAAAGACACTCAAGCCGTTAGTGTGGGGCTTCAACTTCCTGTGGGGTACGCTGTTCGGTGTGCTGGCGAAGTGGATTATAGGCTGTCTGCGCAGGAGCAACCTGATGCAGCGCGAGTATATCAACAACTATACGCTCGACCGCATTGCCGGCACCTGCTTTGACTTTATGATTGTTGCCGGCACCGCCGCCATCGACTTCCAGAACCTGCGCGCCATCTGGCTGCCGTTGGTGCTGGTCTGCACGCTGGGTGCCATTGTGACCTTCTGGTATGTGCTGCGCTGCTGCCGCAAGCTTTACCCCGACTACACATACGAGGCCTTCTTCTCAATGTTCGGTATGCTGACCGGCACGGCCTCGAACGGTATGATTCTGCTGCGCGAGATAGACCCACGCTTCGAGACGCCGGCAGCCAACAACCTGGTGCTGCAGACCATTCCGGCGCTGGTTTTCGGCTTCCCGGTACTGCTGCTGATGGGCTACGCTCCGCAGAGCCTGACCAGCACGTTCATTACCGTAGGTATTATGATTGTCGCTCTTGCCATATTCGCCCTCTTCATCTTCCGCAAGCCCAAAAAGCGGAAATCGGCGAGCGGAAAGCGGAAAGCCGCTGGTGTGGCAGTGTTGGCGCTGCTGCTTGCCACGTCCGCTACCGTTTCGGCGCAGGACACCACAAAGCACGTCCGCACGGGCTGGAGCTTCGGTGTTCTGCCCAGCGTGGCCTTCGACGCCGACCTGGGCTTCCAGTACGGCGCGTTGACCAACATCTACTACTTCGGCGACGGCTCGACCTATCCAGAATACCTGCATTCGTTCTATGCCGAAGCAGCCTACACCACCAAGCATTTCGGCATCTTCCGCACGTCGTATGACTCGAAGTACCTGATTCCCAACCATCGCCTGAGTGTGGACCTGACCTATCTGCCCGACCAGATGTGCGACTTCTACGGCTTCAACGGCTACCAGTCGAACTATAACGCAGCCTACTCGAACCAGGACGAGGCAGCCTACATCACACGCGCATACTACAAATACCGCCGCGACCTGTTCCGCTTCAGCGCCGACCTGCAGGGTGAAATCCACAAACCGTGGTACTGGAACGCCGGTATCGGCCTGCTGCACTTCGGCGTGGGGCCTGTCGATGTCGACCGCCTCAACAAGTTCACCAAGGACGAGGACAAACTGCTGCCCGACACAACGACCCTCTTCGACCGCTATGTGGCACAGGGCTACATCAAGCCCGGCGAAGCCACAGGCGGCGCCCATCCCTATCTGCACGCCGGCGTGACGTTCGACACGCGCGACCGCCAGCAGAACCCGCACCGCGGCATCCACGCCGACGCATTCCTGACCTACTATGCCGGCATCGGCTCGATGAGCGATTATAACAACGTGAAGCTCAACGCCGCCTGGCGCCACTACCTGCCCATCGTCGAGAATCGTCTGACGCTGGCCTACCGCATCGGCACGCAACTGACGCTGGCCGGCGACTGCCCCTTCTACCTCAACACCTACCTCAACCAGCTCTATATGCAGCGCGTGGTGTATGAGGGATTGGGCGGTGCCAACTCAGTGCGCGGCATTATGCGCAACCGCATCCTGGCTCCCGGCGTGGCCTTCGCCAACCTTGAGCTGCGCACCCAGCTGTTCTCGTTCAAGGTGGGCAAAAATATGTTCTACATCGGACTGAACCCCTTCGTCGATGCCGGTATGGTGGTGCAGCCGTACGATGATGTCGTCACCGACCCGATTCTGTATGAACAGGCAGACCCGGCCCAGAACGACCCGACACCGTTTGTTGACGACAGCCGTCTCTATGCCCCCCACCTGTCGGGCGGCTGCGGCCTGAAGGCAGCTATGAACGACAACTTCGTGCTCAGCATTGACTGGGCCACCGCCTTCGACAAGCAGGACAACGGCAAAATGAGCAACCTCTACATCAAGATGGGATATATGTTCTGATGCCCATCCCGAATCCGACTGAGGATGCAGACATCAAGCCCCGTGCCGAGCTCTTCGCCCGGCACGGGGCTTATGATTATGGGGCCCATTGCCCCGGCCGACTGTGGCGGCGGCGTTGGGTTGCAGGACGGTCGGGGTGTCGCTGCAGCCACTGATGCCATTGCCGGAATTGCCACAATATTTTCCATCCTGTGGAAGCCGTGTCCCTGACGACAGCTTTCCGTTTCGACAGGATTCGGCACCCGAAAGCAGTTGGGGCCGGCCCCTGTTTTCGCCCTACCAACTCCGGTCGTTGTACAATATATGTACAATACTTGTACAATATATGTACAATTGGTAAACGTACAAATATTGTACAAGTATTGTACATATATTGAGTTGGTCCCTTGAAGGCCTGGGAATGAGGCGGTTATGAAACGGAGGCAAAACGGGCGCATTTTTGAGCCAAAACACTGGTAATGACTACGTTCCCTATCGAAACGGCTTTGCAAGCCCGTGCAGGCCGCTGCGCGTTGACCACCGATCCCGCCCGTCTCCGAGGTCGCGAAACCGACCTGCCCCCAACGGCTGCCAGGCGTCAACCCTTGCCTGGGGCTTCCTGACCTGAACGGGCATTCTCGCTCTGTTTTTCAAAGGTCGGCAGCAAGGATTCGCAGTATGAACCGGAATATCGGCAGGTTGCAAACAGCACAGAGTTGATAATGCGCGCCATTCGGCCTGCGATTATTTTGGAGGCAAATATGGCTCGGAATCGTATTTTTTTCGTAATTTTGCAATCGCGAATGAAATGATAAAACAATATATCTATGTATCGTACAAATACTTGTGGTGAATTAAATATCAACAATGTGGGTCAGGAAGTGACGCTGTGCGGCTGGTTGCAGCGCAGCCGTGACCTTGGAGGTATGACTTTTATTGATTTGCGCGACCGCTACGGCATCACGCAGTTGGCCTTCAATATGGAGACCAATGCCGAGCTGTGCGAGAAGGCACGCCGTCTGGGGCGCGAATATGTGCTTCAGGCAAAGGGAGTTGTCATTGAACGCAGCAGCAAGAACACCAAGATTCCGACAGGCGAGATTGAAATCGATGTCAAGGAACTGACGGTGCTCAACGAGGCCAAGACGCCTCCCTTTACCATTGAGGACCAGAGCGATGGCGGCGACGACCTGCGTATGAAGTACCGCTATCTGGATTTGCGCCGCACACCGGTGCGCCGCAATCTGGAGCTGCGTCACCGTATGTCGATTCTGGTGCGCAACTATTTGAACAACTTGAATTTCTTGGAAATAGAGACTCCGTTCCTTATCAAGTCGACCCCCGAGGGGGCCCGCGACTTTGTGGTGCCGAGCCGTATGAACCCCGGCGAGTTCTACGCCCTGCCGCAGAGCCCGCAGCAGTACAAACAGCTGCTGATGGTGGCCGGTATGGACCGCTATTTCCAGATTGTGCGCTGCTTCCGCGACGAGGACCTGCGCGCTGACCGTCAGCCTGAGTTCACGCAGATTGACTGCGAGATGTCGTTTGTGGAACAGGAGGATGTGCTGCAGACTTTCGAGGGCCTGGCCAAACACCTGTTCAAAGAGGTGAAAGGGCTGGAATTCGACCAGTTTCCGCGTATGACGTGGAATGACGCTATGCGTCTCTACGGCAGCGACAAGCCCGACATCCGCTTCGGAATGCAGTTTGTGGAGCTCAACGACGTGGCCAAAGGCAAGGGCTTCGGCCTGTTCGACAACGCCGAGCTGGTGGTGGGCATCTGCGCCGAAGGCTGCGCGGAATACACTCGCAAACAGCTCGATGCGCTGACCGACTTTGTCAAGCGTCCGCAGGTGGGCGCCGGCGGAATGGTCTATATCAAATACAATGCCGACGGCACGTTCAAGAGCTCGGTCGACAAGTTCTACACGCAGGACGACCAAAAGGCCATCGCCCAGAAGTTTGGCGCAAAGCCCGGCGACCTGATGCTGATTCTTTGCGGTCCCGCTATGAAGACGCGCGTGCAGCTCTGCGCCCTGCGCCTCGAGATGGGCAACCAGCTGGGACTGCGCAATCCCGAGGTCTTTGCTCCGCTGTGGGTCATCGACTTCCCGCTGCTTGAATGGGACGACGAGACTCAGCGCTACTACGCTATGCACCACCCCTTTACGGCTCCCAAGCCCGAGGACGAGGCTTTGCTTGACGACCCGTCGAAGTGGGGCGAGATTCGCGCCAACGCCTACGACATCGTGATGAACGGCGTCGAGGTGGGCGGCGGCTCGATACGTATCCACGACCGCACGCTGCAGAACAAGATGTTCCACACGTTAGGCTTCACCGACGAGCAGGCCCAGGCGCAGTTCGGCTTCCTGATGGACGCCTTCACCTACGGCGCGCCTCCCCACGCAGGCCTGGCCTTCGGCTTCGACCGTCTCTGCTCGCTCTTCGGCGGTGCCGACAGCATTCGCGACTTCATCGCTTTCCCGAAGAACAACTCGGGCCGCGACGTGATGTCGGGTTCGCCTTCGCCCATTGCCGATGCGCAGCTTGACGAATTGCAGATAAAAGTTGATCTTAAGAGTTGAACGTTAAGGCATTGATAAAGTCTATGCGTCTCCGCACGCTGCCCCTGTCGCTGGCGGGCGTGGTGTGCGGAGGACTGCTTGCTGCCGGCCGTTATGACGGCAACGACTGGGGGTTGGCACTGGTGATGCTCACAGCCTGCGCACTGCAGGTGCTCAGCAACCTCAGCAACGAGATGGGCGACCACCTGAGCGGCGTGGACGGAGAAGGCAGGGAGGGGCCCAACTACAGTATGGCCGACGACGGCCTGACAGTCGGGCAGATGTGGCACGCCATCAACGCGATGGTGGTGGTGTGCTGCGTGAGCGGTTTGGCAATGACTTGGGTAAGCGGCAGCCCGTGGTGGATTATTCTGGTGGGTGCCGCGGCAATCTGGGCGGCAACGCACTACACCCTCGGCAAGAACCCTTACGGCTACCGCGGACTTGGCGACCTGTTCGTTTTCATCTTCTTCGGCCTTGTCAGCGTGCTGGGCAGCTACTTTGTAATAGCCCATACCGTCGACTTCAAGCCGTGGCTCATACTGCCTGCTGTGGGTATGGGGCTGTTGAGCGTGGCGGTGCTGAATGTGAACAACATCCGCGATATGGCTACCGACGAAGGCCTACGCCGCACCGTGCCCCTGCGCATCGGGGAACGGCGGGCCAAGTGGTACCAGACGGCTCTTGTCGTTGGCGGCGCTGCCTGTTTCCTCTTGCAGTTTATGCCCGTTGCTGTCCTGTTCTGGTTCGTGTTTGCCCTGCCTGTTGCCGGCTTGTGCCTGCACCTTGCTATGGTTTGGCGTTTCGAGGGCAGGAGGCTGGACCCCGCATTGCCGCTGCTTGTCTTTTCCTCTTTTCTGCTGGCTTTGTTTTATGCCACCATTCTGCATTGACCGCCTATGGCATACGACTTCGATAAAATAGCTGCCAACTACGACCGTCTCAACCACCTGATGACCCTTGGTATGGACCGCCGCTGGCGTCGGCGCGGGGTCAGATGGCTCGTTGGCGGTGTGCGAAGCCCGCGGTGCCTTGACGTCGCTGCGGGTACAGGCGACTTGGCCCTCGAAATGTGCAGAGCGGATGGCGAAGTGCCCGTCACGTGCGTCGATTTGTCCGAAAAGATGCTCGAAAGAGCGAAAAGCAAATTGCCGCCCGAAACAGAGTGCATCGTTGCCGATGCCGAGCAGCTGCCGTTTGCGGACGCCGCTTTCGACTGCGTCGGCACCGCCTTCGGCATCCGTAATTTCGTCCACCTTGAGCAGGGCCTGTCCGAAATGGTCAGGGTGCTGAAACCCGGCGGAAGAATGCTAATCCTTGAGATGTCCACGCCCGACAGCGCTCTTGTCAGGCCGTTCTACAACCTGTATGCCAACCACATAATCCCCTGGCTTGGCGAAAGGATAGCCCACAACCGCGAGGCCTACACATACCTTCCCGCTTCGATAGAGCGCTTCCCAAAAGGCCAAGCGATGCTTTCGGTTCTGGAAAGCGTGGGCCTTGACGCCCGACAACGCAAGTTTTTCTTCGGCGTTTGCCGTATGTATGTTTGTGTAAAGGAAAGTTAGGTGGAGTTAGAGTGAAGCCGTGGAACAATACGTATTGTCTATTCACAATTCACTAATCACCAAATAGAATCTGAGGTTAAAGTTAAGGTTATAGTTAAAGTTAAAAATAATATGGCTGATAATTATTTGGAAAAGAGATACGACGAGGTTTTTGGAACCAAGAGGGTTACCAAACGCATCGGGCATACCCTCGACGAACTGCTTGTGAAAAACCGCTCGACACGCGGCTACCACAAGCCGTATATCGTTAAACGCGAGGAACTGGAGCAGATAGTTGCCGTCAACACCAAGATAGGCTCGGGCCGCAACCGCCAGGTGCTGCGGTTCCGTCTGGTCACGCAGGGCGAGGAGGCGCAGAAGGTTCTCGACAACATCAAGATGGGGGCCGCCTTGCCAGAGCTGCACCTACCTTTCCCAGGCACCGAGCCTGAAGCCTTCATTATTGTCTGCTCATTGAACGGCGACGACAAGCTGGCACTCATCGACCTCGGTATGTCGCTGGAAGCGATGTCGCTGAAAGCTGTCGAAATGGGTCTCAACACACTGATTGTCGGCGCTTTCAACAAGGCAAAACTTAAAGAGGCCTTCTCGTTGCCCACCGACCCCGTTGCGATACTCTGCGTCGGCAAGGGCGCCGAAAAGATTGAACTCGTCCCCATCAAAGAAAGCGAAAGCCACGCCTACTACCGCAAGGACGGCATTCATTATATACCTAAAGTCATACTTGACGACCTGATTATCGGTTAGTTGCCGACCTTTACTATGCGCGTTTAGCCGTATTCTTCTTTTTTCAATCCTGGTGCCGGGACAAAAGCCGTATTGCCTTTCCGTCGCGCTTGACGACGGACATATAGACACCCGTGCCTGTCGGGGGCCTCGCTCCACTACCCTTTACCCCCCGTCCGAGAGCCACCCTCCTGCCCCGTTCTTATATTGTTTTATATTGTTCTTATATCGTTCTTATATTCCAAATATAAGAACGATATAAGAACGGGGCTACCAGGTGGCAGGGAAGGGGGTGAAAAGGACAATTTGGGGCTAATCAGCGGGGTGTAAACAGGGCAAACGCATCCGACAATTCATCCCGAAAGACACCGATTTCTCCACACTTTCAGACGACTACATCCTCTTTGTTCAGACCGAACTGAATCTCCGCCCAAGAAAACTTTTGAACTTCTCCTCACCGAAACATAAATTCTTCCTATCTTTGCACAACGGTGTTGCACTTCGAGGTTGAATCTATATCCGTCTTCCCGACGAAGAGAAAACAATGCAGGAAGTACGTCCATTGATGCAGATTGGAGACAACTTTCAGAAAGTGGTTGTCGTCGGAGGGATGCAGCCCACTTACCGCAACAAGGATGGCATACTCATATTGAATATATTTGATTTTCTGCTTAAACCGGATTCTCTTGAATTTTGACAAGAATAACTGTTAATGACCTCTGCCGGCTGAGCCGATGGCACGTCACGGCAGTGGTTCGTTCGACGATAGTTCGGTGAAACCTGGTGTACTTTCACTAACGCATTCACACGTTAACACATTCTTAAAGCGCATTTACACATTCCCACATTCTGCCTCGAAAGAGGCCTTGTGGCATGCCCGCGAGCACCTAAGAATAAAGTTGATATAGCGAGTCAGCACCACTGAATAAAAATTAATCAAGCGAAAACTCATTCTTAAAACGCATTTACTAACGCTGTCTGTGATCGTTTTGCCGGACTGCGAAATCTCCTCAACCAAGATCTGTAAATGCAAATTTTTGTCAATTATTTTAATTTAGTGTCAAAAATTTGCGTATCTTTGCACCGACAAATCATAGTGAAATGTACGACACGTTACACATAGATGAATTATATAACACGCTGGGATACAGAATTCAAATATCATCTAAAGATATTGCTGATTTCTACCGCAGTTATTCCCCGGATATGCCAATTTCTACAATTAGATGGAAAATTTACTCTTTGGTTGCCAAAGGCATTATCTATCCGATAGGACGTGGTGTATATCAATTTGGTAGAAAAACTCTATTTGAACCCCATATTTACCGAAAGACAGAGGAAATTGCAAATATTATGCACCGACGGCTTCCTTTTGCAAGTTATTGCCAATGGGACCTTTCTGTGGCAAATGCCTTTGTGCACCACCTACTCAACACACAGTTATTTTTTGTCGATGTGGAACGTGATGCTGCCGAGGCGGCATACTATGAAATAAGGGCTGCATATCGTCGCACCGTACTCTACCGTAATATGAGCGAGGAATTGCCTTATTATGATGGATACATTGTGATTCGAAATATGGCTATTGGGGCACCGACTATTAAAGTGTCTGATTTACCGATGGCATCGTTGGAAAAGATACTGGTGGACTTTGCTATCGACCGGTTGTTTCCTTTCCAAAATACAGAGATTGTTGAAATCTATGCAAATGCCATAGCTTCCTATGCTGTCAATACCAGCCGGATGCTCCGCTATGCAGGCCGCAGGGGGCACCGTAATATAATAGAAGAAATCCTGGACGAAATAAACTAAACTATGATTACACAATACTCATTTACCGCCGAATGGATAAACCAGATATCCAGAAAATACAAAGCCGACAAAATCTTAGTTGAGAAATCCATCAAGGCCTTATCTCTGTTGGAAGGTCTTGCCGAATCCCCGATTCCTTTTGTTTTCAAAGGTGGCACCGCACTGATGCTTATATTCCAGGAGCCTCGCCGACTGTCTATCGATATCGACATCATACTTCCTCCAGACACAACAGATTTGAATACAGCCCTTCAACAAGTTGCTTCGTGCAAAAACTTTTCCCGCATTGAAGAACAGTCCCGAGTGTCTGGATCGGTACCAAAGGGTCACTTTAAGTTTTACTATCCTTCCGCCGTTGAAAACAAAGAATCGTACATATTGTTAGACATTCTTTTCGAGCAAGTCCCTTACAGCCGAACAATTGAGCTGACCATTGACAACATCTTCCTCTCAACAGAAGGCGAGAACAGAGTGGTCAAAGTTCCGGATGTCAACAATCTTCTTGCAGACAAACTGACAGCTTTTGCTCCACAAACAGTTGGCGTACCTTACCGCAAAGGAGACAACGAGTGTGGGATGGAAATAATAAAGCAGCTTTACGATATAGGAATATTGTTCGACAAAGCAGACAACATAAAGACACTCACTACAGTGTACCGTGCCATAGCCCAACAGGAAATAGGGTATCGAGACGAGCCATTTTTAGTGGACGACATCCTTCGTGACACGAAAGACCACGCTCTTTCCATCTGTTTTCGTCAAGGTCTAAATAATGTCGAGTACCCAGTGCTGACAAATGGTATCAAACAGGCTTCCTCCCACATCTTCTCCGAAACATATCACCTGGAGAAGGCCATCCTGTCCGCAGCCAAAGTCGTCTATCTCGTATCGCTGATAGAATCCGAAAGTACCTCGATAGAGAAATACAACAATCGGCAATTGGAACGTATAAAGGACTGGCAGTTCATCGAATATGAATACACAAAACTCAACAAGTTAAAAAAGTCCAATCCAGAGGCATTCTTCTATCTGTATCAGGCATTACATAACAAATGTTGACTCACCCCCAATGTACCTTGGCAATCCACGATCGGTGGCTATAGCACCGCAATGCCTCGGTAGAGTTTCGGAAAATACTAACACATTCACGCAGTTTCACATTCACACATTCTTAAAGCGCATTCACACATTCAAGCTTATTGTTTCTTCGGTGATCTTTCGGCGACGGGTCGCTCGTCAGGTTTTTCGAGCCACAGCCGCCGGCCGATCTGTCCGCATACCTCGGCAGTCTTTTGCCATTTCGTATACCTCTCCGAAAAAAAATAATTTTGTCACGTAGGAAATAATACGTATCTTTGCACTCGATTTTGATTGAAAATCGAGTTTATAAAACTATATTTTAAATGAAATTTATACAATATTCATACAAATATGTTACCACGTATTCTTAACCTAAACAATGAAATAGATAGTAGCATCTTCCTGTTTGGTGCCCGACAGACTGGAAAGTCGACAATTTTGCGACAGCAATTCCAGCAGGCCGTCTATATCGACTTGCTCAACAACAGTGTCAAAGAAAGGTATCGCCGCAATCCGACGCTACTATACGAAATGCTGAAGGACAACCAGGAGGGTACGTTGGTCATCATCGACGAGATACCCGAAGTGCCGGCGTTGCTCGATGAGGTGCACCGATTGATTGTCGAGAGCGGTCTCATCTTCATCTTGTGTGGCTCCAGTGCGAGGAAATTGAAACGCAAGGGAAATAATACCCTTGGAGGACGTGCCTTTCCCGTTTACCTCTATCCGTTTGTCAGCGCCGAGATACCTGATTTTGACATCGACCGGGCCGTCACTTTCGGAATGATTCCCCCACACTATCTTGCCAAGAATCCCACCCGTCTCCTTGCTGGATACATCAACGTTTACTTGAAAGAGGAAATAAAAGAAGAAGCCCTTGTCCGCAATCTCGATGCCTTCCAGCGTTTTCTGGAAGTGGCTGCTTTGACCGACGGCGAGATTGTCAACAACGCCTACATCGCCCAGGATTGCGGAGTGCGAGCCACCACGGTAAACGCCTATTTCGACATCCTCGAGGACACCCTTATGGGTTATCGCATACCAGCCTTCCGCAAGGTAACGAAACGAAGGCTGATGCAAGCCCCGAAGTTCTACTATTTCGATATCGGTGTCGCCAATCACCTTTTGCATCGAAAAGAGCTTGTCAGAGGCAGTGCCGACTACGGCCACGCCTTTGAGCATCTGGTGATTCAAGAGCTATATGCCTGGCTGCAGTACACGCATTCCGAAGAGACACTCTCCTATTGGCGCACCTATACCGGCATAGAGGTGGATGCCATTATCGGCGATGCCAGAGTTGCCATCGAAATAAAGTCAGCCGAAGAGATACAGCTCCGACACCTGAAAGGCCTAAAAGCCTTTGCCGACGAGCATCCCGAAAGCCGAAGGATACTCGTATCCCTCGACAAATTCAGCCGCACCATCGACGATATAGAATGCCTGTATGTCCTCGACTTCTTCAGGCTGTTATGGGACAAAGGATTGTAAGAGACAAACACCGCCTTTTACACATTTACGCATTCTCACGTTAAAACATTCTTAAAGCGCATTCACACATTCAAGCTTATTGTTTCTTCGGTGATCCTTCGGCGATCTCTCGGCGATGGTCCGACGATAGTTCGGCGGAACCTCTCACTAACGCATTCACGCATTCACACGTTAAAGCATTCTTTATGCCTTCTTCTCGGCTTCTTCGATCCTTGCCTCATCGAGCTCAGCAGCCATAGCACTTTGTGGGGTTCTTTGTCCCTTCTTGGCAGGTTCTATGGAAAGAGTGGAAAACCATTAGATCTGCCGTTGGACCTTGTCGGTCGGGCCGACGGCAGATTGCGGCGATCCTTCGGTGATTTTCCGGTGTTTTGTGTATTTCAGTTAGGCGTTTCATCCGCGTTTTGATGGCAAAAATGGGAATAAACCTCAAAAGTTATCAACAGCACTCTCGCGTGCGCACACGCGCTTTTAAAATTCGTGCACCTGTACGTGCAAGGGAATGCCAGGGTGTTAATAATTTAATTTGGACTCAATTACAAAATAGTTGTATCTTTGCAAAATAAACACAACAGGGTATTGTATTTAAACGACAAAATTTCTATAATATGAAATTTCAAATTAATTCCGAGCTACTGCTCAAACACTTATCGGCCTTTTCGGGCGCTTTAAGCCAAAGCACAAGCACCTCGGCGGTGATTGACTGTTTCAAATTCGAAACCCACTCAAGTGGACTCTCGCAAACGATGCCAGATATCGCAAGTAAGCCCACCTCTTCGCTCAAGATGCCGTCAATTGAGTTCTATGAAGGTCCTGCACCCACACGACTTGTCGGATTCAACGCAGCACGGTGCGAAAAGAAACATCTTGGGACAATACATTTCTATATTGCAGACAGGCTCTTTGATTGCACGTGGTACAATCCGGACAAGTACATTCCGCTGTTGAAACAATATGATTCAGTCATAGGACCTGACTTTTCGCAATATGCGGATATGACCTACGACGAACGATATTACAATGCTTGGCGAAACAGGACACTGACGGTTCATTGGCAGTCGTGTGGGGTCAATGTAATTCCTAATGTCACGTGGTCTCTTCCTGACAGTTACAGTTATAGTTTCGCGGGAATCCCCAAGCATTCAATTATAGCAGTCAATTGCACCGCCATTCGTGGATATAACCTGTCCAAATACCTATGGTTGAAAGGATACGAAGAAATGTTGCGACAACTTGAACCAAGACAAATCATTCGCTATGGTGACAGAATGCCAAATGAGGACGAGACAATCAGCATCTATTTCCCCAATGAACGACTACAACGGTTTCGACGGCTGCCACGGAAGCCACGTATACGCAAGTCAATATTGATGTCTAACCAATTAAATCTTTTCAACTATGGGTGGTAACGGCAGTATTTCAAGTGGAATCCTCAACAGCGAGGCAGGAAGGGAATACAAAACCGTATTTCATATTGATGACAATACGCTTGTGTTGGAACAAAAGGATAAGCGCAAAGGTGTCAAATTGCCTGAAGAAAGTCACACTCCCAACAGATACTATGTGGCATTCCGAAAAGACGGCAAGGACGTGAAAAGTATTGCAAAATATGGATCCGACGGAAAGAAACTTTGGGAAATCCATACTAACGAGCACAATGGCATCAAACCTCATTTCCATTATTGGAGCGGCAATGGACAAGAGGAGCAAGCGCATCCTTTGACTCAGGAGATGCGTGACATACTCAAACGAATAAGAAACCTCAAATAATAAATACGATGAAAGCAGACTATATTAAAACGGACTTGGCAGGATTCCCGTATAATGCTGCCTACCCGCCGTCACCGTCAGAGAATGGTGCTGTGTTTCACGGCTATCGTACATACAACGAAGAATCGTTTTTCTACGAGTTCTCAGTGCAAAATTACGATCTGTCGTTCCGGTACAAGAGCACATATTACTACATTATGCAACGAGATAACAAAGCATACCTTACAGATTCGGAATTCAAAGAAAAGTATGAAGAATTCAATGATGGCAATGCGTTATTACGACAGCTGAAAATCGACGGGCAACCGTTAATCGGGATAATCAACGACGTTGATGACATCGATTTCTGGTAACACGAGAGGGCGCTTCAAGCGCCCTCTATTAGTATGATTTCTTCGGGAGTGAGGTTGTAGAGTTGGTAGACTAATTTGTCGATTTCATATTCTAATGATGAGGTGTCGGCATTGGGATTGCATCGTTTCTTTTCAAGGATATTATCAACTAATTCTATTATTGGTTGTTGCTGTTCTATGGATGCTTTCGCAATAGGAAATTGTTTTGCATCATCAGGATAACAATGCAAACCCTCACTTTGGAATTGCAAGAAATACCAGTTCATAAGTTTAGAGTTTATTAGTCCAAGCACATATTTGGTGGAGTAGTTTTTTGCCAGAATAACATTTCCTTCTTTAATTGCTTTCTTTGCTGTTGGATGGGTTACTTTTGTGAGCTTTGATATATTCACGCAATTCACTACCGTATGACTGTTATAATAGCCATCGTTATCGTATGCGAATCTTAGCCCTTTCGATACAACATTGATAAACATCAGTTTCTCATTTTCGAACAATTCTGGAAACATGGAATTATAATGCTCATTCGGACAATAATTGAGCCATCCATATTGTGTAAAAGTATATCTATCTATGCATTTTCCCTCAGTAAATTTCTTATATTGCACCTGTGGGGAGTCATGAATATAATAGTTTTTGGGCTTGTTTTTATCATATTTGTTATTGACGCGTACTCCATATGCGACCAAATAGATTTTCCCTAGTCTTATTGATACTTTTTCTATGTTTTCTTTTATTCCCAATATGTTCTCGAATGGTTTTGTCTCTATTCGGCAATTCTTTAATTGAAGGAATGTTTTTGTGGACAGGTTCCTATCTCCGAAATTTGCTTGCTCAAAACATTCTTTATTATCAGCAATTCTAATCAATGTAAAATCACCCTTTCTTTTCCTCAATCGAATGATAATGTTCTTTACCACTGCATTGTCGAAAACATAGTAGTTGGAGGTATCAACAATTTCATCAATGGAAT
>CAJOMZ010000011.1 GCA_905236645.1 uncultured Bacteroidales bacterium
ACCCGCAGTTCAACATCGACAAGATCTACGCCGACGCCTACGTGCAGCAGTCGGGCGCCGACGGCTCGTACTATCCCGACGTGAACAACGCCCTCAAGAAGCGCCTCGACTACGGCTGCCTGCTGCTTAACTATATAGGCCACGGCTCGTCGCAATACATAGGCACCGAGCGCTTTATGCTGAAAAGCGACATCAGCGGCTACGCCAACCTTGCGCAGCTGCCGTTCTTCATCACCAGCACCTGCACCTTCGGACGCTTTGACGACCCCGCCGAGACCTGCGGCGCCGAGGAGTTTGTGCTGGCCGACGGCGCCGGCATAGCCTGCCTTGCGGCCACACGACCCATATCGCACATACAGGCGGTGAACACCGATATGGTGATGCAGGCGCTGAACCCTGCCAACACCATTGGCGACGCGATACGCATTGCCAAGAACAACCGCATCACCACGCAGGCGCTGACCCTGATGGGCGACCCGGCCCTGCGGCTGAGCCATCCGCGGCACAAGGTGGTGGTGACAGCCATCAACGGCCGTCCGGTCGACAGCCTGCACTGCGACACGGCCTTGGTGCTCTCGACCGTGACCGTGGAGGGTGAGATAAGAGACGCCGAGGGAGCGCTTGTCGACGACTTTGACGGCATCATCTACCCCGAGGTCTACGACCGCCCGAAGCAGACCCACACCCTGGCCAACGACAACGAAGGCCACGAAGTGAACTTCACGCTTCAGAACAGTATGCTCTACAAGGGGCACGCCACCGTCAGCGGCGGACGCTTCAGCTACCACTTCACGGTGCCGCGCGACGTGGCCTATAAATTCGACAAAGCCAAGCTGTTGCACTATGCAAAGAGTGCCACCGACGACGCCACGGGCGCCTATCTGAACCTCTGTTTGGGCGGCTTCGACGAGAGTGCCGACCTGAGCGAGACACGGCCTGCCATCAGCCTGTATATGAACGACACCAACTTCCGCAACGGCGGCATCACCGATGCCTCGCCGACGCTGCTGGCAGTGCTCTTCGACAGCATCGGCATCAACGCCGTGGGCAGCGGATTGGGGCACGACATCACAGCCACACTCGACGGCAATCCCAACAACATCATTATCCTCAACGATTTCTATGAGACCGACATCGCCGACGAACGCTATGGCACCATACGCTACAACCTGAGCGGCCTGACCTTCGGAAAGCATACCATCACGCTGAAAGCGTGGAACATATACAACTATTCCAGTTCGGCTGAGCTGACATTCTATGTGCACGGCGCCGACACAGCCACGGCCAACTTCAGCGCGACGCCGAATCCGGCCAGCGACCAGGTGCGCCTCAGTATGGAGCACAACTGCAGAGGCAACATAGCCAGCGCACAGCTCGACATATTCGATATGCAGGGGCGGCCGGTGAAGAGATTTGCCCCGACGGTGGGCGCCGACAGCTATGTGGTGGGGCCGGTGGTGTGGAACCTGTGCGGCGACAACGGAGGGCGCGTGCCGCCAGGGATTTACATAGCCCGTTTCACGGTGACCGACAGCGAGGGCGGACGGATGAGCGCCATCGGGAAAGTTGTGGTGAAATGACTTTTTCTTTACGAAGACACAATATTTTAATACCGACATCGTTTTAGGGACACTATTTATAACTCGAACAATGAAGAAAAACCTTTTTAGAAGTATCTTTTTGATGTTTATGGCTTGTGGAGCCGCCAACGTCGCGCAGGCCCAGTACAGCTCGTCGACAGGCCAGTCGAACAACTACATCCATACCGGCATACCCATCCTGCAGATAGCCCCCGACGCTATAGCAGGCGCCCTGGGCGACGCGGCAGCGGCCTACGAGCCCAATGCCTACGCTTCGCACTGGAACAACGCCAAGATTGCCTTTGCGCCGAACACTATGGGCATCACCACCACATACACGCCGTGGCTGCGCAAGCTTGACCCCGAGATGAACTTCCTCTACCTTGGAGCATACCGACGCATCAACAAGCGTAGTGCAGTGGCTGCATCGCTCACATATTTCACTCTCGGCAAGATAGAGCACACCGATGAGCAGGGGCAAAGCCAAGGCACCTTCAGGCCCAACGAGTTTGCCTTTGACGGCACCTATTCGATGAAGCTGTCGGACAATCTGGCTCTCGGCGCCACGGTGCGCTACATACACAGCGACCTGACGCAGGGCCTCGACGTGGAACAGCAGACCACCAAGGCCGCCAACGCCCTTGCAGCAGACGTGGGACTCTACTACCAGACCAACATCGACAAGAACCAGCAGGTGGCCGCAGCCCTGACCATAAGCAACCTGGGCTCGAAACTCTCCTATTCGGACGACGACACGGAGAATGAGTTTCTGCCTTCCAACCTGAGACTTGGCGGACGCTATACCTACGAGATTGATGAATACAACAAGATCAACGTGCTGATGGACCTCAACAAGCTGCTTGTCCCCACGCCGCCGGTGTGGAACGCCACCGACAGTATGTGGACAGGGCTGTATGCTAATATGGCCGACTACCACCAGACCAGCTCGGTGCTGGGCGCAATACAGTCGTTCTACGACGCCCCGGGCGGAATGAAAGAGGAGCTGCACGAGGTGACCATCTCGGTGGGTGCCGAGTACTGGTATTCCAATGTGGTTGCCGCCCGAATGGGCTACTTCTTCGAGCACAAGACCAAAGGCGCGCGCCAGTATCTGACCGTTGGCGTCGGATTCCGTTACAGCGCTATGGAGTTTGACTTCTCCTATCTGCTTCCCACAACAAGCTTCAGCACCAACCCGCTTGCAAACACCATCAGAGTGTCGCTTACCTACAACATAAAACAGAACAAGAAGTCGTGAAAATCAGGACAGGCATAGGATATGACGTACACCAGCTGAAAGAGGGACTACCCCTATGGCTGGGGGGCATCGAGGTGCCTCACACCAAAGGGCTGGTCGGCCACTCGGACGCCGACGTGCTTATCCACGCCATATGCGACGCCCTGCTGGGCGCCGCGGCACTGGGTGACATCGGACAGCACTTTCCGGACACCGACCCCGCCTACAAGGGCATTGACAGCAAAGTGCTGCTGAAGAACGTGTGCCGGCTGCTGGACGAGAGAGGCTACACGATAGGCAACGTCGACGCCATACTGTGTATGCAGAAACCCAAGGTGGCATCGTATATCCCTGCTATGCGACAGACGCTCGCGGACACAATGGGAATAAGCATCGACGACATTTCGGTCAAGGCCACGACCACCGAGCATCTGGGCTTTGAAGGCCGCGAAGAGGGCGTCTCTGCAATTGCATCAGTGCTGATTAACTCGTAACAACATCACTAAAAGCAAGAGAAATTGAAAGACGACAGCCAATATAAAGAGCAAGAAGAACAAGGCGTGGAGCTGCTGGACGACAGTGGCTGCAAACTGGTGGTGCACAATGACGACTACCATACGTTCGACTATGTCATCAAGGCGCTGGTGGACATCTGCCGGCACACATACGAGCAAGCCGAGCAGTGCACTATTATGATTCACTATACCGGCAAGTGTATCGTCAAAACCGGAGGCTACGAAGAGCTGCTGCCTATGCACACTGCATTGCTGAACAAGCAACTGACATCAGAAATCATACAATAAATCCGAATATGTCCTGGCCATTGATTATCATAACATTACTTGCAGGGTTAACACTTGTGGCCCTTGATATAGTGGCGTTGCCGGGAGCTATCAGCGGCATCTGCGGCGGTGTGCTGGTGTTCATTGGCGTATGGCAGGCCTATGCCCAATACGGCTCTACGGCAGGCAATATCACGCTGATTGCAAGTATCTTTGCTGGCATCATTATGCTTGTTTTGCTTATGAAGAGCGGCACTTGGAAACGCTTTAGCCTTAAAGAGGAAAGCGACAGCAAGGTAAACCAAGTAGACACGTCGACCATCAAGACAGGAGCCCAAGGCAAGAGCATCTCGCGTCTGGCACCGGCAGGCAAAGCCCTGTTTGGCGACGAGCTGGTAGAAGTGCATAGCGAGGACGGCTTCATCGACGAAGGCCAGACAGTAGAAGTCATAGACATCGAAGGCTACAGAATCATCGTAAAGAAAATCTAATCCCTAAAACCTTAAACCTTTAAACTTTAAACCTTAAACCCTTAAATTATGGACCCACTTACAATTGTGATTATCTTTGTGTGTATCATTTTCTTGATACTCTTCCTGTGGCTGGTGCCTATCGGAATTTGGTTCCAAGCCCTTATCAGCGGCGTGCACACTTCGCTGATACAGCTGATATTTATGCGCTTCCGCAAGGTGCCGCCGACAATCATCATCAACAATATGGTGTCGGCCGCCAAAGCTGGCCTTAAAGTATCGCAGAATGAGCTTGAGGCGCACTATCTGGCCGGCGGCCGCGTCAACAGCGTTGTCAAGGCTCTTATTTCGGCCGACAAAGCCAATATGAACCTCGACTTCAAGACCTGCACCGCCATTGACTTGGCAGGACGCGACGTGCTCAACGCCGTGCAGACCTCGGTCAACCCTAAGGTAATCGACACCCCGCCTGTGGCAGCTGTCGCCAAAAACGGCATTCAGCTGATTGCCAAAGCCCGTGTCACCGTGCGCACCAACATCAAGCAACTCGTAGGAGGCGCCGGCGAAGAGACCATCCTGGCACGTGTAGGCGAAGGCATCGTCACCGCCATCGGCTCGGCAGAGACCCACAAGCAGGTGCTCGAAAACCCCGACAGCATCTCCAAGCTGGTGCTTTCCAAAGGTCTGGACAGCGGTACCGCCTTCGAGATTCTTTCCATCGACATCGCCGACATCGACGTTGGAAAGAACATCGGTGCACAGCTGCAGATGGACCAGGCCAATGCCGACAAGAACATCGCACAGGCCAAAGCAGAAGAGCGTCGCGCTATGGCTGTCGCTCAGGAGCAGGAGATGAAAGCCAAGGCACAGGAAGCCCGCGCCAAGGTTATCGAGGCCGAAGCCGAAGTGCCGCTTGCTATGGCCGAAGCCTTCCGCAACGGCAACCTCGGCGTTATGGACTACTACCGTATGAAGAACATACAGGCCGACACCGAGATGCGCGACTCCATCTCAAAACCCGTCGCCGCCAAAGAGCCCAAGACCAACAACTGAAAGTCTTCGGATTGACAAAAAAAAGAGGGTGCCCGACAGATGTTGGGCACCCTCTTTCAATAACATTGAACAGAATAATGACAGCCTACAGAAAAAAATTTCAGCATCTATAAGATTTGCCCCTCTTTATTACGTCTAATATGTATGAAAAGTCATTATTTGTTTAATCCGCTAAAAACGACAAAACTATGAAGAATCCCCAATTTATGGCGTTATGTACAGCACTGACCCTCGCTGCCTGCAGCAAGCCAGACCCCGAAGATCAGGAACAGCCGCAGCCTTTGCCTCAACAGGAATGGCCTGCCAAAAAAATCAGCCGCATTGTGCATAGTGTTGGCACACTTAATTATATGACATTCGACTTTGACTGGGACAATGGATCCCTTAACGAGATACGTTGCACATTCTACGACGGCTCATTTCTTGGCCGTACGGTGCTGGAATACAACGATGGACGTCTTTACCGCGTTTTTCCTTGCGACAAAGATGACGTGGCCTATCCCATCGGCGCCATATACTATCACTACGATGCCGATGGACGTCTGGCAAGCCAGAATTTTCTCCTTCCGATACGGCAGGACGATAACATCTGCCAAACCACTTACAATGAGGCTGTGCCGTGCGAGTTAGTATACAGCTACACCGCTGACGGAAAGGTGTCGGAGGTGCTGGCCGCAAAGACACTAAATGATGGCAGCACCGAGTCGCTCACCTACCGTTTCAATTGGGAGGGCGATAACGTAACGGCTATCTCACGCATCTCCGCCGATGGTGAGTGCATCCTCTTCAGCGGTATGCAGTACGACGATAAGCGCAACCCTATGGCTTTCCCGATGGGGATAGAAACAATGGGGACGGATATGATAATGGAGGGCGTTGGGGGCAATGCCTACATCTTCCTTGCCTACGCTTTCAGTTGGAGTGCCAACAATATGACCACCCTGATTAACGGCAACGGACAATGCACCTATACCTACGACGATGACGGTTATGTGCTGAGCAAAACCATCGCCGCCAGCGGCCAGAGCAGCACATATACGTTCACCTACTGCGAATAACAAACACACTCAACACAAGCAATAATTATGAAACTATTTAAGAAAAAGAACTGGGCTTTCTATCTTTTTATGCTTTGCGTTTTCTCGCTTGCATTCTTCTTGGCAGATTGGCTGATCAATAAACACAATCCTGGCAACGCTGCTGTCGGCGGAATTATAAGCGGTGTAATTATGACCGTTCTATGGTGGTTCTTCGACCAAGCCCACGAACAAATTCAACCCACAGCTCTCCGTTACCCCAGCACCACGTCCATCACCATCATCAGGACAAAGCCGATGGCGAAACCGATGGTGGACAGGTTGGTGTGCTCGCCCTGCGCCGTTTCGGGGATAAGCTCTTCGACGACGACATACATCATTGCTCCGGCGGCGAACGCCAGCAGGTAGGGCAGCGCGACGCCCAGCACCGAGGCCAGAAGGATGATGGCCACCGAGCCAATCGGCTCCACCACGCCGCTCAGCGTCCCTATCAGGAACGAGCGCCAGCGCGAATTGCCGGCGGCATACATAGGCATCGAAATGATGGCTCCCTCAGGAATATTCTGAATGGCGATACCGATAGCGACGGCAAAGGCAGCCGAAAGGGTAAGGCCATAGTCCGAACCGGCGAAGACAACGCCCACGGCCATACCTTCAGGCAGGTTGTGAATCGTCACCGCAAGGGCCAACATCGCCGTGCGCGACAACTTGCTGCGCGGACCCTCGGCGGCACTGGCACCCACGTGCAAGTGGGGCGTCACCTCGTCGACAAGCAACAGAAAACCGATACCCAGCAAAAATCCAACCGAAGCTGGCACTATACCGCCGCTGTCCATATCGATACTGGGAATGATGAGCGACCAGACACTGGCGGCAACCATCACGCCCGAAGCAAAGCCCAACAGCGACTTCTGAAGACGGTCGGGAATGTCTTTCTTCATAAAAAAGACAAAAGCCGAGCCAAGCATAGTGCCGACCAAAGGCAACAGTATTCCAAGCAGAACAGCAGGCATATTATAATCTATTTTGTTTCAGATAATTTGCATTCTATTTCATTCAATTTCTCCTCTATGCGATCCAGCTGATTCAGGACAGCGTCATTGTTGTCGGCAACCATTGCGTCGACAAAAACCGAATTGACCAACGACATACCAATTACACCTCCAGCAAAGACCAATAGACAGAAATACAAGCGGACAACGAAAGCCACAAAACCGCCGGCGCCACGGGTTATGGCATCGGGAATCTCATACCAGCCTTCGACCGTGAAAAAACGGAACATCGAGTAAATG
Source organism: uncultured Bacteroidales bacterium (assembly GCA_905236645.1). Lineage (GTDB taxonomy): Bacteria > Bacteroidota > Bacteroidia > Bacteroidales > P3 > Colimorpha. The sequence continues at coordinate 7,452 of CAJOMZ010000011.1, forward strand.
GAGTGTACCGGCGTGTCGAAGAATTCGGGAGCCGACATACGGAACAGGCAGCAGTTGAGCACCGCCACGATGACAATAACCACAAGAAAAGCAACCAGAACGGCGGCCGACTCCTTAAGCGCCAGCTTTAAACCACGCAAAATGCCATTGATGTTGGGGAAAAAACGACCCGCACGAATCAGTTTAAGCAGCCTCAAGACACGCAATACCTGAAGGAACGCCAGGTTGACCATCGACACAGGGAGAAACAGCACCACCAGCGACGGAACCGACAGCAGCGTCACCGTGCCGTCGAGCACATTCCACTTGTCCTTCCAGTAGCCACGCAGACCATACACGCTCATTTTCACAATCATCTCGACAATAAAGGCAACCGTACAGGCCTCGTCCAGCACCATCAGAAAAAGCGTATGACAGCCACTTTCCTGAAGGAAAATGACCACGGCATTGATCAACACCAGCACAAGCACCAGTTTGTCGTTGAGGAATATGTTCTTGACTTTCTTCATATTTTATCAGAAAAAACTATTTTTCCTAACGCAAAAACACAGTTTTTATTGCAATGCAAAATATTATTCTACAAATCACGTTACATTGATGAAATCAACAAATCTCAAAGAGAGTTAAGGGACAACACGTATCTCGATTCACAATTCACCGATCACAATTCACCAATGATACAGACAGGAATCAAAGGGCACTTGGAGCAGACCGTCAGCGACGAGCTCTGCGCCGACCGCATAGGCAGCGGTCTTGTAAAGGTGTTTGCCACACCTATGATGATTGCATTGATAGAACAAACTTGCAACGAGAGCGTTACGCCGCTGCTGGAAGCCGGACAAGGCACCGTAGGGACACAAGTCAACGTGAGCCATTGCGACGCCACACCCGTGGGGATGCGCGTCTGGTGCGACAGCGAGCTTGTAGAAGTCGACCGTCGAAGGCTCGTATTCAACGTAAAAGCCTACGACGAGTGCGGCCTCATAGGAGAAGGCACCCACGAGCGCTTCATCATCGACAGCGAGAAATTCCAACAGAAAATCAACGCAAAGAAAGCACAATGAGACACCTATGCCACATCCTGCTGCTGGTGCTGCTGCTGCTTGTTCCGGCGTGCCGCCAGGCCAATTCGCAGACAACAATAGTACAAACCGTCGACGACCCGCAGCAGTGGACACGCGAACTGCCGCTCCCCTCGCCGCTCACCGACCGTCCCGAACAGATACTGACCCGCAAGGCCTACGTGGTCTCCTACAACAAAGACACGCGCCAGGCCAACTGGGTGGCGTGGAGGCTCACGGCAGCGCACACCGACGGGCCCGTACCGCGTCCGATGACAGCCTGGCACGACGACAAGGAGGTGCCGCAGCCCAGAGCCCACTACCAGGACTATCGCGGCACCTGCTGGGACCGAGGGCACCTGTGTCCTGCCGGCGACAACAAATGGGACTCCACGGCAATGTACGAAAGCTTCCTGATGACCAACGCCTGCCCCCAAAGCAAGGCCCTCAACAGCGGCGTATGGAACCAGATAGAGATGGATTGCCGCCAGTGGGCGCGACGCTACGGCGAAGTGGTCATAGTGTGCGGCCCGATATTCCTCAACGGTGAGCACGACTCCATTGGCGAGCACTGCATTCCGGTGCCCGATGCATTCTTCAAAGTCGTTGCCTGCCTCGACCCCGACCACCCCAAGGGCATAGGCTTCATCTGCCGCAACAACGAGGGGAGCCGCAAAAAAGACTTCTATGTCAACAGCATAGAGGAGGTTGAGCGTATAACCGGAATGACTTTTTTCCCTGATAATGACAAAAAAACAGAGGCCGCCGTGAAGGGCAAGGCCGACCTCAAGGCTTGGTAGGCGTCAGTCGCACAGCGGATCGTCGCCGTCCCACTGCCAGATATCATCCCACAGGTCCCAGTCCTTCACCCTGATCCTGTCGCTGATGTTGCACTCGGCATATTCGTCGAGCATCCGCCCGTAGGTCCGCTTCACCTCGCTGGCGTTGAAGAGCGGCACGAGACGCGCGTCCTGCGTAGCACGCTCGCGGCAACGGCGGAAGAGATGTCTGAACCGGACAAGGTTGCTGTGGTACCAGCTTGTGCAGCGACGGTCAATCCAACAGCGATGGACCTCGAGCAAGACGGTGGCGGAATAGAGCAGCACCCTGTAGGCTTCGACGTGGAGCCCCATTTCCCAAAGCTCGTCGCTGTAGCGCTCATATTCCCGGCTTATGCACCGGCAGTAGTGCTCCTGGCCCGACGAAGGCTTCTTGCTCTGGCATTTATATAATTCGAGGCGTTCAATATGCTCCTGCTCTGCAAGGTGCATCATCGAGGGATGCAGATGCGTCTCCATACCGTTGCTCCAGGCAAGCATCACTTTGCCATTCGGCAGATTTCCGTTTTCGTTCCCGATTCGGTTTTTGCTTTGTTTCATATTCTTGAACGTTTAAGGATTAGACAAAAGTTTGACGAGGCGTCGGGCCGCTCGCGGCTTTTGCCCAAAGTGAAGTATGTCAAAGACCTCGGCTGCCTGCCGCCGGCGAAGGCATAAAGCAAGCCTTCCAACGGACGCTTCGGGCGGCCCGACGTATACTCACAATAGGTTCAAGAAAGTGATTTGAAGGGGATTAAAGCATAATTGCCATCATTGATTGACAATGCAAAGATACGAACATTTCCGGAATTGCAATAAAAAAAGCCCAAAACATAATAAAAAAAACCGGCATTCGTTAACAAAGCACTATGAAGCAACAACATATTATACGCAAAATTATGCTTGTAACGCTGCTGGCAGCAATAGCCGTGCCCACGGTGCAGGCGCAACAGACAAGGCAGCAGCGGCTGCGACAGCATCTGTATTATCTGGCCAGCGACAGTCTTGAGGGCCGCTTGGCGGGCAGCGCCGGCGGCGCCACGGCACGCCAATACATTATTAATCAGTACAAAGAGATTGGTTTGCAGCCCTACAGCGGCGACGGCATCTATCCGTTCAGGCCCTCCAACCAACTGATGTCGGCGATGTTAGGCAACGACAGCCTCTGCAACATCATTATGGTCATTCCCGGCAACGACCCGCAGCTGAAGGACGAATACATCGTGCTCGGCGCGCACTACGACCACGTGGGCGTAAAGGGCGGCAAGGTATACAACGGGGCCGACGACAACGCCTCGGGCAGCACGGCGCTGATAGAGATAGCCCGCGAGCTCTATGCCCATCGCGGCGAACTAAAGCGCAGCGTCGTCATAGCCGCCTTCGACGGCGAGGAAGAGGGGCTGTTCGGCTCGAAAGAGATGGTCAGAATGCTGGGCAAGGACATCGACAAGGTGAAGGTAATGCTGAGCATCGATATGGTCGGCTGGCTGAGTGCCAACGACGCTCTGATAATCGAAGGCACCTCCACACTATCGGACAGCAAGGAGGTGATGGCAAAAATTGCCGACGAGCAAGGTATAACACTGAAACTTAAATCGTTCGAGCGCTCGATTATGACTGCCACCGACACCGAGCCTTTCGCCAAGAAACAGCGTCCCACGCTGGCAGTGACGACGGGCCTCAAGTCGCCCTATCACAAGCCCGAAGACGATGCCGACCTCATCGACTATGAGGGTATGGACCGTATATGCACCTACATCAGCGAGTTGACTTTGCGCTGGGCTACCGGCCGCGCACCGCTCGAGCCCAGCGGCAAGGTCGCGCCCAAACACAGCGACCACCTGCGCCCTTTCGAGATAGGTCCGGCCATAGGCATAGGCTCGGCAGGATTCCGCTACCCCGGCTCGGCGTTCAGGGGCAGGAATTCCATCGAAGGACATATCGGCATCGACACACGCCTGAACTACAAGTTCTTGTCGCTGCAAGCCGAAGCCCTCTTCAACTGGGCCTCAATGTCCAAGCCCGACTTCGACGGCACGCTGGCCGACGCCTTCGACGGACGCACGCGCGAGGGGCAGATGAGCCTGTTTGTCCCCGTATCGCTGCTCCTAAACGTCAATGCAAGAGGATCGTTCTACATCGGTGCCGGCGCCAACTACCGCCGCCTGCTCAACCACACCGCCATCTACCATCCAGACCTGTGGGGCCTGCATTGGACGCTCGGATACAGAACCGGACAACTCGTCGTTTCGGCAATGGTTCTCCACCAGCTTTCGCCATATTACATAGACAACGCCAAGCCGAAGGCCACCTCTTTCCAAAGCTGGCTAACAATAAGTTATATGCTATGAACTCAGGTGTTTTATGGGCGATAGTATGCGCCTTTCTGTGGACCGCCGGAATGATTTATTTCGACTGGCGCAAGGGCAAAAAGCATTAATTGTAGGCATGGATGCCGCCCAGCAAGAAATTGACTCCAAAATAGGTGATTATAACGCTCAAGAAGGCGAAGAAACAATACCAGTGGAAAGCCCTCGGTGAACGGTCCTGTCCCTGTATGGCCATCAATGGGTAGAGGTAGACAATCAGCATAATCAGCGCCCATACCTCTTTGGGGTCCCACGACCAGTAGTTGCCCCACGAGATGTTGGCCCACACGGCTCCAATTACGATACCCAGCGCCAGTAGCGCCACCGCAGGATAGAGCATCAACAGGCTGACGCGGCGCAGGGCTTCGGCGCGACCTCGTGCAATGAGCGCCGCCAGACCGTTCAACATCACGAAGAAAAAAAGCGCATAAGAAAACATTATCACCGTCACATGGAGCGTAAGAAGCGGCGAACTGAGTACCGGCATCAGGTGTGTAACGGGCGGATTGCTGCCACTCATCATGGCCACAAGCTGGCAGAACCCCATGGCAAGCAGACCGATGGCGGGCATCATTGGCTGACGACGAGACAGTGTGAGTGCTATGACACCAATAACAATTGACATCAGGTTCATGCTGTCGAAGCCTCCCGCCATCGGGATATGGCCACCCGAGGCCCATCTCAGCACAAATATCACAACCAGGAAAAGCGTAAGAAGCAATACCGCTAATATGGATATACAATGCATTAAAGGCGATGCCTTACGTCCTGTTTCAGTGCGGAAAAGCGAGAAGGCAAAAAGCAACAGCCCCAGCGTTACGGCAAGTAGCGCCAACCAACGACCGGTGGTCAGTCGATTGTAGAGACGCTCTGCTGCGAACTGCGTCGGGCTTGGCAGCACATCGACTGCACGTTGCATCTGATAAGCTATTGTTTTGTCGAAGACACGCTCCAGTTCCTCAAAGTCCTCCTCTATCACCAGCTCTTGGCAATAGCTTTGCTGCTTGCGGATAAAGAAGTATTCGTCATCGGACACATTGAGCGGCAGGGCGTCATTCTGCGCATACCAGCCCAGCGTACCTGTACTGTCGGCCAGAGGGTAGAGTTTGAGATACTTGCCCCCAAGAAGCATTTGCATAAGATTGTATTTCTCGCTGGCTGCGCGCCAGGCCTTGCTCTGCTTGGCAGCGGTGCCTCCCCTGTCGGGCGACATCGCGCCATTCATGCCACCCTGCGATGAGGAAAAAGCTTCGGCATGAGCCATAAAAGCGGCATAACTAACATAGTGACCTTCGATGCCCAACTGTTGCCTCACTTCGGCATCCTTAATTTTGATAAACGGGACATCAACCCAGTCGTTGAAATAGAACAGCAGGCCTCCAAGTACTTGCTCTGGGCTCAGCCCGTCATAGCTGTCTTTGCCATAGAGCTTGGTGGTAAAATCTTTGGCAAGGGTCTGCATAGGGCACACGCGACCCTTGTAGAGGACATACATTTGTCCCATCTTGTCGGCAGTGGCACGGGGTAAGGTGCGCGGTGCCGCCCGAAGCGTCTGTCCGGCAAAAGCAAGAAGCATCAACACAAGAAGTGTTTTAGACGGTTTCATCAACTGGCGGAAGCGCGAGTGCGAGGACGAAAAACAGAGTATGACGCCTAGTAGCATAAGTAGATAACCCATATAGGTGAATGTAATCCCCCACGGGTCGTGCGCCACACTGAGGGTTGAGTTTCCCGCCTCGTCGTAATCCTCCTGATAGAAACGATACCCATCACGACGGTAGATGTTATTCATCGAAATATTTACGCACTGACCTTCAACATCAATCCGGCTAACGAAATCCATAGGCGAGCGCGTTCCGGGGTAAGGCATCACCTCGAAACTGCGCAGTGTTAATGCAAACGGAAGCGCAGCCTCAACCCCCTCGTCCGTCGTATAGGTCGTAGCTGGAACATCAGGATACAACGTAACGCTCCCGTGCCAGCCCGTAAGGGCTGTTAGGGCACCACCAGCCAACACAAAAAGCACCGAGGCATAGAGGCAAACACGGTATAGATGCTCCTTGAGCGGTCTTTGATGCAACGCATAGATTAAGCCCATTAGGGCATAGGCACCCACAAACGCCAAAAGCACATAGAACCACCACGCACCATAAATATGGGCACGGGCAAAGTCATTCCCCTGGAATTTTTCCACTATCGTACCTGCGGCGAGGGCACCCACCACCGGCACCATCAACAAGAGCATTAAAGTCTTCTGCTTCATAAAAGGTAAAAAGAGGGGCCAGCCTGCTGCCAGGCGGGCCCATAAGTAAGAGATTAAATAGCGTTGATAAACTTGACCACCGCGTCGCGGTCGGCCTTACTCAACTTGCGGAAATTATCGATGGTCCACCGAGCGTCGCTCTGTGGCGCACCATGCCACATAATGGCTTCGATTACATTTCGGGCGCGTGCATCATGCAGGCGGTCGGCATGGCCCGAGCAAAGCGGAGCCAATCCGCGACCCCAGAGCGGGGTGGTGCGACACCAACCGGTACGAATGTCATTAACCATAGAGAGACGATGCTGCACAAAGTCACTGTAGGGCCAAATCTTCTGATAGGGATAGCGTGGCAAGCGGCTGTCGCCAGTGCTAAAAAAGCCCGTCGGGTCTGTAAAATCATCCGCTCCCGTAGTCCAGCTCGGACGGTGGCAGGCAGCACAGCCCATCTCATAAAAGAGCTGACGACCGCGTTGTACCACGGCATCGTCCAGATTACGTGCGGCAGGCACAGCCAACCCACGGTGCCAGACCATAAAGTTCACATAGTCTTGGTCGCTCATCTCGGCAGGCAATGTGTCGCAGAGAAGGTAGTTGCGGATATCCGTCTCTGGATCACCCGTCTTGTTCCACTCAGGGAAGTAGGTATAGAACTGGTCTTGCACATCAGGGTCTGACGCAGCGGCATTCGCATAAATACTCGGCGTCAGGCTGAGGTAATGACTCCGTTTGTTGCTGCGATTGACATTGGTGATATTCCAGATAGCGTTGCTGCCCGGAGCATCCTGGAGGGGACCGCGCGTCAAGGCATAGGTAAAGCGCTTGGGATGGTTGGTGTTGCCATAGTAGGCCGTGGCGGCCCAGTCGTTGCCGGCCCACATTGCCGGGTTCAAGTCGGCACCAGCGTCATACTCCTTCTGATACTGTGCTTTGAGCGAATCGTCAGGAATAGCATCGATAAGGCCGGTGCCATAGATGCCTATAGTAGTCTCTAGACGGAAGCCCAACTGACCGTAGGGCGTCACGAGCGGCGCATAGAAAGCGTCCTCCGGAATATTGACCTCCGGATAGATAAGGCTGTACGTCTCACCGTCATCAAATTTATTACCCCACTCGTCAGTATAGTTGAGCCACTGAATCGTAATCTTCTCCTCATCAATAGGAGCCTTGAACGGTGCCACAGCCTTGGTTTGCGGCATACCAGCCACCGAAGGCTCATAGCCATCGGTAGCGGTGTTATAGACCACAAGCAGGTAGCCGTTGGCCCAATCGTCCGCGCGGTAGCGCTCCATGCGGCGTCCGTGACCATAGCCCGGATGACAGGTCTCGCAACTGGAACGGACATAGACAGGCCCGAGGCCATTAAAAGGCGGATTGTTCTGGGTCACTGTGTGTTCAAAGAAGAACTCACCATACTTAAAAGCCGCAGCCAAGCCCGCCTGTTCGGTAGCAGGTGTAGGGTCCTCGTATGCCGAAGCCGACTGGTTGAAAGTCGTGCCCAGTTTGCCACCGGCAAGGGTCTCCTCGGCCACCCACGACGGCTGGTCACCAGACGTAGGATCGGGTTGCTGCTCATCGTCTTTGCAGGAAGTAAGCGCTACCGAAAGTAACACACCAAACACCAAGCAAGTATATCTCATTCTCTTCATATCTATCAATATTTTGAACAACAGATTAATACACTTTGATTGCATCAATCACCTCGTCGAGGGTCTCGCTCAGCGCAGCACAAGCCTCAACAGCTTCACCATTGGCCGCATCGCCAAAGTGGATGGCAAAAGGAGCCGGCATCGCCTGTATCTTTGCCAGCGCATTGTCTATCGCCGTTATCACCTTGGCGTCAAGGTCGGCATCGAGGGTACCCACAAAAGAGTGCAGCGACTTGCTGTTGTCGCGCTGGCCCTCAACACCGCCCATCCAGACATTTTGAATGCTCCTAATGTTGTTGGCAAAGTCGGAAATCGACATGTAGCTGTAAGGCGACTCAATATAGGTCACATCCTCGCCATGCCATGCAGCATAAATCTTTGAGCTTCCCACCTCGTCGGCAATATCGACACAGCCGGACACGATAGCGATGAGGGCAGCTGTACGGCTGGCATAGGTACTGCCTGCCTGACCGGCATTTTTCATATTCCAGCCGTAGCTGTTGCCGCTACCAGCAACATCGTAGGCCATCTCAAGTTTGTCAAGTTTGGCAATATGCGAAGCCGGCGCTTTGTCGCCAAGCCAGCCCGCCTCAAGTTGATAACAGCGATTGCGAAGGTCGCCCGAGACCGCAGTGACATATATCCATTCGTTGGTCGAAATATCGCCGACACTCTTGATGCCACCATTCTTAAAGAGGATATATTCAATGCCATGGAAGCCCAGAAGTGCATTGCCGAGGCGCTCGCCAGCCACAACGTCACCGTCCTCGTCGTCGAGGGCGGCAATCATAGCAGGACTGTTCATAAGCGTATTGAAAGCATCCTCATCGAGGGGCCAGCTGTCGATGTGGGGGTCCACGCCAAAGTCACCGGCAGCACCAAAGAGGAAAGCCTCACTCTTCTCCCACCATGCACGCGCCTCAAGAAACTTGTCGCAAGCCGCCTGCAAGCCGCTCTGTGTCGGATTGTCTTTAAGAGCCGCCAATTGCGCTGCCAAGTCCTCGGTGGCAGCAGCCAAAGCGGTATAGGTTGGCGCCACGGTGTGGTCTACAAACTGCGTCGCTATGGCCGCAGCATTCTCGTCGTTTGTTACATTGTTAGCCTCTTCATCCTTGCATGAAACGAAGAAGAGCGTTGTCGCAGCAATGACCGTCGTCATCGCAAGTTTAATATAATTACGTTTCATTGTGTAAGATAATTATTGATTATTGAACATAAAGATAATGTTTCTTATGGTCATCTATTAAAAAATCCCGTCCACGTGATGCCAACAGCAACGAAGGGCTCGTCGTTATACTGTTCGGCAAGCAGACGCACACCGCCTTCCGCCTTGATGGCAATCTCGCGCAACGGATAGTAATTAATTCCCAACGAGACCACCTGTCTTTCACACCACTGCACATCAGCCATCCCCTCAGCAGGAACAAAGCTGTCATAATGGTCGTAACGGGTAAAGAGGAACAACTTTCGCCCCGTGGGCACATTGCAGTTCCAGGCCAACAGGTTCACTCCAGCCTCGACCGAAGCATCCCATGCCGACGCTCCCACCGTAGTGTGAGGATACGGATTGCCCGTCATGGTGGTCTGGTTTTTATTACGGCTTGAAATCAATGCTGCGTCGCCCAAGTGCCCATAGTCCACATTGCCACGCACACTAAGCCAGCGGTTGCGATAGACAAAGTCAAAAGCACCAATCAGCACGGTCCCTTTGGCGCCATAATAGCGCGACGTCTCGCTATAAACCGTTGTCGTAAGGTCGTTGTTGAAGGTGTTGCCAGCATAGCCGCTAAGACTCAGACGCAGCCCCTCAATGCCCAACCAGTCGACACGTGCCGCTGTACTCAACCCATTGGCCGGACGAAACTCATACGGCGACGCCGAGCCGTTATGCACCCAGCCAGCATCGTTAAAGAAATTGCTGTTCAACGACGGTAGCAGTTGCACCTCATAGCGCCAACTGCCGACCTGACCCCACACGCTGAGGCCCGTCTCGTGCCACGTGCAGGGCATAATGGTATTCTCTCCCTCGGGGCGATAGACACCGAAAAACATATTCGGCGTATGGCCATTGTTCGTCATACCCACCGGCACTACAATGTGACCCGCACGAATATTCAGATAGGGATTGAAGCGCTTCTGCACCCAGAACTGCTCCAACGCCACCTCGCCGCCACGCTCTATCTCCTGTTCAAACTCGCCCGTCTCCTCAGTCTCTTTCTCAGTCGCCGCCTCGACGCCGCCATGCTCAAATTCAATTTCCGTGCCCATCGACCACCCGCGACCAAAGTCATAGCCCAGCATTATAACGGTATGTGGAATATCCACACGGCCATAACTCGGCGCATCCTTATATCGGTCGGCATGCGTATAGCGGAACACATTGTCGCTATAGAAATGATGACTGTAGACCGCTTCGCCGTAGCCACCCACAGTTAGGCGCGGAGATTTCTGAGTAGTGTCCTGTTGCGCCGAAACCACAACAGGAAATGCACACAACAATAGTGCACAAACCATTGATTTAAAATTAGTTCTTCTCATTTTGCAAACTAAAATTCCAATTGCAAAATTATAATCCCCCACACGGCCACACAATCACCATTTGTGGCTAAAAGCAGGAAAACAATAGTTATTTCTAGTGATTTTGCGTAATCAGCACCGTTAGGCTTTGAAGTCTGCAGCCTTGCTGTTGGTGACTATCCACACGCCGGCAAAGACCAGCAACGCCGCCACAATCTTGGTGAACGTCAGGCGGTCGCCACCCGAAGCAATCGAAATGGCGATGGCTATGATGGGCTGCAAGTAGCCGTACATACTCACCAGCGTTGGGCGAATGCGGGCCTGCCCTATCGGAAGCAGGAAATAGGCCACAAACGTGGCGAAGAAGACAAGGAAACCTATCTTCCACCACACATCGGCACTGATGGCGGAAAAGTTGCTCACCGCCAGTTTAGGCAGCGCGAAGGGAAGCGAAAGCACCAGCGACACAAGGAACATCCACTTCATCATCGTCACCACCGAATAGCGCGCCACCAGCTTGCGGCAGGTGCCGAGATAGAGCGCAAAGATGGTGCAGTTCAGCAGCGTGTAGGTGATGCCCATAGCCGTCGTCTCGCGGTCGGCGGCGCCGTTGTGCGCATTGCTCTGCAGGATTATCGAGACTATGCCCAAAAAACTGAGCATCACGCCGCCTGCCTTCTTCCACGTGATGGGCTCGCGCAAGAAGATGGCCGCCGAAAACATTGTCAGTATAGGTGTTATGGTGGTTATTATCGACAGATCGACGGGCTTGGTCTGCGCAATGGCGTTGAGGAAAGTCAGCTGCGGCAGAAAAATGCCGATAATGGCCGCCCCGAAAATCTTCATCAGGTCGCGAAACGGCACTTTTTCGCGCGGCAAAAACAGCGAAACCAGCCAAAACAATGCCCCTGCCACCAGCGCACGCATAGCGAAAAGCACTATCGGAGCCAGTCCGCTCTCGGTAGCTATGTCGCGGCAGAACACAATGTTAAGTCCAAAGATGACATACGTCACAGCTGCCGCCAAATGACCTGTAACCTGCGATTTTTTCACGCTGCAAAAGTACACACTTTTCGCGAAACGGCAAAACCGGCACTGCCTTTTTGCACTACAATGTCAAACCTGCACAGGATTGTAAATCCTTATATAAAAAAGCGGCGGATTGCAAATCCGCCGCAACAATAAATTTCAGTTCTCACATCTCCGCTTTCACGGCTCTATTCTGTCCTATTTTAGGTTCTTGAGAATCTGCAGGGTCAGGTCCCAGAACATCTGGACGGTCTTTATCTCGATGCGCTCGTCGGGGCTGTGGACGCCTCGCAGGGTCGGGCCGTAGCTAATCATATCCATCTTGGGGTACTTCTCGCCGATAAGACCGCACTCAAGTCCTGCGTGGATGGCACGGACAATGGGTTCCTTGCCGTAAAGAGCCTTGTAGGTGTCGACACCCACCTTCAGCACACGGCTCGACGGGTTGGGTGTCCAGCCAGGATAGCCGTCGCCGTGGCTTACGTGTGCGCCGATCATACGGAACGTAGCCTCAATCTTCTGTGCGGCAGCGTGCTTGGCACTCTCCACCGAGCTGCGCTGGCTGGTGGCTATGTGGATCTGTCGGTCATCCATCTTGACGGAGGCCAGGTTGGTCGATGTCTCGACGAAGTTGGGTATCTCGCGGCTCATAGCCAGCACACCGTGGGCGCAAGCCAGCAGCACGTTGAGCAGGTTGTACTGCGTGTCGCGGTCTATCAGCAGCTGCGGCATATCGATGGGCAGCAGCTCCACTTTGAGGTCGGGCTCGGTGCTGCGGAACTCGAAGGTGAGATGCTCACGGAACTCATCGACCAGACGCTTGAAGTCGCCGTCCAGGTCCTTGGCCACGACAATATCCGCCCAGGCTTCGCGGGCGATGGCGTTGCGCAGGTTGCCGCCGTCGATGCGCGCCAGGCCTATCTTGCACTGCTCGGTGGCGTTCCACAGGATTCGTGCCAACAACTTGTTGGCGTTGCCAAGGCCCTTGTTTATGTCGTCGCCGCTATGACCGCCCTTCAAGCCGCTTACCTTGACGCGGTAGGCCACTTCGCCGGCGGGACAGTAGCGGGTTGTATAATCGATAGCCACGGTGGTGTCAATGCCGCCGGCGCAGCCGATGCAGAATTCCCCCTCGTCCTCGTCGTCGAAGTTGAGCAGGATGTCGCTCTTCAGCCATTCCGTCGAGAGGCCGCCGGCACCGGTCAGGCCTGTCTCTTCGTCGACGGTGAACAGGGCCTCGAGGGGGCCGTGTTCAATGGTGTCGTCGTCGAGGATAGCCAGTATCGCCGCCACGCCGATACCGCGGCACCCAGCGTGGTGCCGTCGGCGGTGAGCCACTCGCCGTCAAGCACAGGCTGGATGGCATCCTTGAGGAAGTCGAACTGCTTGTCGCCGTTCTTCTCGCACACCATATCCATATGGGCCTGCAGGCAGACGCCCTGCGAGTGCTCATAGCCTTTCGAGGCGGGCTTGCGTATCAGGACATTGCCCAACTCGTCGCTAAGCGTTTCAAAATTATGGTCTTTGCCAAATTTCTGGAGATAGGCCGAGATTTTCTCCTCGTGCTTCGAGGGACGCGGAATCTGCATTATCTCGCCAAAATAGCGCCACACGGCGACAGGTTTCAATTGTGAAAGCATAGTATTGTTATTTAAGGATTGTTTAAAAACCATTAACGCCAAAATGGGAAAATTGTTGCATTGATTTTGCCATCTGGACAAAAAACACTAATTTTGCAAAAAAGTTTAGCGATAATCTTTCTACAAAAAAGATACATAAAACACGCAAATAGAAATGATTGGACTTTTAGGCAGCGGCAGCTGGGCTACCGCAATAGTAAAGATACTGCTCGAGAAGCAGGACCGCCGCATCAACTGGTGGGTACGCGAGGAAGACTCCATACCCGTGTTGCTTGAAGAAAAGCACAACCCGCTGTACCTCAGCGAAGCATATATCGACACAACGCGCACCGACATAAGCAGCGACATACGCGAAGTGGTGGAGAAGAGCGACGACATCTACCTTGTCATACCGTCGGCATTCGTCGACAAGGCACTGAAGGCCGTACCTCGCGATGTGCTGCGCCGCAAGCGCATCATATCGGCCATCAAGGGCATTGTGCCAGAGTATAATACCATCATCACCGAGTACCTGCGCGAGCAGATAGGGATGGACTACGAACAGCTCTGCGTCGTAAGCGGCCCCTCGCACGCCGAGGAGACAGCGCGCCAAAGGCTCACCTACCTTGCCGTGGCTTCCACCAACAGGAAATTCGCCGAAGATGTGCGCCAACAGATTGACTGCCACTACATCAAGACCACCTACTCAACCGATATGACCGGTATCGAGTGCGCCGCCGTGCTGAAAAACATCTATGCCATTGCCGCAGGTATGTGCCGCGGGCTCGGCTACGGCGACAATATCATTGCCGTACTCATTTCCAGCGCCTTGCAGGAGATGATTGACTTTATGCAGCACATCTCGCCAATGATAGGCAACGGCGACTTCAACGCCGACGGACGCCTGCGCCAGTTCGAAAGCTTCGCCTATCTGGGCGACCTGCTTGTGACAAGCTACTCGCAGTTCAGCCGCAACCGCACCTTCGGCAATATGGTGGGCTACGGCTACAGCATCAAAGGCGCCCAGCTCGAGATGAAGATGGTTGCCGAAGGCTACTATGCCGTCAAAGGCGTAAAGAAGATACTGCAGGATCTCGACCTGCAGATGCCCATCGTCGATGCCGTCTACGCAGTGCTCTACGAGCGCAAATCGCCCGCCAAACAGATGAAAAAAGTGCTGGAAAATTTCAAATAGACCATCCTTCGCGTCCGCAAAACCAGCCGCCCAAGCAAGCCTCGGCACCCCGAGATATTACCAACATAAACTCACAATATCAACAAATTAACAGCATCGATATAAAAATATTTGCGAAATATACACGCAGATTGTATTTTTTATAGTACTTTTGCAAAACATTTATTAACCCTAAAAAACTAAAGAAAAATGGCTTACAAGATCACTGACGTATGCGTTGCTTGCGGTACCTGCATTGGCGAGTGCCCCGTTGGAGCTATCTCCGAAGGCGACATCTACAAGATTGACGAGAACGCTTGCGCAAGCTGCGGCACCTGCGCTGACGCTTGCCCCACTGGCGCTATCGTTGAGGCATAATCGTTTGCTGAACCGATTGACAAGAGGATGCTACGCCTGCGCGAAGCATCCTCTTTATCGTTTGCCTGGCCTATAACCCCGAATTCCAAATCCATATTTCATCAATGATACAACTTCAATACATAAAAGAGAACCGCGACGAGTGCATCGAGCGGCTCAAGATAAAGAACGTCGCCGATGTGGAGCAGCGCATCGACGAGATAATATCACTCGACGAGCAACGCCGCTCGCTGCAGCAGAAAAGCGACGCCGTGAAAGCCGAGCAGAACGCCATAGCCAAAGAGATAGGTATGCTCTTCAAGCAAGGCAAACGCGACGAGGCCGAGGCCAAGAAAGCACGCACCGCCGAGCTGAAAAGCGACGAGAAGCAGCTGGCCGACCAGATGAGCGCCGTCGAGCAGGAACTCAACGCCAAGCTCATCTCGCTGCCCAACACGCCGCACCTGAGCGTGCCCAAGGGCAAGTCGGCAGACGACAACCTCGAAGTGGGCCGCTTCGGAACGATACCCGACCTGGGCCCCGACGCACTGCCCCACTGGGAGCTCTGCGCCAAATACGACCTCGTCGACTTCGAGCTGGGCAACAAAATCACCGGCGCCGGTTTCCCCGTCTACAAAGGCAAGGGTGCCCGCCTGCAGCGTGCCCTCATCAACTTCTTCCTCAACAGCGCTGCCGACGCCGGCTACACTGAAATCCAGCCGCCGCTGATGGTCAACGAAGCCTCGGGCCTCGGCACCGGCCAGCTGCCCGACAAGGAAGGCCAGATGTACGCCATACCGCTCGACGGTTACTATATGATACCCACCGCCGAGGTGCCCATCACCAACATCTACCGCGGCGAGATAGTAGGCGCCGACCAGTTTCCCATCCGTCACGCAGGCTACAGCGAATGCTTCCGCCGCGAGGCAGGCAGCTATGGCAAAGACGTGCGAGGCCTGAACCGCCTGCACGAGTTCTCGAAGGTGGAGATAGTGGTCATCGAGCACCCCGACCGCAGCTACGAGCGCCTCGAGGAAATGAAGGCCCACGTGGGTGGCCTGCTCGACCGCCTGGGTCTCCCCTACCGCATACTGAAGCTCTGCGGCGGCGACATCAGCTTCACCTCGGCAATGACCTTCGACTTCGAGGTGTGGAGCGCCGCACAGCAGCGTTGGCTCGAGGTAAGTTCGGTAAGCAACTTCGAGGCTTTCCAGGCCAACCGTATGAAGCTGCGCTTCCGCGACGAGAACGGCAAGACGCGCCTCTGCCACACCCTCAACGGCAGCGCTCTGGCCCTGCCCCGCATCGTGGCCGCACTGCTCGAGAACAACCAGACGCCCGACGGCATCACGATGCCCGAGTGCCTGCGCCCCTACCTGGGTTTCGACAAGATTTGCTAACGCACGCAAACGCATACAAAAAGAGGTTTTGCAGATTGCAAAACCTCTTTTGTTATGTCCCGGCCTGATTGTTTATTTGCTCTTCTTGGCGGCTTTCTCGGCAGCCTTGCGCTCCTTCTCGGCCTGCTTCTCGGCTGCCTTGCGCTCCTTCTCGGCCCGTTTCTCGGCGGCCTTGCGCTCTTTCTCGGCCCGTTTCTCGGCGGCTATGCGCTCCTTCTCGGCCTTCTCAATGGCCTTGCGTTCGGCCGCGGCAGCCTTGCGCTCCTCTTTGGTCATATTCTTCTCAGCCTCTTTCGCGCGGGCTTTCTGGGCGTTCATCTCCTCCTTCTGGCGGGCCTTGGCTTCCTTGGCGGCCTGTTTGTCGGCAGCCGCGGCGTCTTTCTTATCTGCCTTGCTGCCGGCCGGTTGCGAGGCCTTCTCGGTTTTCTTGTCCTTGACGGTGTCCTTGGCCTTCTTTTCGGGCTTGGCG
>CAJOMZ010000012.1 GCA_905236645.1 uncultured Bacteroidales bacterium
GGTGGTGGCTTATTTATTCTTGCCGGCCAGCAGTCCGCAGGCGGCCATAATGTCTTCGCCTCGCGAGGCGCGAATGGTGCAGGTCACGCCGTGGGCGTTGAGGTAGTCCTCGAAGGCGGTCATTGTCCGCTCGTCGCTGGTCTTGTAGGGCATTTCGGGCGAGGCGTGGAAGCGTATCAGGTTGACGCGGCAGCGCAGCCCTTTGAGCAGTCGCACCAGCTCGGCGGCGTGGACGAGGTCGTCGTTGATGCCGCGGAACATCGTGTATTCGAATGAGATGCGTCGCTGGCCGAACCAGTTGTATTGCTTGAGCAGGCTTATGATGTCGGCTATGGGGTAGGCCTTCTGCATCGGCATTATTGCGGCGCGCTCGTCGGCGAACGGGTTGTGCAGGCTCACGGCCACGTGGACCTGCGTCTCGTCGAGCAGGCGGCGCAGCATCGGGGTGATGCCCACTGTCGACACGGTGATGCGGTGGGGGCTCCAGCCTAAGCCCCAGTCGGCGGTGAGCACCTGGAGCGACTGGCAGAGGGCGTCGTAGTTGTCGAGCGGCTCGCCCATCCCCATAAAGACTATGTTGCTCAGCGTCTCGCTTTCGGGGATGGAGAATATCTGGTTGAGTATCGCGGCGGCGTCGAGGCTGCCGTGGAAGCCTTGCTTGCCGGTTACGCAGAAGCGGCAGCCCATCTTGCATCCGCGCTGGCAGCTTACGCATAGCGTGGCGCGGTCGCCGTCGGGGATGTAGACCGATTCAACGTGGTTGTGGCCGTCGGATTGCGGGTCCTGTATGGCGAAGAGGTACTTCTTGGTGCCGTCGGCCGATGTCTGGCAGTCGACAGGGGCGCTGCGGCCCACGGTGGCAATCTCGTTGAGCCGCGCGCGGATTTTGAGCGAGAGGTTGGTCATCGAGTCGAAGTTGCCGACCCGCTTGCGGTACATCCAGTCGCACAGTTGCCTGGCGGTGAACTTCGGGAAGCCCTGCTCCAGGCAGAAGCTTTGCAGCTGTTCGAGCGATAGTCCTGAGAGTGCTTGCATTTTACCAGGTTGTTGTAGTCTGGAAGGAGTTGTCGCCGGCCTCTTCCATCAGCTCCTGCTCATATACGCTCTCGTCCCAGATGAAGTCCTCGTCGGGCAGGTCGGGCTTGGTGAAGTCGCCCCGGTAGAAGTTGAGCACGTTGTCGTCGTAGACGCGGCGCATATAGTGTCCGAAGATAGGCAGCGCCTGGCGTGCGCCCTGTCCGAACTCCATACTGCGGAAGTGTATGGAGCGCAGCTCGCCGCCGGTCCACACCACGGTGGTCATATTGGGCGTGATGCCCACAAACCAGCAGTCGCTGTTGTTCTGCGTCGTGCCCGTCTTGCCGGCCATCGGGTAGGAGAGCTTGAACTGCGAGCCGCGCAGCCGCGCGCCGGTGCCGCTGTCGACGACGCCTTTCATCATCTGTATCATCATCCAGGCTATGCGCGGGCTGATGGCTTCGCGGCGCTCGGGCGTGAAGGTCTCGAGCACCTTGCCCTTGTTGTCCTCAATGCGTGTGATGAAGATGGGCTGCACGTATTCGCCCTGGTTGGCGAAGGTGGCCATTGCCCCGGCCATCTCATAGACGGTGATCTCGGCGGCTCCCACGCTGATGGCGGGCACGGCGTCGATGGGGCTCGTTACGCCCATCTTGCGGGCTATGTTGATGACCATATTGGGGCCGTTGGCTCCACCGGCCTTCATCAGGTAGGCCGACACCCAGTTGATGGAGTTGGCCAGCGCCCATTTCAGGGTGACCATCTCGCCCTCGCGCTGATGGCTCGAGTTGCGCGGGCACCAGTCGCCTATACACACCTCGGTGTTGGGCACCAGCGTGTAGGGGTTCATATCAAGGTCTTGCAGCGCCATCGTGTAGACAAAGGGCTTGAAGGTGGAGCCCACCTGACGGCGGCTCTGCAGCACGTTGTCATACTTGAAGTAGCGGTAGTTGATGCCGCCCACGTAGGCCTTGACGTAGCCGGTGCCCGTCTCGACCGACATCAGGCCGGCGTTGAGGAATTTCTTGACGTATACCAGCGAATCCCAGGGGGTCATCACTGTGTCGACAGGGCCGTTCCACGAGAAGACGCGCATCTTCACCTTCTCCTCCTTGAAGTATTTCTTGATCTCCGACTCGCTGGCCCCGTCCTGCTTCATCTGGTAGTAGCGGTCGGAGGCCTTCATCGCCAGCGTCAGGAAGTGGTCCTCCTGCTCCTTGGTCAGGTTGTTGAACGGGTTTCCGTTGCGGCGTGCCAGTTCCTTGAAGAAGGCGGGCTGGATGACTTCCTTCATATGCTTCTCGACAGCCTTCTCCGCGTGGGCCTGCATACGCGAGTCGATGGTGGTGTAGATGCGCAGGCCGTCCTTGTGGACATCGTAGTATGTGCCGTCGCTCTTCTTGTGGCTTCCGCACCAGTCCTTCATATAGCCGCGGATGTATTCGCGCAGATAGGGGGCCGCACCGTCGTTGTGGCTGATGGGGCGGTAGTGGCTCATATCTATCGCCTTCTCCTTGAGCTTATCATAGTCCTCGTCGCTCAGATACTTCTCGCCCGTGGCAGGGTCTTTGTAGCTGTTCATCTGGCTCATTACCACGTTGCGGCGCCGGGTGGCGTTGTCGGGGTGCAGCACAGGGCTGTAGGAGGTGGGAGCCTTCAGCAAGCCCACCAGTACGGCCGCCTCGTCGACCGTCAGCTCCGACGGACTCTTGTCGAAGAAGGTGTGTGCCGCCGTCTCTATGCCGTAGGCATTGCTGCCAAAGTCCACGGTGTTCAGGTACATAGCCAGTATCTCCTCTTTCGAGTAGTTGTGCTCAAGCTTCACTGCCACTATCCACTCCTTGAACTTCGAGTGTATCAGGCCCAGCTTGCTCTTCCGCTCACGAGGAAACAGGTTCTTGGCCAGCTGCTGGGTGATGGTGCTTCCGCCACCGCTGCTGCTGTGGCGGCCCACAAGGGTCTTGAAGAACACTCGCGCAAGGCTGCGCGCATCGATGCCGGCGTGGTCGTAGAAACGCACGTCCTCGGTGGCCACCAATGCGTGGATAAGGTTCAGGTTCTTGCCGCCATTGGTTATCTCACGGTAGGTCAGGCTGGAGCGGTTCTCGATGCCTATGTAGCCAAGCACTTCGCCGTCGGCGCTCCACACCTCCGATGCCAGGTTGCTACGAGGGTTCTCAAGCTCCTCGAACGACGGCATAAAGCCCAGCCATCCAAGCGAGAGCATCGTGAAGAACAGCACAAGCACAACCCAAAAGGCCGCGAAACTGATCCATACTATGCGTATGCCTCGGCGCGTGTCCTTCTTTGATGCTGCCTTTTTCTTTTTCTTATATTGGGCCATAGCTATTTACTTGTGTTTTCGATGTGTAGTCCTATGTTCCTGATACCGGGCAGCAACGTGTCGCGCATAGCGTGACTAATGATGAATTGGTAGTTGCCCTGCTGCGGGAAGTGGAAGTAGCAGAACGGGTAGCGGCCGTCGACATAGTGTCCGTTCTCCTTGCCCAACCAGCGCCCGTCGCGCTCGGCCAGCAGGAACTCGATGTTGGTGTCGGCTGCAACGCTGCCGTCAGGATATATGGTAGTGATGAAGAAGTAGATGTTGGAGTAGGGGTAGTCGTTGCGGTTGCGGATGTCAATGCAGCACAGATAGGTGCTGTTGGTGTCGTCAGCCTCAATGTTGAACACCAGTCTGTCGTCCATATTCCAGCCTTGTTCGTCGATATGGCGGTTCTCGTTGTACAGCTCGTTCCTGTTGCACGAGGCGGCAACCAGCGACACTGTAATCAGTATCGGTAGCAGTCTTCTATTCATCTGTTCTCCTTTTGTTGCGGTTGTCGCGTCGGTCGCGTTGCTGGCGCGGCTCGTGTTGCGGTCTGGGTTCGCGGTTTTCCTTTTGTGGCCGCTGCTCGCGCGGCTGGCGGTTGTCGCGGTTGCCCTTATGCTGTCGGTTGTCTCGCTGGCCGTTGTTCTTCTGTGGCCTGTCGTGTCTGTCGTTCTGAGCCGGTGCTGCAGTGGCGGCATCGTCGGCCATAAGCTTCAGTTCGCGCTCGAATTCGGCCTCGCTCGATTCCTGTGCCAGTGCCGCCGTCGACATCAGCTCGACCTGATAGTCCTCGAGTTTCTCCGGATACTCCTGGTTCCTGTTCATCTCGATGACAGCCTTCACGTTCTCGGCGGTGACGGCATAGAGGTCGCTCTCGCCCTCGTAGGCATACCACATAATGCCGCGGAAGACATCGGTCTTCTTGTACAAAGCCAGTCCCTTCTTGAAACGCAGGGGCGTGTTGGCTGGCGGAAACTTCTTGAGGGCGTCGACATAGACTGCATACTCGAAGTTGAGACAGCATTTAAGCTTGCCGCACTGCCCGGCCAGCTTCTGCGGGTTGGGCAGTATCTGCTGCGTTTTCGCCACGCTTGTGGTCACCGACTTGAAGTTGGTGAGCCAGGTGCTGCAGCACAGTTCGCGGCCGCAGGTGCCGATGCCGCCCACCTTGCCCGCCTCTTGGCGCACGCCTATCTGCTTCATCTCGATGCGCACGTGGAACTGCTCGGCCAGCACCTTGATAAGGTTGCGGAAGTCCACGCGGTCGTCGGCGGTATAGTAGAATATGGCCTTCGAGTGGTCTCCCTGGTATTCCACGTCGTTAACCTTCATCACCAGGCCCAGGTCCTCGGCGATGTGGCGGGTTTTTTTGAGTGTGGTCTCCTCCTCCTTTATGGCCGATGTCCAGCGTTCGATGTCGCTCACTTTGGCGCGACGGAACAGCTTCTTGACGGTGTCCGACTCGGGGTCCACCTTTTTCTTGAGCATCTGTATGCGGCACACCTCGCCGGTCAGACTGACGATGCCCACGTCGTGGCCCGGAATGCCTTCCACGGCCACTATGTCGCCGTCGCTGACGTCGATGCCGTCGGGCAGGCGGTAGAACTCCTTGCGGTTGTTCTTGAAGCGCACTTCCACGCAGTCGAACGGCTTTTCCATCGGCTGGCGGATGCCCTTCATCCAGTTGCACGAGCCCACCTTGCAGCAGCTGCGCAGCTCCGTCTCCGACACAGGCGTGTAGGATTCGGGGCAGTGGTTGCAGCCGCGCGACAGGTAGACCGATTCCTTGTACTCCACCTTCGGCAGTGTCGGGTCGGGCTCCAGATAGGGGTCCATAGCGCTCTCGTTGGCCTCGTAGTCCATCGGCGGCTCTTCGTCGTCGCTGTCGATATAGCTCTTCTTCTTGCCGGCCTCGCGGCGTTCGCGCCGGCTGCGTATAAACTCCTCCAGGTCCTCGGGGGTCGCGATGTTGTCCTCCTCGTCGCCGGTCGGTTCAACCGCTGCGGGGGCCTCCTCGGGCAGGCGTTGCTCCTGCTCGCTGTCACTATATTTCGATTGATTGTTTTTGGTTTCTTCGGTCATTTAAGATTAAGTTGTTTATATGGTGAAATGATATTTGTTGCGATGTCGGATTGCATAGTCTTTGCGGCGGGCCTATCGTTTCTTCAGGGCCTTGCTGATTCTGAACGATAGTTCCATAAAGGCTATCTTGGCATAGGCGTTGCGCTCGATGGCATAGATGGCGTTGTTGAACGCCTCGTTCAGCAGTTCGATGTTGCGTTCGGTAATCATTGCCGGGAAGGAGGCGTTGAACTTGGCGTCGCCGAAGTCCATCCTCGACGGCAGCCCCGCGTTGTTGCGCAGGAACGAGTCGCGTATGGCCTCCTGTGCATAGAGCAGAAAGCGCTTCTGCTGCTCGCGCCCCTTGGCGTGGAGCGTGTCGACCCAGCTCGACAGCGATGCCATATTGAGCTTGAACAGCTGTCGCATCCAGGTGACATACAGCGTGTTGAACTCCTCGTTCGGCTCGGGGGCCCCGGCCTTGATGCGCGGCACTCTCACCGTCTGCGCACGCGACACGATGGTGCTCAGCATCTTCTCGCTGCTCTCGGCCACAAGTATTATCAGCGTGTCGGGTGTCGGCTCCTCAAGGGTTTTCAGTATCTTGTTGGCGGCCGTGGTGTTGACCTTCTCGGCCATCCAGACAATCACCACCTTGTAGCCCCCCTCGTAGGCCTTGAGGCCCAGCGCCCTCGTCATCTCGTCGGCGTCGCGCTCGCGGACGATGCCCTGGCTCTTCTCCACGCCCACAAAGTCGTACCACTCGTCGAGCGTGCCCACCTGCCTGCGGGCGTTCAGAAACTCGCGGAACTCTCCCTGGAAGTCGGCCGACGATATGCCGGTGCCCTTCACCTGTGCCGTCGCCGCGTTGGGGAAGAAGAAGTGCAGGTCGCTGTGCGTCAGCTGCCTGTACTTCTTGCACGACGGGCATTCGCCGCACGAATCGGCGCGCAGGCCGCCCTCGGCGCTGTCGTAGTGCACGCGGTGCTCGCAGTTAAGATATTGCGCATACGCAATGGCCAGCGCCAGACTGCCCGAAGCGGTCTCGCCGAGGAACATTTGGGTGTGGCTGACACGCCCGGAATCGATAATTTCGGTCAGGTGATTGGCCGTAACTGACTGTCCAACAATATCTTTAAACTGCATAATACGCGTAAATCAATCTACAAAAATACTAATAATATCAGATATGGCAAAAAAAAGTTGATTTTCTTGCTGCGATGTCGCCGAAACCGCTGGGGGCTTCATCGGCGTTTTTTGCGTCAAAAAAACGCCTGTTGACAATAAAACACTGGATATCAGCACGGTATGAGAAAACACCAAGACCGCACATAACTCGCTGTATGTCAGGTGCTTTGATGGGTCATCTTCGGTCGTTGTCCAGTCGTTGTCCAGTTGTTGTCCAGTTGTTGTCCAGTCATTGACTGGACAACAACTGGACAACGAGCGGACAACGACTGGACAACGAACGGTGTCGGTGCGGCGTTGGAGCGAAGAGGGGGCCTTGCTTCTCGGGCTGTGGCACGGGCGGTTTCGGGGACTGTCTGCGCGAGGCTGCGTTTTACGGGCTGCCGGATGTGGCATCAGGGGGGTCGGAACGGCGGTCGGTTTTTTTTCTTTGCACAATGGCTTCAGTATCGCGATATTTTTCGTAAATTTGCAGCAGCCTTTTTACGGGCTCTGCCCACTCAACGCATTGATTGCTATGCTGTAATGCTCGATGCGGGGTGTTGGGGACTGTCCGTTTTGTGCAAAGTCTGTCGAATAGCAATGAGAAACCAGTATCAAGAGCGCAGCACGGTTATCCGTATCATTTTCCTCACGGTGGGGCTTGTCTTCATCGTCAGGCTGGCCTTTATGCAGGTGTTCGACAGCGAGTACCGCCGCCAGGCCGACCGCCAGGCGCTGCGCCCCATAACGCAGTATCCGGCGCGCGGCTTGATATACGACCGCAACGGCGAGTTGCTGGTCTACAACGAGGCAGTGTACGACCTTATGGTCATTCCGCGAATGACGAAGGGGCTGGACACCAATATGTTCTGCCGCGTGATGGGCATCAGCCGCGACGAGTTCGACGCCCGTATGCGCAAGGCGTGCAAGTATTCCACCTATTCGGCGTCGCCCTTTATGAAGCAGGTGTCGAAAGAGGAGTACGGCTCGTGGGAGAACAGTCTCTACAAGTTCCGCGGCTTCTACGTGCAGCAACGCACGCTGAGGGTTTACGACAAGCCCATTGCGGCGCACGTGCTGGGGTATGTGGGCGAGGTGGACCAGAGCGAGTTAGACGCCGACAGGTTCTACAGGCAGGGCGACTATATAGGCAAGAGCGGCCTGGAGAAGTCGTATGAGGAGGTGCTGCGCGGCGTCAAGGGCAAGCGCATAATGCAGGTCGACGTCCACAACCGCGAGATAGGCTCGTATATGAACGGCGCCTTCGACACGATGGCCGTGGAGGGAGGCAACCTCTACACGACGCTCGATGCCACGCTGCAGGAGTATGCCGAGGGGCTGATGGCCAACAAGCGCGGAAGCATCGTGGCCATAGAGCCGTCGACGGGCGAGGTGCTGGCAATGGTCAGCGCGCCGGGCTACGACCCCAACCTGCTGGTGGGGCGCGTGCGCGGCGAGAACTACAGCAATCTGCTGCAGGACATCTCGCGCCCCCTGCTCAACAGGGCCCTGATAGAGCACTATCCGCCCGGATCGATATTCAAGGTGGCCCAGGCCGTGACAGCGCTGCAACTGGGGGTCATCTCGCCAGGGTCGGGCTTTGTGTGCGACAAGTCGCTGGTGGGTTGCCACAACCATCCCAGCGCCCGCTCGGTGCAGGAGGCCATCAAGATGAGCTGCAACCCCTACTTCTACCAGGTGTACCGCCGTGTGATACAGCAGGGCCGGTACAAGAGCATCTATAAGGACAGCCCCTACGGGCTGACGGTGTGGCGCGACTATATGCTGCGCTTCGGCTTCGGGCAGAGGATGGGCATCGACCTGCCCGCCTCGGGCATCACGCCGGGCTTCATTCCCGACACGGCGTTCTACAACAAGAGGTACGGCCGCGAGCGCTGGGCGTTCTCGACCATCTACTCCAACAGTATAGGCCAGGGCGAGGTGACGGTGGTGCCCATCCAGATGGCTAACCTGGCCTGCATCGTGGCCAACCGAGGCTATTACATTACGCCCCACTTGGTGCGAAGGCTATTACATTACGCCCCACTTGGTGCGATACTACGGGCCCGACTCGGTGCGCAACGAAGAGTTCTACACAAAGCACGAGACGGGCATCGGCAAGGCCTACTTCGACATTGCCGCCAACGGTATGTACGATGTGGTGCACACGGCCGGCGGCACGGCGCGCAGGGCCAACATACCCGACATCGACATCTGCGGCAAGACGGGTACGGCGCAGAACATCGGCGAGGACCACTCGGTGTTCATCTGCTTCGCCCCCAAGGACAAGCCGAAGATAGCCGTTTCGGTCTATGTGGAGAACGCCCGCGGCGGTGGCGGATACTGGGCGGCGCCGATTGCGAGCCTGGTGGTGGAGAAGTACATACGCGGCGAGGTGACGCGCAAGGATGTGGAAAAGATGTACCGCGAGGCGGCGCCTTGCCAGAAACTGCCGCTGACCAAAGTGGCCAAAAAGAAAAAGAAATAAGCGATGGAAACAAAGATAGACTGGGTAACACTGCTGCTTTATGCCGCCATCCTCGTTTTCGGATGGATGAATATCTACGCCGCCGGCTATGACGAAGCGCATACAGCCATACTGGACCTGCACACGCTGCACGGCAAGCAGCTGCTGTGGATCGGCATATCGGTGGTCATAGCCCTGGTCATCACGCATATCGACCCGCACATTTTCTCGTCGATGTCTTACATTATATACTTGGTTGTCTTGGGCCTGCTTGTGACGGTGCTCTTCGTGGGCACGGTGACCAAGGGCGGCTTGTCGTGGATCAACTTCGGCTCGTTCAAGTTCCAGCCGTCCGAGTTCGCCAAGTTCGCCACGGCCTTGGCGCTGGCCAAATATATGAGCTCGCTCGACCTCGACTACAGGCAGCTGCGCACCAAGCTGATTGCCTGGGGCTTGATACTGCTGCCTGCGGGCATCATCATACTGCAGCACGACACCGGCTCGGCACTGGTCTTTGCCAGCTTCCTGCTGCCGCTCTACCGCGAGGGTATGTCGCCGCGCATCCTTATTATAGGGCTTGTGGCGGTGGTGCTGTTTGTGGTGACGCTGCTGCTCGGCAAGTACAAGCTGATACTGGTCGGCGTGCTGGCGGCGATAGCGCTGTTCTACCTGTTCGTGTGGCTCAACAAGCGCACGCGCAGGCACTACATCTGGGTGACGGCCGTTTTCGCTGCCTGCACGCTGTTCATCTTCTCGGTCGACTTTGCCTTCGAGAAGGTTCTGCAGCCCCATCAGCGCGACCGCATCTATGTGCTGCTGGGCAAGACCGACGAGAAGACCAACAGCACCACGGGCTACAACGTGAACCAGTCGAAGATTGCCATCGGCTCGGGCGGCGTGTTCGGCAAAGGCTTCCTGAAAGGGACCATCACCAAGGCCAACTTTGTGCCTGAGCAGGAGACCGACTTCATCTTCTGCACGGTGGGAGAGGAGTGGGGCTTTGTGGGCTCGACGCTGTTGATACTGGCCTATATCGGACTGCTGTTCAGGCTGGTAACCCTTGCCGAACGGCAATACTCGAAGTTCTCGCGCATCTATGGCTACTCGGTGGCGAGCATCCTGTTCCTGCACCTGTTTATCAATATAGGTATGGCGCTGGGCCTGCTGCCTGTCATCGGCATACCACTGCCGTTCTTCAGCTATGGCGGCTCGTCGCTGATGGCCTTTACCATACTGCTGTTCATCTTTCTGCGTCAGGACCAGGAGCGCACCAACCCTATTTAACGATAACATTTTCAAGATAATATAGATATTCCACAATAATGGCTAACAAGAAAAACAACGAAGACCACTGCTCGTTCTGCGGCCGCCCGGCCTCGCAGTGCACTATGCTGCTGACCGGAATCGAGGGCTGCATCTGCTCGGACTGCGTCACTCAGGCCGGCTTGATTGTCAACCAACAGAATGAATCCAAACCGCACAGGGACAGTGGCAAACCCATACCGACACCCGAAGAGATAAAGGCCCTGATGGACCAGTTTGTCATCGGCCAGGAGGACGCCAAGAGGGTGCTTGCCGTGGCCGTCTACAACCACTACAAGAGGCTGCGCTACAACGAGCAGACCGGCGGCGGCAACGGTGTCGAGATTGAGAAGTCCAATATCATTCTGGTCGGCGAGACGGGTACGGGCAAGACGCTGATGGCAAGGACTATAGCCCGTATGCTCGACGTCCCGTTCTGCATTGCCGACGCTACCACGCTGACGGAGGCGGGCTATGTGGGCGACGACGTGGAGAATGTGCTGGTGCGACTGCTGCAGGCCGCCGACTATGACGTGGCTGCCGCCGAGCGGGGCATTGTCTTTATCGACGAGATAGACAAGATTGCACGCAAGAGCGACAACCCGTCCATCACGCGCGACGTGTCGGGCGAGGGCGTGCAGCAGGCTATGCTCAAACTGCTTGAGGGTGCCGTGGTCAACGTGCCACCGCAGGGTGGCCGCAAGCACCCCGAGCAGCAGATGATCCAGATCGACACACGCAACATCCTGTTCATTTCGGGTGGCGCCTTCGACGGCATTGAGCGTGACATCGCGTCGCGTATGAAATCGAACGTGATAGGCTTCAACGGCACCAAGACCCGCGAGGAGATAGACCGCCATAACCTGCTGCAATACATTCAGCCTATGGACCTTAAGAAGTTTGGTCTGATTCCGGAACTGGTGGGCCGCTTCCCTGTCCTGACGCATCTCGAGCCTCTGGACCGCGCTGCACTGAAGCGTATACTGACCGAGCCCAAGAACGCCCTTGTGAAGCAGTATAAGGAGCTGTTCAAGATGGACAACGTGCAGCTGGATTTTGACAAAGGCGCTCTGGATGTGATAGTTGACACCGCCGTCGAGTACAAGTTGGGAGCACGAGGCCTGCGCTCTATTGTTGAGTCGATAATGAATGACCTTATGTTTGAGCTGCCGAACCATCGCGGTGAAAGCATCAAGATTACCCGCAAGATGGCCGCCGACAAGCTCAACCGGTCTAAGCTTTTGGTCGGTTAACAGCCTGCGCCTCTACGAGACCGACAGCTCCTGCGCCAGGTTGATTCTATGATTTCAATACACCCACAGCTCGCCGTTGCTGTAGCTTGTGCTGTACTGGAACAGGGGGCAGGTGGTGGCGCCGCCTTCCATAGGGTAGCCGTCGGAGGCGGCCACGAAAAGGGTGTGGCATTCAGGGCATTCGAGCAGGGCACTGCCCCAGTCGGAAGTGACCTCTACCGCCGTCGTGCTGTCGGCAGGGCAGGTGCGCTCGTATGCCACAAACTGGTCGTAGGCGGTCCGGATAACAATCACACCGCGGTGGCCGCCGGTAAGATACATATATCCACCCACGTTGTTCAAACCTGAATAGTAGGCTGCGTTGGGTTCGATTTTGAAGTTGGTGATGCCTATGGGCACATAGCAGTGCTCCTCTCTTCGGCAAGAAACGAAGAGAAGGCTGACAATTAGCAATATAGCACCTGCTTTTGCCCTCATCTGCATCATTGCGCTGCTGCCGGCGGATAGTCGCCGTAAATGACCTTCATACTCACCGTGGCCACAATCTTCAGCGTCTCTTTGTCCACTGCGTCGAGGTCGTCCTTCATCGTGTGCCAGTGCTGGTAGAAGCTGCAGTTGGGGCTGTTCTGGACAATGTCGATCATCGGCACGCGAAGTATCTGGTTCACATACAGATGGTCGTCGAGGATGGCTCCGCTCAGTTCGTTGACAAATATGTTGCCGTAGCCCAAATAGGCGGCACAGTTCCACAGCTTGTTCGTCAAGCCCTGCGCGAAGTTCATCGATATCTCCTCTTTCGTGAAGCGTGGCGCGGCGGTGCCCACCATATCGTAGAGTATGCCGTAGTCGGCCTGGTAGAACATCCGGTGCGGGTTCTTGGCCCAATGCTGCGAGCCCTTGCACCAGGTGTTGTCCTCATAGCGATTGGCCCATTCTGGAATGCCTTGGTCCTCAACGTCAAAGAAGACGAAATCCACTCCCACATCGGGCGGCATTGCCGACATAGCGCGCGCCATCTCCATCAGCACGGCCACGCCGCTGGCACCGTCGTTGGCACCCGGCAGGGGCGAACGCCACTTGGTCGTGTCCAGGTCGTGGTCGGCCCATTGGCGCGAATCCCAGTGAGCGGCCAGCAGGATGCGGCGGTCGCGCTCGGGGTTGAGCGAGGCGATAATATTCTTGCCTTCAACGGTTTGGCCGTCCCACAGCGTGGTGGTGAAAGGCTGTACGATGACCGTGTCGCACCAGCGTCCCATCATCGAGGCCAGATAGCGTGCGCACTGCTCGTGGCCCTTGGCACCGGGATGGCGGAAGCCGAAAGCCAGCTGCTCGGCGGTGTAGCGATAGGCCGAGTCAGCGCTGAAGTCGGGGGTTGCCACTTGGTTGTAATCGATGGACGGCGCCTCAACAGGCTGTGGTTTAACACCGCCTTTGTGAGTGCATCGCACTGTCAGAAATGTGAACGCCGTGATGACAGCCACTGTCCCCAGCGTCATCAGTGAGAAACGGGTGTGGTTCCAGTACAGTCTTTTAAGGTTGCTCATATAAGTTCTTGATATAAAACGTATAGAGGCATAGCCCTTTGCAGAACTATCCCTCTATATCACTTGGATGAATTGATTTCTTACTTGAGACGCTCGGCATACTCGCAGGTGCGGGTGTCGACCTTGATGCGCTCGCCTTCCTTGATGAACAGAGGCACGCGGATCTGCACGCCGGGTTCGACCGTGGCGTCCTTCATAGCGTTGGTGGCCGTGTTGCCGGCAAAGCCAGGCTCGGTGTAGGTGACAACCGTCTCGATGAACGGAGGCAGCTCGCACATCAGCGGGGTCTCGGTGTCGGCGTCGACGGTAATCTCAACATACTGGCCGTCCTTGAGGAACTGCGGAGCGTTGATGATGCCCTCGGGAATATAGATCTGCTCGTAAGTCTCGGTATGCATAAATACGTGCATATCACCCTCTTTGTACAGGTAGGTGTAGGGACGGCGCTCGACGCGGACGATGTCGATTTTGGCACCCGAAGGGAAAGTGTTTTCGAGCATACGGCCCGTTTTCACGTTACGCATCTTGGTACGCACGAAAGCGGCGCCCTTGCCAGGCTTGACGTGGAGGAATTCTACGATGGTGTAAATGTCGTTGTTGAAATTGATGCACAACCCATTTTTAATATCAGTTGTTGTTGCCATAAAAACAAAAAAAATTAGTTATTGATTATTTGAATTGTCGTTTTTCTTCTTTTTCTCTACCTCAAGCAGGTTGGTCAAGCGCCTCAAATCCACCTTCAATTCCTCGTTTTCCTCCTCGAACATACGGCAGCGTGTGCGGCTTACCATAGTGCGGCAGAACAACGCCAGGATGATACCCATCATTGTAATTGTCAGCTCTTTACCCGATACGAAGAAGTACACCGTCGCACCGATGATAAGCAGATACGAGGCCCATTCATAGATCTTTGCCTGTGTCGATTTTTCCATTTTCTGATGTCGCTTTTTGAAAATGCAAAAATACAAATATTTCGCGAATTGATAAAAAAAAATTCTGTCGGCCACCCTCACAGTCGCCCGACTGCACAAAAAAACGCCTTTGGAACAGGCGGCCGGCAGCCTGGAAAACTTTTCGCATATTTTTGTGTTAAAAAAATGCCGTAAAACGTTCCTCAAGGCATCGGAAAGACCCCTGAAATGCCCCGTGCTAACTCCGTGATTTCTATATACCAAATTCCTACCAAAGTTTACTCAAAGTCCTATCAAAGTTTTACCAAAGACTACTTTCTTGAACTTTAATAAGTGTTTAATCAGAGTTTTATAAGAGTATTTTCCAGCCCAGATACGGTGCTGTTACAGAGCGCTTCAAAAACAGACTCTGACAATCAATTAGTTGCAAATGTTAAAATTTTTAGCGTTTTTCGTGCAGAAATGCAGAAAACTTTTATGCAAATACTGTTTCGTTTTTGCCCCTTTAAAAGGTGCTTGAAACGCCGTTGAAACGGCGGTCGGAAAAAGTGCGGAACAAAAAAAATTTGTGTGTTCAGAAATTTTTTCGTTATTTTGCATCTTGAAAAGGTAAGACATTGTAATATAGCTGTTATATGAAAAAGATTTTATCCATTATCGCTTTTGTTGGAACACTTTGTGCTTTGCAGGCACAGACGGTTGTTCCCTTTGGGCATCGTGTGCCTGAATATTATTACTGGGATACAAACTGGTATGATAAGTTTGTGATTATGAACCCCGACTCGGTTTTTGACGTCTATCCCTATCAGAGATATTACAACTTTCCAGGAGATAATCAGTCTGCGTTTCTGTTTGCCCGTTATTTCTGGACTGACGCTCCTCTGAAAATCATAGGGGTGGCCGCGCCGGTGTTTTGCAATGACTCAACACATTCTCTGCAAGGAACAAATGACAGGACAGACGAATATTTCAGTGTCTACAAGGCGGTCGACACAGGATATGTCTTGCTGGAAGAGGCTGTATGGGAGGACACTGTACGTTATTCAATGTGTCTGCGTCACAAGGACGGCACCGATACAATTGAAGTACGCGAGGCTTATTTTAAAAGAGACATCATTGTAACAGACTCCTTTTATGTGGGCGGGACATCGTGGAATTCAAGTATGAGGTGGAGCTATTTTGATGTTGAAATGCCTGGCCAGTATTATTACACCACTCCCCCTACAAACTATCTGTCTTTTATGCCTTATCCCAATTATCTGCCGGATAACTATTGGGCATATTCTACTCCGGTAATGATGAGATATTTGCGTTCCTGCCTATACACTAATATGCCGGAAAGTTTCGGCACGTATGACACGGTTTCGTGGATTCATATAAATCACAATCCCTTTTTTCTCGCAATATTCCCGATTTTTGACACATCGTATGTTTATGAACCACCTCTCGACACTTGCCCCCGGCCTACAGGTTTACACATCTTAAACCAAGACAGTACCAGCATAACACTGTCGTGGGACGATAACGGGACCGGTAGTTGGGAGTTCTCGTATGGCACCGATGCGGATGCCGAAAGCGGGACCATAGTGCCCAGCAACGTCAACTTCGTAACGCTAAGCGGCCTTGACACAGCAACTCAATATGTCGCTTATGTCCGTTCTGTCTGCAGCGACACCTTGTCAAGTCTGTGGAGTGACAGTCTGCACATCTTCATCCCCGGCGACACTGCCGGCGGTGGACACGGCGACCCTGAGAGAATAGTCAGCAACATTGACCTTTTTACATATCTTATGCCCAATCCAGCACATTCCCAGGTTCTTGTGTCTTCCTCTTACGGATTGCAATCTGTCCAGGTTTTCACTGTCGGCGGCGTTTTGTTAGAACAACACAGTGCAAATGGCATCAGCGCAACGTTGGATGTTGCAGATTTGCCAAAGGGTGTTTATATTGTCAGGATTGTAACTCCTTCTGGATCGGCTGTAAAACGGCTGATAGTGAATTAGTGAAACAGTGTATTTATTCCTTTCGGGACATACTTTTTTCAAAAAAATTTGTGTGTCCCGAATTTTTTTCGTTATTTTGCTTTTTGTGATGTGGCATACATTTTTGCGAAAAACACAAATATCAGACTAATAATTAATAGATTACAATAAAACTCGAGATTATGAAAAAGGCTTTGCGTATACTGATGGCGATGGTTATGGTGGTTGGTTTGACGGGTGTTTGCGGCACGGTGAGTTCCTGCAAATCTTCATCCGAAACGATGTACTCGTCGAAGAAGAAGACGGCCAAGACGATTAACCGCAACTACAAGGTCCGCGGCAACAACCAGCGCAACAGTTCGACTTATCATTCATATTGATTGCCCGAGCGGTGACGCTATGGCTAAGCGGTCTGTTGTATTCGCGCTCGTGCTGCTGATGGCGTGGACGGCTGGTGCACAGTCGTTTCGCGTCAGCGTTGATGCGTCGAAAAATCTGGGGCGTAGCTTTACGTTGCTTGTCTACGACACTGATTCGAAGCCGCGTGCCATAAATCCTAAGGGGAAGAATGGGCCGCTGGTGTTCGAGGGCGATGTGAAAGGCGCTGTCTATGCCGAACTGCGGCACCGGAAGATTAAGGCTCCGCTGCCTTTCTTTTTGGAGGGCGCGGACATTTCGATAAAGTACAATCCTGCCAGCCCTGAGGCGTCGGCCATCAACGGGTCGCGCTCCAACAGCCAGCTGCGCTACCAGCTGGAGCAGTGCGACGGCGACATCGGTTGCCTGGCGCAGTATGTGCAGGATAACCCGACATCGCCGGTGGCGCCTTATATTCTGGAGCGATATGTTTCGGCATCAGCCGATTATGAGACTGTTGCGGCCTTGTTCAGACGGTTGGGCGGCGAGGCCGCCAAGAGCCACCACTACCGTCGGCTGCAGCAGAGGCTGCACCAACTCGAGGCCCTGGCCGAAGGCAGTCCGATACCGTCGTTCTCCTATACCGGCGGCGACGGCCGGCCGGTCAATATCGATTCCGCGCTGAGCGGCGGCAGCTACAATCTCCTCATCGTCGGCGCCACCTATTGCGGTCAGTGCCAAAAGATTGAGGAGGAGGTGCAACGGTCGTTCAAGAATGTGCATCCTGTCGTGATAGACGTTGACCGTCAGAAGGATGGCTGGGACGCACCGCTGCTGAAACTGCTCGACATTGACCACGTGCCCTATCTCATTCTGGTCGACAAGGAGCGGCGCATCGTGGCCCGCGACCTGAGAATCTGGCAGTTGGAACGGACACTGGAGCAGCAGCAGGCCACTGCAAACAATAACAAACAATAACACGACTATGGAAACTACATTATATCCTATGAAGTTTATGCCGCTGTACAAGAACAAGGTGTGGGGCGGCAACAAGATAAAAACGCTTGGCTTCGACTACGCTCCGCTGCCGAACTGCGGCGAGCTGTGGGCGCTGTCGGCAGTGAAGGGCAACGAGTCGGTCATCGCCAACGGCTTCCTTGAGGGCAACACCCTCAACGACGCCCTTGAAATATATATGGGCGAACTGATTGGAGAAAAGAACTATCAGCATTTCGGCAACGATTTCCCGCTGCTGGTCAAGATTATCGACTCGAACGACCGCCTGTCGATACAGGTGCATCCCGACAACGCGCTGGCACGCAAACGCGGAATGGAAAACGGCAAGACCGAGATGTGGTATATCATCGAGGCAGAGGACGGCGCCGAGATAGTCGACGGCTTCGGGCAGCAGGTGACGCGCGAGGAGTATCAGAAGTTCCTTGAGCTGGGGCACGTTGAGGACATTCTCCACATCGAGCACCCGCAGGCCGGCGACGTGTTCTTTATCCCTGCCGGGCGGGTCCACGCCTTGGGCAAAGGCCTGCTGCTGGCCGAGATCCAGCAGTCGTCGGACACCACCTACCGCATCTACGACTACAACCGGCCCGATGTCGACGGCAAACTGCGCCAGCTGCATACCGCCGAGGCGCTCGACGCCATCGACTTCAGCCCCACAACGGACGGCAAGACCCACTACAGATACTATCCAAACGACACTGTGCGCCTGGCCGAATGCCCCTATTTCACGACCAACCTCATTGCACTCGACAAGCCGATGCGCAAGAACTTCGCACAGCTCGACTCGTTCATCATCTACCTTTGCACCGAGGGCATCGCCGCGGTCAAGACCCTCGACACCATCTGCCCAATCCACGCTGGCGAATGCGTCCTTGTGCCGGCAGCTGCCGACACGGTGGAACTCTACAGCGAAGGGGCCGCAAAGCTGCTTGAAGTCTATGTCGACCCAGGGCAATGGAACGAGGAAGGCGTAAACCATACGCTCGATTTCGACTGGGTGGCGCAGTTCATCGGTAGCGGCAACCCCGACGACTATTTATACGACAAAGGTTTGGAAGAGCTCGACAACGAAGCCTGAACGGTTTTGTTCCCGAGCCGTTGCACTCTTCAGGCAGAGCTTGCATAAACGGCTTGCAAACAGCAGTCTTAGGCCTGTATTTTAACATTTCCGAAAAGCATTTGGACATTTAAGACAAAAGCTTTTTGTCACATAATTCATTATTAGTACTTTTGCATCTTTGAATTTGTGTTGTTACCTAAAGGATAAAGCAATGAAAACCAGAATTATACTTGCATTGTTGATGCTTCTCTGCACCTCGGGTTTGAGTGCGCAGCAGGTGCTTACGCTTGAGCAGTGCCGCGAAAAGGCGCTGCAGGCCAACAAGGGCCTTAAGATGTCGGAAGAGAAGAGGATTGAGACCGAGAATCTGCAGAAAGCGGCCCTGTGGCAGATGCTGCCCAAGGTGGGCGCCACTGGCGGCTACACCTGGATGGACAAGAGCGTAAACCTGCTCAGCGACGAGCAGAGAGACCGCATAAACAACCTGGGGAACAACGTGCAGAACAGCATAGACCAGGCCATCCGCGAGGAGGCGGGCAACCTGCCCATCGGAGGCCAGCTGATAGGCGACCTGCTGTCAAATGTCGTAAATAATTCAAACCTAAGCTCTTCGCTCAACAATGTCGGTCAGGAAATCACTCAGGCCCTCGAAACCGACACTCGCAACACGACTTTTGGTGTAGTAACGCTCACGCAGCCTATCTATCTGGGAGGCAAGCTGATGGCGTTATATAAGACGGCTTCGCTGATGAACAGATTGTCAGGCATAGAGTACGACAAGAAGAAGGAGGAGACGCTCATCGCCGTCGACGAGGCCTACTGGCAGGTGGTCAGCGTGAAGCACAAGAAAGAATTGGCCGAGCAATACGCAGCGCTGCTCGACACCCTCAACCACAACGTCGAGGAACTTGTGGCTGCAGAGATGGCCACTAAAGGCGATCTGGCCAAAGTGCGCGTCAAACTCAATGAGGCGCAGATGTCGCTTACCAAAGCGACCAATGGCCTTGCACTGGCCAAGATGCTGCTTGCACAGCGTTGCGGAATGCCCCTTGACGGCGACTTCGATGTGTCGGAGAGTAATCCGACCCTGGCGCTGACCCGGCGTCAGACAATAGATATGGAGGATGTGTGGCAGAACCGGCGCGAGATGCAGATGCTTCGCATAAGCGACAGCATATCGCAGCAGGGGGTTCGCCTTGCGGCATCGTCGCTCAAGCCCAACGTTGCCTTTACGGGCGGCTACCTGTTCTCCAATCCCAACCTGTTCAATGGCTTCCAGAATGAGTGGGGCGGTACGCTGATGGCAGGTGTTGTGGTCAATGTACCCATACTCCACATCGGCGGCATCTATTCCATCAAGGCGGCCAAAGCCAAGCGTCGCGAGGTGGCCTACCAGATTGAGGAAGCGCAGGAGATGATTGAGCTGCAGGTCAACAAGCTGAACTGTGAGTTGGAACTCGCCTACAAGAAACTGGACCAGGCCCAGAGCAACCTGACGCAAGCCGAGGAGAACCTGCGGCTGGCCGACGAGAGCTTCAAGGCAGGGATGTGCAGCAGCAGCGACCTTATGGCGGCCCAGACCGCCTGGATGTCGGCCAAAAGCGACATCCTTGACGCCGAGATAGAGATAGAGATGAACAGCATTTACCTTACACAAGCAATTGGAAAATAAAACAGTAACAATAAATGAAAGAGAACAACAAGACATTGATTGCAGGCCTTCTGGCCGTCATAGGCGCGGTGGCCATAGTAGCCCTCGTGGGCCTGTTCGCCATACATCCGCAGAAAGAGATGCTGCTTGGCGAGGCTGATGCCACCGAATACCGTGTGTCGAATATGGTGCCGGGGCATATCGACCGGCTTTTTGTGAGTGAAGGCGACGTAGTGCGTGCCGGCGACACTCTGGCTCACATAGGTAGCCGTCAGGTCAACGCCAAGATGATTCAGGCCAAGGCTGCCCGCAGCGCTGCCAGTGCGCAGAGCCGCAAGGCCAAAGGCGGTGCTCGCGACCAGCAGGTACAGATGGCCTACCAGGTGTGGCAGAAAGCACAGGCCGCCGAGTCGGTCTACAAGAAATCGTACGATCGCGTCAAAGGCCTGTATGAGAAAGGCGTTGTCTCGGCACAGCAGTTCGACGAGGTAGACGCAAAATACAAGGCTGCCCAAGCCGACTGTGCGGCTGCCGAGCAGCAATACCTGATGGCAAAAGAGGGCGCGCAGTCCGAGGACATCGCTGCAGCCTCGGCGCTGGTCAACCAAGCCGGCGGTGCCGTGGCTGAGGTGCAGAGCTACCTCGACGACAGCTACATCATCGCTCCTTGCGACGGCGAGGTGGTTGAGCTCTATGTCAAACTTGGCGACCTTGTAGGCACCGGCGCACCGGTGGCCTCCATACTCGAATTGAGCGACAACTGGTTCAATTTCAGCATCAGGGAGGATCTGCTCAAGGACATCAAGACAGGCCAGTCGGTCAAGGTGCGCATTCCTGCCCTTGGCGACAATACTTACTCCTGCACGGTACGCAGCGTGAAGGTTATGGCGAGCTATGCCACCTGGCGTGCCACCAAAACCTTGGGCCAGTACGATGTCAAGAGCTTTGATGTGAAGGTAGTGCCTCAGGAAGACATTGAAGGCCTGCGGCCCGGAATGACGGCCATTCTGTCTGACAAATAAGCCTTTGCCCGATATCGACTATGAAGATGCAAGGTGTAAACAGGGTACTTGTCCGCGAACTGCGGCGCATCTGGCGCAACCCGCGTTATTTAGTCTTGATGACGCTGGGCGTTGTGTTCACCTTTGTCTTCTTTGCCACCATCACCAAAGAGGGACAGCCGCAGTGCCTGTCGGTAGCTGTGGTCGATATGGACGGCTCCTACCTGTCGCGGCGCATCTGCCACGAGATAGACGCCACGCCGGGTGTGAAAGTCGTTGCCGTCTACAACAACCACACCGAGGCGCGCAGGGCAATGCAGAGAGGCGACATCTTCGCCTTCTACGAGATTCCCAAAGGCACCTACAACGACCTGCTCCAGTTCCGCTCGCCCCACTTTGTGCTCTATGTCAATTCGGCCTATATGCTGGCCGGAACCCTGAGCTACAGGCAATTGGCCACGATGGGAATGCTGGCCACCGGCGCCGTGCAGCGCGAGGTGTACCGCAAAAACGGCTATAGCGACGAGCAGGCTATGGGGCTTATACAGCCTGTGGAATACGACACGCGCACCATCGGCAACCCGTGGATAAACTACGGCAACTATCTGATGACCACGCTTATTCCGGCGGTGATAGCCTTCATCGTGCTGATGCACACGACCTACGTCATTGGCCGCGAGCGTCAGGAGCGCACGCTGAAAAGCTGGATGCGCCGTGCCGGAGGCAACGAACTCTATGCCCTGCTGGGCAAGATGCTGCCCTACACCGCCTGGTACACGCTGCTCTGCCTGCTGGCCAACCTGATAATGTTCGGCCCTATGGGGTTCCCGCTCGAGGGCAGCTGGATGCTGATGGTGGTCAACAGCTTATTGCTCGTCTATGCCGCTCAGTGCGTTGGCTGCTTCATAGCCTGTGTCATCCCCGATCCGCCGCTTGCTATGAGCATCAGCGCCATCTACAGTGCTATGAGCTTCTCGCTCAGCGGCTTCTCCTTCCCTGTCGAGGGTATGCCAAGCTTCTTCTACAGCTTCGCCTGGCTCTACCCCATACGCCACTACTACCAGAACTTCAGCGACATAGCCATCTTCGGCAATGGCTTTGCACACTGCTGGCCGCGCTTCTGTGCGCTTGTGGCTTTCAGCGTGTTGCCCATAGTCGGGGCCCTGTTCCTCCGCTGGCAAATGTCGTGCCAGGCACGGCAGTCCGTCCAACCCTCTAAAACCGATGTGCAATGATCAGTGCGCTCAAGGATATATGGACCATCTTCAGCATCGAGGTGCGCCGCGTGTTCGGCGACTGGACGGTGCTGCTCATCTTCTTTCTCGCCCCGATTCTCTACCCGTTCATCTTCTGCTTTATCTACCACAACGAGAATGTAGAGAATATGCCGATAGCGGTGGTCGACGAGGCGCGCAGCGCCGACAGTAAGCGCTTCATCCACAAGCTCGACGCCACGCCCGAGCTGACGGTGGCCTACCGCTGCAGCAACCTTGGCGAGGCGCGTCGGTTGATGGACGGCCACGAGGTGCGCTCCATCTTCTATTTCCCCGAAGACTTCTCGCAGCGCCTGGCCGAGAAGCGCACAGCCCGTGTCGTAGTCTTCAGCGATATGAGCTCCTTCTACTTCTACAAGGCGGCCCTCACCGGCGGCAACGCCGTGCTCATCGACGAGATGCACACCATAGAGCTGCAGCGCTACAAGCAGGCTGGCCTCAGCGACGAAGAGGCCCAGGTGCAGATGCAGCCCGTAGTGATGGAGAACACCACCCTCTTCAACCCCACCGGCGGCTACGGAAGCTTCTTCCTGCCCTGCCTTATGGTGCTGGTGATGCACCAGACCCTCTTCCTCGGCATCTGCATCCTTATCGGCGACGCCCGCGAGAACCGCAAGTCGCTGCGCCTCATACCCTCCCATCTGCGCCGCGCAAGCATACATCGCGTCACCTTTGGCCGCTCGCTGTGCTACCTGCTCATCTATGTGCCCCTGTGCATCCTCGACCTCTGGTTCATACCGCGCTGGTTCAACCTGCCCCAGCTTGGCAACCTCTACACCATTCTCATCTTCTGCCTGCCGTTCCTGCTGGCCACCATCTTCTTCGCTATGACCGTTGGCAACCTACTGGTGCGGCAGAAGATATCGCCTATGCTATGCTTCGTCTTCTTCAGCCTTGTGCTCTTCATCCTGAGCGGAATGGTGTGGCCGCAGGAGAGTATGCCGCGCTTATGGTACCTCTTCAGCTACCTTTTCCCCTCCACGCCGGGCGTGCAGGGCTACATCAAGATTGCGTCGATGGGCGCGCAACTCTCCGAGGTGCGCCACGAATATATGACCCTCTGGATACAGGCCGCCGTCTACTTCTCGGCGTCTACGCTCATCCTCAGCGCCCGGCTTCTGTTGCGCCGCCGCCGCAACATCATAGTCCACAGCCTGCGCCGGCAACAGCAGGCTGTGGTACAGTGGCAGAAAAAACACTAAAAGACATCCACAATGCAAAAACCATTAGTCAAAACCCCCAACCTGCTGCAATCCTTCAACGCCAAGAACGCACTGTGGATTGCCCTTGTCGGCAGCGTGCTGCTGACTGGAATAATGACCCTCGCGCACATCAACCGCGGATGGACCGTCGACGACAACTACCACATCGTCTACTCCTTCTCCGCCAACGCACTGCTGCTGTTCACCATACTCATCTTCAGCTTCACCGTCATCAAAAGCCGCCTTGCCCATAAATGGAAATACACACTCGGCATCGTCGGCTCGCTGCTCATAGCAATAGCGCTGTCCACCATCCTGGGATGGCTCTACAGGGCGATATACAGCGACCTCAACCTTGCCGACCCGAACACCGTCAACCTTACACGCGACGTCGTGGTTGCCGTGATCGCCATCCTTATATCGTTGATACTCTACAACTTCACTCGGCGGCAGCAGTCCAACATCGAAAAAGAACGGCTCCAGAACGAGAACCTGATTGTGCGCTACGAGGCCCTCGAAAACCAGCTCGACCCCCACTTCCTCTTCAACTCGCTCAACACCCTCAGCGGGCTTATCGGCACCGACGACGCCAAGGCGCAGCAATACCTGCAGCAGCTCGCCTCGACCTATCGCTACATAATGCAGGGCAAGCGCCTCGTGACGCTTGAGGAGGAGCTGCAGTTCACCGACTCCTACTGCCAGATGATGGCCATACGCTACGGCCAGAACCTGCGCTTCGAACAAGACATCGACCCCGACCTGACACACTACCGCATCATTCCCATCAGTATACAGCTTCTGATAGAGAACGCACTGAAACACAACGTGGTCAGCAGCCGCTACCCGCTCACCATACACCTCGAAACGACAGCGGCCCACACCTTCCGCGTAAGCAACACCATACGCCCCAAGCAAGAGGACGATGCCGGCACCGGCCTGGGCCTGGCCAACCTTGCAAAGCGCTATCAACTGCTTTGCCACCAGGACGTTACAATAACCGATGCCGACAATGTCTTTGTCGTCGAGGTGCCGCTGCTCGACCCAGCCGAGTCGGACAAATGGATAATACCCCTCGAGGACGGCACGGAGCACAGGCAAAATAAAATCCGTTAAAACAAAAATCCTGACTTATGAACGCTATAATCATTGAAGACGAGCAAATTGCAGCCCAGAACCTGAAACGACTGCTTGCCGAGGCAGCCCCCGACATCCAGGTGACCGACACACTGCAGTCGGTCGAGGAATCGGTCGAATACTTCAGCCACATCCAAACGCCTCTTGATGTGGTCTTTATGGACATCCACCTGGCCGACGGCCTTGCCTTCCGCATCTTTGACCAGACCACGGTCAACTGCCCCGTCGTCTTCACCACGGCCTACGACCAATATGCCCTCGACGCATTCAAAGTCAACGGCATAGACTACCTGCTGAAGCCG
Organism: uncultured Bacteroidales bacterium; assembly: GCA_905236645.1. Classification (GTDB taxonomy): domain Bacteria; phylum Bacteroidota; class Bacteroidia; order Bacteroidales; family P3; genus Colimorpha. The sequence continues at coordinate 25,035 of CAJOMZ010000012.1, forward strand.
ATAAACCGGAACGACCTGGCCCGCGCCATCCAGAAACTGCGCCTCCTCGCCAACGAAGGCCCCGACCGGCGGCCGGCGCCGCTCAGCCCCGAAACCATAGCGTCGCTGATGGAGATGACCCAGCAGCACCGCTACAAATCGCACTTCCTCATCCCCGTCCGCGACAAGCTCGTCCCGCTGCCTGTCAAGAGCATAGCCTATATCTTCCTCGACGACAAGATATCGCGCGCCGTGACCTTCGACAACCAGACGCACATCATCGACAAGCCGCTCGACTACATCTTCGCACAGCTCAACCCCAACCTCTTCTTCCGCGCCAACCGACAGTATATCATCGCCCACAGCGCCGTCGCCGACATCTCGCTCTGGCCCATCGGCAAGCTGCACGTGAGCCTTACCGTGGCCACCCCCGACAAGATCATCATCCCACGCGCACGCGTCGCGGAATTCAAGGACTGGTACACCAACTGACGCCGGCGGCGCCCCGTCCCGCAACCGTTCCCACGGCGTAGCAACACGCCTTTTTCACCGTACCAACACCGCTCGTTGTCCAGTCGTTGTCCAGTTGTTGTCCAGTTGTTGTCCAGTTCCAGTCATTGACTGGACAACAACTGGACAACAACTGGACAACGACTGGACAACGAGCGGACTTGGTACGGTCCGGACACGGCGTAAAACCGAAGCAGTCGCGCCTTTTCCGTGCCGAGGGACAGGCTTTCCGCCCTTGCCGGGGCGTCGGCCTGCCGGCGCCGCCGCCGGGCAGGACAGGGGACGGGCGAAAAAAAATTCACTCTGTCGCTTTTTTGTTGTATCTTTGCACTTCCAAATACTGTGATTTTTATTTTATTTATTTTTATATGGAATTTAAACTCAACACAATAGAGGAGGCGATAGAGGATTTCAAGGAAGGCAGATTTGTCATTGTCGTCGACGACGAGGATCGTGAGAACGAGGGCGATTTCATCATTGCAGCCGAGAAAATAACCCCCGAAAAGGTCAATTTTATGCTCAAGAACGGACGCGGTGTGCTCTGCACGCCCGTCACCGAGCAGCGTTGCCACGAGCTGAACCTCGATATGCAGGTGCACGACAACACCTCGCTGCTGGGCACTCCGTTCACGGTGACGGTCGACCTGCTGGGCAACGGCTGCACGACGGGTGTGAGTATGCACGACAGGGCAATGACTATCAAGGCTTTGGCCGACGAATCCACAACCGCCGCCGACCTGGGTCGCCCCGGCCACATCAACCCGCTCCGCGCCCGCAACGGCGGCGTGCTGGTACGCGCCGGCCACACCGAGGCCGCCGTCGACCTGGCTCGCCTGGCAGGGCTTAAACCCTGCGCCGCGCTGATAGAAATCATCAACGACGACGGCACGATGGCACGTATGCCGCAACTGCAGGAGGTGGCCCAAAAGTTCGGCCTTAAGATTATTACTATCAAGGACTTGATCTCCTACCGCATAGCCCACGAGACGATGATTCGCAAGGAAGAGGAGGTCTTCCTGCCGACCGAGTGGGGCAACTTCCAGCTGATAGCCTATACACAGCTCGACAACGGAGCCACGCACTTGGCTCTCAAAAAGGGCGATTGGGATGAGAATGAGCCTCTTATGGTCAGGGTCCACTCGAGCTGCGCGACGGGCGACATCTTCGGCTCGTGCAAATGCGACTGCGGCAAGCAGCTGCATCGCGCAATGGAGATGATTGACAAGGAGGGCAAAGGCCTGGTGCTCTATATGAGTCAGGAAGGCAGGGGCATAGGCCTGGTCAACAAGCTCAAAGCCTACCATCTGCAAGAGCAGGGGCTCGATACCGTCGACGCCAATCTGAAGCTGGGCTTCAAGGCCGACGAGCGCGACTACGGCATCGGGGCACAGATTCTGCGCGACCTCGGAGTCAAGAAGATGCGACTGATTACCAACAACCCCGTCAAGCGCAGCGGACTGGAGGGCTATGGATTGGAGATTGTTGAAACTCTGCCAATTGTTATAGAACCCAACCGGTACAATGAGCGCTATCTGAAGACCAAGCAGGAGAGAATGGGCCATAAGCTCAATCTCAAATAGCTGATTGGCTTGTAGTTAAAGCCAGTCATTTGAATCATACATAAAAATATTTTCCAGTTTACAAAAAAGTTCGTATCTTTGCACCCGCCAAAATGTATAATAAAACGACAAAATGTTTGACTTTGAGACTTCGCTGAGCGGAATAGAATACAAGGTGAGACAGCTGATTGAGGACAACAACCGGCTGAAGGACAGGGTCTTGGAGCTGACTGAGGCAAACGAAGAACTTAACGAACACATCAAAAACAAAGACAACAAGATAAAGGAATTAATTGAAGAAACCCAAATATTAAAACTCAGGAATACGCTTGTACAGAAAGGCGATTCAGCAGAAATAAAACTCAAAATCAATCAGTTGATTCGTAATATTGACAAAAGTCTAATGCTATTGACTAAAGTGGACTGACCTGATGGAAAACATATCGGTTACGGTAAACATATTGGAACGAAGTTATAAACTCTCTATTGCAGCGCAAGAAGAGAAGTACCTGCGCGATGCCGCTGCGTTGATAGATGCACAGGCAAGATTGTTCAAAAAGCAGTATGGTCACCGTGACAATCAGGACTTGCTGGCGATGGTGTCGCTTATGCAAGTGACAGAATTGATGAAGACACAGGACAGCCTTAAGTATAAGGACGAGGAACTGATAGCGAAGCTGGCAGAGATAGACTCTGTGTTGGAGAACAACCTGCATCCATCCCAAAACAGTTTGTAAACTCAACACCATTTACAAACCGAGTCTGCTCAGGGGTGGGTAGGTTAGCCTCTCGCAAGGAGACTGAAGAACTGAGACACCCGGCGCTCAAATCCTAAAGTTTCAGAGTTTACCATAACTCTTGGAGGGAAGCGATGCAGGTTTTTTTGCCGAAGAGATTGACGAAGCGGGCGCATTCCACCAAAATTATTTAAAAACTATGTACATACTGATGATTATCATTGGACTGATTGTAGGCGCCGGCGCAGGAATCGCCGCTACAACGACAGTCCTGAGAAACAAGCTGCTCGGCAAGAGCCAGCAAGTGCTGAAAGATGCAGAAGAGAAAGGCGAAGTCATAAAGAGAGACAAGATTCTGCAGGCAAAGGAGAAGTATCTCCAGATGAAAAGCGAATATGACAAGCAGGCTGCCGAGCGCAACAACAAGATGCAAGTGGCCGAGCAGAAGCTGAAACAGCGCGAACAGGCCTTGGCACAGAAGGTCGAAGACCTGCAGAAAAAGAGCAATGAACTGAAGAGTGCCAGCGACAACCTGAACAGCCAGATAGAGGTGCTGAACAAGCGTAAGGCCGAGACAGAGAAGATCTACAAGCAGAGCGTAGAGAAGCTGGAGCACATTGCCGGCCTGACGGCTGACGAGGCCAAGCAGCAACTGGTAGAAATGATGACTGACGACGCCCGCGCCGAGGCTTCGAACACGATTATGGACATTGTGGAGGAGGCCAAGATGACGGCCAACGAACAGGCCAAGAAGATTGTCATTGAATCGATACAGCGCACCGCTACCGAGCACGCTGTGGAGAACACTGTGAGCGTATTCAACCTTGAAAACGAGGAGGTGAAAGGCCGCATCATCGGTCGCGAGGGCCGTAACATACGCACCCTCGAGTCGCTTACCGGCGTGGAAGTCATTATCGACGACTCGCCCGATGCCATTATCCTGTCGAGTTTCGACCCTATCCGCCGCGAGATTGCGCGCCTGTCGCTGCATAAATTAGTGACGGACGGCCGTATCCACCCGGCACGTATCGAAGAGGTCGTCGCCAAGACGCGCAAGCAGATCGAGCAGGAAATCGCCGAGGTCGGCAAACGTACTTGCATAGACCTGGGCATCAACAATATGAACCACGAGTTGATGCGTATGGTGGGCCGTATGAAATACCGTTCGTCCTACGGGCAGAACCTGCTGCAGCACAGCCGCGAGGTGGCCAACCTTGCCGCGACGATGGCTTCGGAGCTGGGCCTCAATCCCAAGCTTGCCAAGCGTGCAGGCCTGCTCCACGACATCGGCAAGGTGCCGGAGAACGAACCCGACCTGCCGCACGCAATATTGGGTATGCGGCTGGCTGAGAAGTACAAAGAGCACCCCGACGTGTGCAACGCCATCGGCGCCCACCACGACGAGGCCGAGATGACAAGCCTTCTGTCGCCCATCATCCAGGTGTGCGACGCCATCAGCGGTGCACGCCCGGGCGCTCGCCGCGAGGTCGTCGAGGCTTACATCAACCGCCTCAACAAGCTCGAGGAAATGGCTATGACCTATCCCGGCGTTGTCAAGACCTATGCTATTCAGGCAGGCCGCGAGCTCCGCGTCATTGTCGGTGCCGAGAAGGTCAGCGACGTCGAGGCCAACAAGCTGAGCTACGACCTCTCACGCCAGATACAAAGCGAAATGACCTACCCGGGCCAGATCAAAGTAACCGTCATCCGCGAAACCCGTGCGGTGAACTACGCAAAGTAAAACACGTCACACTATGCTGAATTTCGTCTATTGGAATGTCGACCCTGTAATCTTTCACATAGGCTCGTTCGGAGTGCGCTGGTACTCGCTGGGCTTCCTGCTGGCATTCCTCTTGGGCTATTTCATAATAGCCCGGATGTTCAAGCGCGAGGGCGTCGACTCGAAATACCTCGAGTCGTTGCTCATCTATATGTTCGTCGCGGTCCTTGTCGGCGCGCGGTTGGGCCACTGCCTCTTCTACCAGCCCGACTATTACCTGACCAAAGAGAACTGGATTGAAATCATACTGCCCTTTGGCCGCGATGCGGACGGATGGCATTTCACTGGCTATGAAGGCCTTGCCAGCCACGGTGCCGGCATAGGCATCCTGCTGGCCCTGTGGCTGTACTTCCGCAAATACCGTATGAACCCCGTCTGGATTGTAGACAGACTTGTCATAGTCATCGCCTTAGGCGGCTCCTTCATCCGACTGGGCAACCTGTTCAACAGCGAGATATACGGCGTTCCCACCGACCTGCCCTGGGGCTTCGTCTTCGAGCGCGCCACGCCGGTGCCCGAAACCGTCCCCAAGCATCCGACTCAACTCTATGAGTCGTTAAGCTACTTCCTCATCTTCCTCGTCAGCCTGCTCGTCTATCGCAAAAAGGACGGCAAACTGCGTCCGGGAGCGATGTTCGGATGGTGGCTCATAGCCCTGTTCGGAGTGCGCCTGCTGATCGAGTTCGTCAAGGAAGAGCAAGTGGCCTTCGAACAAGGGATGACGCTCGATATGGGCCAGTGGCTCAGCATACCTTTCATCCTGCTTGGCGTACTGATGTGCATACTTGCGTACAAGGACAAATTCAACGAGCACATAATCCTCAAGAAAGACGAAAAAATCCTTAAGAAATGAAACAACTGATACTTATCCGTCACGGCGAAAGTGAATGGAATAAACTCAATCTTTTTACCGGCTGGACCGATGTCGACCTTACCGAATTTGGCCGCAAAGAGGCATTCGAAGCCGGCCTGCTGCTCAAGAAGGAAGGCTACAAGCCCCAGATGTGCTACACCTCTTATCTGAAGCGCGCCGTGCGCACCCTCAACCAGGTGCTCGAGGCTATGGATATGGACTGGCTGCCTGTCGAGAAAAGCTGGCGCCTCAACGAGAAGAGCTACGGTGCCATCCAGGGCCTCAACAAGGCCGATACCGCCCAGAAGTACGGCGACGACCAGGTGCTGCTGTGGCGACGCAGTTTCGACACCCAGCCGCCGGCTTTGGATATGCACGACGAGCGCAGCCCGCGTATGGACCCGCGCTATGCCGAATTGAGCGACAGCGAGATTCCGCTGACCGAATCGCTCAAAGATACTATCGCACGACTGATGCCTTACTATAAAGAGGTGATTCTTAAATCCTTCAATCGCTACGACACCGTGATGGTAGTGGCCCACGGCAACTCGCTGCGCGGCATCGTGAAGGAACTGCGCAATATGGGCAACGACGAGATTATAAAGTTCAACATCCCCACCGCCGTACCCTACATCTTCCAGTTCGATGACCAGATGAGGCTGCAAAAGGAGTTCTTCCTTGGCGACCCCGATGTCATTGCCGCCAAGATGCAGAGCGTTGCCAACCAGGGCAAAAGCAAATAACCGGCTTTGCCGGTGGACTGAAAGCGTGTTCCCCGCGGCGAAGCCGCGGGGAACACGCTTTTTTACCGTACCGGGCTTTGCCCATCCCTGCTTTTGCACCATACCAACACCGTTCGTTGTCCAGTCGTTGTCCAGTTGTTGTCCAGTTGTTGTCCAGTCATTGACTGGACAACAACTGGACAACAGGACAACGACTGGACAACGAACGGTGTTGGTGCCTCGGAAAACCGGTGATGAATTCAAGAAGCTGTTTTGATTTTATCAATGATAATTATTGGGCATAGAATCGAGGGCTTTTTCTACGGTGTTGAGGGCGCAATGGGGTTCCATTGTAACCGACAGATTGTAAAAAAGGCACCGATTATATGGCATAAGAATATCATTGGATAAAATCAAAACAGTTTCTAAGTGTTCCATACAATAAATCAGTCGCGTCAGCGTTAGAAAAGCATCAGTGTTTTTAAAAATCCCATAGAATGGACAATAATATCAAGATGAAGATTGACGCGATAGTCAATGAGATAAGTGCCATCAACGACCTGAATATCAAGCACGCCGTGCTGACATATATGGAGCAGCAGGCGGGCTTTATGCTCTGGCAGATGGAGGATGAGAAGCATATCGACAACGATTCGTACAACGTATGAAACGGCGCAGGTTCGGTGTATGGCTTTTGGCCGTCGCGACGTTGGTCGCGGTTGCTTGCAAGGGAGGCTACAGCTTTACCGGAGCTTCGATTCCGCCCAATGCCAAGACTATATCGGTCGGCACGTTCCCCAATTACGCAACCACGGTCAACCCGCAGCTGAGCCAGAAACTGACCGACGATTTGCGCAACCTGTTCGCTTCGCAGACCAGCCTGAATGTGGTCAACGGCGATGCCGACCTGCAGATTACGGGCGAGATAACCTCTTACACCACGCGTGCGGCGGCTCTGTCGGCCAACGACGATGTGTCGATGAACCGCCTGACAATCACTATCAAGGTGAAGTTTGTCAACAACTGCGACCCCGACGCCAATTTCGAGCAGTCTTTCTCGCGCTACAGGGACTATAACGCGCAGCTCAATTTCTCGTCGGTCGAGAGCACGCTGATGGGCGAGATAGTGTCTGAGCTGTGCGACGACGTGTTCAACAAGTCGGTGGTGAACTGGTAGGCTTATGCGGTGTTGTCGATTCGTTTAACTGTTTGGTTGCTTGTTTTTTGACGCGATTATATGAAGTGCAGGGTTGACAGACTTACGGGCTGGCTCACGTGGCTTGCGGCGACGGCGGTTTATCTGCTCGCGCTGGAGCCGTCGGCGAGTTTCTGGGACTGTGGCGAGTTTATAGCCACGTCCTATAGGCTTGAGGTGGGCCATCCGCCTGGAGCGCCTCTCTATCAGCTTCTGGCCCATTGCTTTATGCTGCTGGCCGGCGGTAATGCGATGCGGCTGGCGTGGTGGAGCAACGCACTGTCGGCCGTGGCGGGCGGCGCCACGGCTATGTTCTTGTTTTGGACGCTGTTGCACTTCCTTCAGAATGCAAGATTCAGGATACGTCATTCGCTCGTCGCCGCCTTGGTGGGCACGTGGTGCTATGTGCTGTGCGACACGGCCTGGTTCTCGGCTGTCGAGAGCGAGGTCTACAGCCTGTCGATGCTCTTTTCGGCTGCCATAGTGTGGGCTATGGTGCGCTGGAGCACCGACGAGGGGCGCGGCTGCGGCCGCTGGCTGCTGCTGGTGTCGCTGCTGCTGGGGCTTTCGGTGGGCGTGCATCAGTTGAGCCTGCTCACGGTGCCCGTTGTGGCTCTGATCTATATCTTCAAGCGGCGTCGGGTGGCCGTAGGCGGATGGCATAAGAGGCTGCTTCTGTGTTTGTTGTTCTTCGTTCTGGGCCTTACGCCCTACGCCATACTGCCTATACGCGCAGCGGCCGATCCTCCCATCAATCAGGGTAATCCGAGCACGCTTAAGGCACTGAAAGCCTATATAGGCCGCGACCAGTACGAGAAGGCGCCGCTGCTCTACGGCCGTTGTTTCAACTCGCCGATAGTGGCCTTCAGCGACGGCAAACCGATCTATGCCAAGCAGATGGATATGTTCTTTCCGCGAATGTGGAAGTCGCATACCTTTGCCGAGGATTACTATACCGACTGGTGCGGGCGGCACGGAGAGATGGTGGAGGTTGACGGACGCGAGTACTATAAGCCTTCGTTTGGCGACAATCTCGTGATTTTCAGCGGCTATCAGCTGGGCTATATGTATCTGCGCTATCTGATGTGGAACTTTTCGGGTCGCTACAACGACCGCCAGGGGTTCGGCAACCTGCAGAAAGGGCAGTTTATTACCGGTATTCCGCCCATCGACAGGCTTTACGTGGGCACGGGCAGCCGTATGCCCGACGCGATGCCGTCGGCGGGCCAGAACCGCTATTTTATGCTTCCGCTGCTGCTGGGGCTGGTGGGGCTGTTTGCTCAGCGCAAGCGCAACAAGCGCGATTATTGGCTCGTGATGACGCTTTTCTTGATGGGAGGCATCGTCCTGTCGGTCTACCTCAACCATCCGATGTATGAGCCGCGCGAGCGCGACTACGCCTACGTGCTTTCGTTCTATGCCTTTGCCATTTGGATCGGTGTCGGGGCGGCAGCGCTGCTTTCGCACGAGTTCCGCCGCAAGTGGGCGCGCCGTTCGCTGCAGCCTGTCGTGTGGCTGCTTGTCGTCGGCGTTCCGCTGCTTATGGGCTGCCAGAACTGGGACGACCACGACCGCTCGGGGCGCTATATAGCCCGCGACGCGGCAGCCAACCTGCTCAACTCGTGCGACGCACACGGCATTCTGTTCACCATAGGCGACAACGATACGTTTCCGCTGTGGTATATGCAAGAGGTCGAGGGCTTTAGGCGCGATGTGCAGGTGGTCAACGTTTCGCTGCTGGGCGGCGAGGCCTACTGCGAGTCAATCAAGCGGCAGCTGTCGTGGCAAGGTCGCGACCTGCTGGCAGGCGACGAATGGCGCGGAATGGGCCCCTACGGGCGGATGAGGCTGATAGTGAATAATAACGCCGGCGAGCGACCCATATATTTCAGCCGCTATGCGGCAAGGGAGCGGGGCGGTGCCTTCAGCGGCAGGCTGCAGTTGTGCGGTATGGCCTACAGGCTGTGCAACACGGTGTCGGCCGACAGTGTTGACTGCGAACGCTCGTATAGCCTTATGACAGAGTGGCTTGAATGGCATCCGGTCACGGGAGTGTACATCGACGAGACGTCGCATAATTTCCTGATGCAATACTGGGATGCCGCTGTGCTGGTTGCCAGCAACTTGGCATCGCGCGGCGAGCAGGGCAGGGGAGGCGAGGTGCTTGACTCGACGTGTGCGGCAATTCCGCCGCAGGCGATGAAGAGCCTGCAATTGCTGTACAACGTGGCGAAGGCTTATAGGCTGTGCGGCAACGACGCGAAGTCGCTCGCATTGCTGCAAGAGGCGCGCCGGTCGCTGGCGCAGCATTTGGAATACTATGGTTCGATGAGTCCCAGGATGCTTCAATATATCCCTTATACCTTGTCGCCGCTGCTGACGCTGCGCGACAGCATCTATGCCAGCTCTACCGGGGCGTCGCCGCTGACAAGATAGGCACGGCCTGTGGCTTGGTCGCTGCAACGGAAGCGAGTGCGGCGTTTCTCGATAGAGAGGAATACCGTCTGCGGACGCGATTTTAGGCGGAAACGGCTGCCAAGGGGCAGGTCTTTCAGCAGCAGTTCTTTTTCTGTGCCGGGGTTGTCAATCTCTTTCAGTTTGCGTTCCAGTTCGTTGCCGGCAGCGCGGTTGAGCGGTATGCGGGCGGTGTATTTCTTGAGCAAAGGGTAAATCTGGTTCGGAAAGTGGCCGCCGTTGAAGTATGCCACAAGCAGGTCGCGGTACTGCCTCTGCCATTCGTGGCCGTGGGGCTGCACGGTGCGGCCGTGGGCCTTGAAGGTCTCAAGGTGAGCCATTTCGTGAAGCAGAACCAACAGGAACAGGTGTGGCGAGAGGTCGCTGTTGACGCTGATCTCGTTGTAGTTGTGGCGCGGCTGAGGCATACGGTAGTCGCCAAGCTTGGAGGTGCGCTGCCGCTTGATGTGGAAGCGGACGCCATTGGCGACGATGTAATCATATATCGGGTCGACGGCCGAGAGAGGCAGGTAGCGCCGCAGGATGGACTTATACTCTTCCTCGCTGGACATAGTTGATTGTGGATGCGGTGTCTATGCTGTTGTCAGGATGTCTTTCGGTGAATGTGGGGCAGTTGCATTTGCGGCTCTTGCGGTGCTTGGACATATTGACGTTCCGGCGGCTGCAGGCAGTCAAGAGCAGTGCGGCGGCAAGCACTGCTGCCGCTGCGGTTCTCAGTATGTTAGCTCTATTTTTCATACAGTCATAACGCCGTAAAGGTGTTTTTATTGCGGGAAGTGGCTTATACGGTCGGCGTCGATACGCTCGCCGCTTTCGGGGGCACCCATATCGATTAATGGGGTGCGGAGTAGGCCGCTGCTACCGACAATCATTACAGGAATTCCTCCCAGTACCGTTGCGGTCTTTTGCAAAGCAGCTGCGCCGATGGTTAGGATGTCGGTGGTGAGGTTTAAGGTTGATTTTTGAGTGGCGTATCCAAGATATGCGAATTCTACTTCGTATTTCCCTTTGGGTGCGCGGATGGTGAAGTTGCCGTCGAAGTCGGTACTTCCACCAGTGATTACTGTGCCGTTTTTGTCTTTTAGAACAACATTTGCAAATATCAATGGTTCACCGTTCCCACTATCGATAATACTGCCTTTGAAGATGCAGGTGTCCGATTTCGAGGGGCTTGTATCGGAAATGGACTTGGTGTGGTTTTGACGGTCGGGTGCGACATCCTGAGCCGCAGCCGTAAGGGTGCCGCCTGAGATGCCCAGCGTAAGGCCGGCGACAACGGCAGCCTTGCCCATAACGGTGCGCAGGGTGAGTTCGCGCTCCAGATACTGCAGTTCGGCTTCGCAGCGCGGGCAGGTGCCTTCGCATTCGCCTTCGAATGTGCATTCGGGAATGTCGAGCTCGATGCCGTTGCCGCGTGCTATGTCGTGACGAATCTCTTTCAGTTGGTTGCAGATGTTTTTTCCTTGATTCATATTATTTGTTTTTAGATTTTGGCACGCCGTACCGTGAAGGCTACGACAAGGGTTGAAAGCAGTGTCACAACGAGGAACGTGGCGCCGAAATCGATGATCCGCATTGCCACGGGGAAGGCGTCGACAATGGCGTTGGCGCCCAGCTTTACAATGCCGAAGTGCTGCTGTAGCAGGCAGGTGATGAATCCAAGCAGCAGTCCTGCCACAACGCCCACCAGGGCTATGAGTATGCCTTCGGTGAAGAAGACGCGGCGTATCTGCTGCTGCTCCATACCGAGGGCGCGCAAAGTGCCGATGTCTTTGCGCTTGTTGATGATGAGCAGCGACAGCGATGCTATGAGATTCAGTGTGGAGATGAGCACGATGAGCGACAGGATAAGGAATACTCCTAAACGTTCGGAGCGGAAAATCTTGTAGTAGAGGGGCTTTTGGTCAAAGCGGTCCTTGACGGTATAGCCGTCGCCAAGCAGAGTGCGCAACTGCCGTTTGATGCTTGCCATCTGCTTTGAATCTTTTAGCGTCACGGCCAGGGCAGTCACCTCGTCGGGGGAGTATGACATCAGATGCCGCACGAGGTCGATGTCGGCCACTACATATAGGTTGTCGATCTCTTCTTGTATGCGGAAGGCTCCGGCAGGGAAGGCATAGCCGTTGTTGAAGGCCTCGTCTATCGAGAAGCCTATTGACGAGGTGCCGCGCTTGGGGATGTGGAGCGCCAGTGGGGTGTTGGTCATTGAGTTGACGCCCAAGCGCACCATTATGTTCCAGCCCATTAGCAGGAAGTCCTGGCGGATTGTGTCTGCGCCATCGTAATATATATCCTTTAGCAGGTATTCGCCTTCGGCGATCATTGTATCGAGTCCGCAGGCGGAGCCGTAGCTTTCGTCCACGCCTCGCAGCTGCACGATGGCTTCTGCCTGATGCATTGTTATCCAGGCATTCTCCTCTACAATCTGCGATACGTTATCCACTCCTGGCGTGTTCTGCAGGGCGTCGTAGTCGATGGCCGATGTGTGGAATGTCTTTCCCTGCGTAGGCTCAATAAGCAGCTCAGGGTCAAAGATGTTGAACAGCGACTGCGTCAGTTGCCCTATGCCGTTGTATACCGACATCACGACAATCAGAGCCAGCGTGCTTACAGTGATGCCGATAAGAGAAATCCAGGAGATGATGTTGATGACTGTCTTCTCCTTGCGCGAGAACAGGTAGCGGCGGGCTATGAAAGTGGAGACCTTCATTTACTGTTTAAGCAGGTTCTCGATATTCTCTATGTAGTCGAGCGAGTCGTCGAGATAGAATTCAAGAGCGGGGATTATGCGCAACTGCTTGCCTTCGCGCATTCCGAGCCGGCGGCGTATGTCGGCGCTGTTGTCAAGAATGGCGTTGATGACGAGTTGCTTTGTTGCCTTTGTGCCGGCTGGCGTATCAGCCGTTACAGGCATTTCGCCAATGGGATAGATGCTGATATGTGCACGTGCTATGGAAAGGTCGCTGGTAACGCGCACCCGCGTCACGGTGATGAGTGAGTTGCCGATAGCCGGCTTCATTTCCTTGAGGAATATGTCGCCCAGGTCTTGCTGGATAAGTCGTGCAATCTTGTTTTGGCGTGTCGAGTCCATTGATGCCGTGGTTTTATTTGGGATGCTTAGAATCTGAAGCCCAAACGTATGGGCAGGAAGCAGGTCTGCTGGGTGTAGGCGAAAGCCAGCTCAAGGTATAAACTCAGGTAGTTGCGCTCCATATTGCGGTATTCGTAGCGGAAAAACCAGTTGAGGCCGGTCGAAATCTCTATGTAAGGCGTCAAGGTGTTGCCGTAGGGCGAGTCGGCCATCAAATAGCTGGCACCGGCCTTGGCACCGACCATAGGCGACCACTCGACATCCAACGGCCTGTAGTCGAAGTCGATATATGCCATAGGGCAATGCCATCCGTTTGCGAAATTGAAGTCGGCAATGTCGCTTGGTGCGATGACCATATTGTAACCTAAGCCGAGGCCTACAAAGAAGTCTTGCTTTATGCAAACACCATTGATTATGTTCACGCTGGCTGCGTGTTGCAAGTCGTTGATGTAATAGCCGTTGACGCCCTTGTCGCCCAGGTTCATCACAAAGGGCATATAGCCAAGATCGGCCTTGAACATATACTCATAATCAGAGCGGTCTTGACGAAATTGAGCTGTTGCCGGCAGCGAAACTGCCACGGCGAGAAGCGCTAAAAGTATCTTTATCCTATTCATATACATTTATTTATATTGCAATAACGAGCACATAAGGCAGTGCCCATACAAGAGTGCAAAGTTACGCAAAAAAAATCGAAAACAGCAAAAAAAAGTGCAAGCTTCGGAATTTTAGCCTCAAATCAGAGGCTTTTCCAATCCGTAAGGCCAGGGCTGTTACCACGGTAAGTCGCGTGGAGCCAGATACTTGTACCACATCTCGCAGGCTCCGTCGGGGTTCTGTTCAAGGAATACACCTACGCCGCCATTGGGAAGCAGTGTCAGTGACGAATAGACCGACGGCCCGTCGAAAAGCAGTATCGGGTCCTGCCAGCTGTCGCCCTCGTCGTAACTTAGGAAGAGGCTCACGTCCTCGCGTTGCATCGAGTTCGGGAGGCTGTGCAGCAGCAGGTTGATGCTGTCGCCGCGGTCGGTGGCCATCACACGCAGCATATCGCCGTTGCAGGCGTTGGCGGTCATCTCCGTCCATCGGCCTTGTGTGCCCCAGGTTATGCCTCCGTCGCTGCTGTGGTTGAATCCGCGCGCCCCGCTTTGGCGTGTGCTGAGCAGTATGCGGCCGTCGGTGAGTTCCATCAGTTTGGCTTCGTCGCCGCTGCTGTAGGCGCAGTTTGAGACATTCCAAGAGTGTCCGTTGTCGTCGCTGTAGACTATGAAATTGTCGGATACATTCTCGTTCTTGCGCAACATAGGAATGGCAAACATTATGCGTCCGGCGTGGTCTCCGCGCCTCAGTCTCAGGCCGTTGCCTGACGAGAAGAAGGCACCTCTGTAGTTGCGGCAGGCGGCGTTGGAGGCCCGACTGCCCCACAGCTGTGAGGTAAGGTCCTCAATCTCGCCCCACGTGCGGCCACCGTCGGTGCTGCGGCAGATATAGGTGCGGATAGGGTCGCTCTCGGTCGACTGGAAATAGCCGTTGGCACCGGCAAAGGCGCATATAATGTCGCCGTTGGAGCATTGCACCAGCGCCGCGTCGCCATAGCCCTGCTTGCGACCTGTGCCCTGCGCCAGGGTCACTGGCTCGCTCCAGGTGCGCCCGCCGTCGGTGCTGCGACGGCTCACAATGTCGATGTCCTCGGGCAGGTCGCTCTCGTTGGATTTGCGCTTGTCGCAGGCAATCAGCAGGCTGCCGTCGTCAAGGCACAGTATTGCCGGGATGCGCCAGTTGGCGCTGCCGTAATCGCCCGGGGCGAAAAGGCGAAGGTCAAACGAAGTGGTTGTGTCTTCAATGGCTGCCGGTTGGACAGGCTTCTCGCCGACCGGCTTGGTGCAGCATACAAACAGTGCCACTGCCACGATGGAGTATAGCAGTCGTTTCATAAGTCAGAATATTTCCTTGATTGTGTGCGGTATGCTGTTGATTATGAACGAATCGCCCACGGTCTTGCCTTTGAGCGCAAGGTAGATGGGCGTCTGGGCGCTGATGGCAAAGCAGTATTGCATACCGGTCGGCGACGAGGCGTCGTTGACAACGAATTTGCCTGCGCCGATGCTCAGAAAGAACTGCTGCTTGTCTGTGACCACAACGGCTCCGTGCTCGGCGCGGTCGAAGGGCGGCATACGTAGCGCCTCCTGCAGGTAGCGCAGGCTGGCGTTGGCGTTGCTAAGCTGCTTGGCGTACATATCGCGCGCCCGCATCATCTTGGTGCGGTAGCTGTCGTAGCGGTCCACATTGGCGCCATAGTCGTTGCTCTGCTGCTGCGCCGAGTCCATCTCCTGCTTGGCTACGCCGGCAATGTGCTGCTGATGGGCAATGCAGGCGTTGACCACTCTTATGCGTTTCTCTTCGCGTGTCATATAGGCTGGTATTGAAAAAGGACAACCGCAGACTGTGGCTGTCCTTTTCAATGTTCTTATAATCAGGTATTAGTGAGTGCGTCCCGGGTAGACTTTCAGGGCCTCCTCGAGGCACTTGACGGCGGCCTTCAGGTCCTCTTTGCAGAGGCAGTAGGTGATGCGTGCCTGATGGCGTCCGCGCTCGGGGTCGACATAGAAGCCCGTGGCCGGGGCCAGCATAACGGTGGCTCCGTTATAGCTGAAGTCGGTCAGCAGCCACTGGCAGAACTTGTCGCTGTCGTCGACCGGAAGGTCGATGACGGTGTAGAAGGCACCCTTCGGCATCGGGCAGAAGCAGCCGGGTATCTTGTTGATTCCCTCAACGATGACGTTGCGGCGCGACACGTATTCGGCCTGCACTTTGTCGAAGTATTCCTGTGGGGTGTCGACAGCGGCCTCGGCGAAAATCTGGCCGAACGACGGCGGCGACAGACGGGCCTGGGCCAGACGCATTGCGATGGCGTAGACCTCGCTGTTGCGTGTCACCATACATCCCACGCGGGCACCGCAGGCGCTGTAGCGCTTCGAGACGGAGTCGAAAAGGATGACGTTGCGCTCGAGGCCTTCAAGCTGCATAACGCTGAAGTGCTTGTGGCCGTCGTAGCAGAACTCGCGATACACCTCGTCGGCAAAGAGGAACAGGTCGTACTTCTTCACCAGTCCGGCAACCTTGAGCAGCTCCTCGTGGGTGTAGAGATAGCCCGTGGGGTTGTTGGGGTTGCAGATCATAATGGCCTTGGTGCGGGGCGTGATGACCTTCTCAAAGTCCTCGATCGGAGGCAGGGCGAAGCCGGTCTTGATGTCGCTCGGGATGGTGACGATCTTGGCGTCGCACAGCTTGGCGAAGGTGTTGTAGTTGGTATAATAAGGCTCGGGAATGATGATTTCGTCGCCCGGGTTGAGGCATACGGTGAAGGCCATCTGCAGGGCCTCGCTGCCGCCGGTGGTGACGAGCACCTGGTTGGGAGTCACGTCGATGCCGTGGCGGTGGTAGTAGTTGCACAGCGCGCGGCGGTAGCTTAAGATGCCTGCCGAGTGGCTGTATTCCAGAACGCCTTTGCTGTCAGGCAGCTCGCGTGCCTTTTCGGCCAAAGCGGCCAGGGCTCCTTTGGGGGTCTCGATGTCGGGCTGGCCGATGTTGAGGTGGTACACGTGGATGCCACGCTCTTTGGCGGCGTCGGAGAAGGGGACAAGCTTGCGGATTGCCGACTGCGGCAGATCCAGTCCTTTGTTCGAAATGCTTGGCATAAGTTGTTGTTTGTTTTGCAGTGTGTTTTATTCAATGATGGTGCCTTTGATCTTCAGCGTCAGGCGGGGAGCGTTGATTGAGTTGCTCGAAACGGTGATGGTCTTGGTGAAGCTTTGCGGCGAGGTGTTGGTGTTGTAGCGCACCTTGATGGTGCCGGTCTTGCCGGGCATAATGGGCTCCTTGGTCCAGGTGGGCACGGTGCAGCCGCAGCTTGCCTTTACGTTGCTCAGAATCAGAGGCTCGTTGCCGGTGTTGGTGAAGACGAACTCGCAGTTGCCGTCGCCACCTTTCTTGACCTTGCCGTAGTCGTGCACCTGCTCGGCAAACTCGATCTGGGGACCGTTGAGGGGCTTCTCTGCAACGGCGGCGTTGTCGTTAGTGTTCTTGTCTTGCTTTGCTTCTTGGGCATTCAGCGCTGTCAGCGACAGGCCCACAAATAAACTTAACAAAAAGAGTTTCTTCATTTTAAAACGATTTTTTGATTGTTCTTAATGCTTTTTTCTGATGCAAAAATACACTTTTTTTTAATCGTGTAACCTTTATTTGCTTTTTTTATTGTGATTTTATGTTTTTTTATGTTTTGTTGTCCGGGGCTGTTTTTGATGTTTAGTACCGCCAAAGGGCTTTTTATTGCACCCTGCCGTCGAGGGACGTCCGAGGCACTTTCGAGGGACCAACTCCGTCCGTTGTACAATATATGTACAATACTTGTACAATACTTGTACAATTGGTAAACGTACAAATATTGTACAAGTATTGTACATATATTGTAGGGGCGGTGCGGCGGCGGGCGGAACAGGGCCGGAGGCGGCGCAAAACCTTGCAAATCGGGGCGTGGAGGCCGATTATTAAAAAATATTTCTATAAATAGGCTTGCAATTAAAAAATAATGTGTATCTTTGCAAACTTGATTGTGTAAATTTTTTTAACGCAAATATTAATCGTATAAAACTAACATTATGGCATTTAAAGGACAAATAGTTATCGACACCGAGCGCTGCAAAGGCTGCGGAGTGTGCCTTGAGGCCTGCCCTATGCACTGCATCGAGCTGTCGAAAAATGTAAACGGCAAGGGTTACAACTTTACCCAGACCGTAAATGACAACTGCATCGGTTGCGCATCGTGCGCCATCGTGTGCCCGGATGGTGTTATCTCCGTCTACAAGGTTAAATGTTAAACAAGTAAAAGAATCATAAAATGGCAAAAGAACTGAAATTAATGAAGGGCAATGAGGCTATTGCCCGCGCTATGATTGCCAGCGGTACGGACGGCTATTTCGGCTATCCTATCACTCCGCAGTCGGAAGTTATGGAAACGCTTATGGCCGAAAAACCTTGGGAAACAACAGGTATGGTTGTCCTGCAGGCCGAATCGGAACTGGCTTCTATCAATATGGTCTACGGCGGTGCGGCCACAGGCAAGAAGGTTGCCACTTCCTCCTCGTCGCCGGGAATCTCGCTGATGGCCGAAGGCCTCACTTACCTTGCCGGCGCCGAAATCCCCTGTGTCGTTATGAACGCTATGCGCGGCGGCCCCGGCCTGGGCACCATCCAGCCCGCACAGAGCGACTATTTCCAGAGCACCAAGGGCGGCGGCCACGGCGACTATCAGCTCTACGTCCTCGCCCCCTCGTCGGTCCAGGAAATGTACGACTTCGTCTTCGACGCCTGGGACATCGCCTTCAAGTATCGCAATCCGGTCCTGATTCTCACCGACGGCGCTATCGGCCAGTGTATGGAGAAATGCTACACCCGCGAATACGTCCCGCGCTGGACCGAGGAAGAACGCCGCGCCAAGGCCCCGTGGGGCACCTGGGGCAAGCCGGCAACGCGTCCGCACAACATCATCACTTCGCTTGAGCTCGACTCGGCACGCCAGGAGGTTTTCAACCAGAAACTCCAGAAGAAATACGCCCGGATGAAGGAAGAAGACGTCCGCTATGAGGCCCTCAACTGCGACGACGCCGACTATATCTTCGTGGCCTACGGCACCTCGGCACGCATCTGTATGAAGTCGATGCAGCTGGCCCGCGAAAAAGGCCTCAAGGTCGGTCTGCTCCGTCCTATCACTCTTTATCCTTTCCCGTCCAAGCAAATCGCAGAACTGGCCAGCCGAGTCAAAGGTATGCTCTGCGTAGAGATGAGCGCCGGCCAGATGATTGAGGATGTCAAACTGGCTGCCGACTGCAAGATCCCCATCGAGCACTACGGCCGTTTCGGTGGCATCATCCCCACTCCGGAAGAGGTTCTTGAAGCAATGGAAAACAAAATCATAAAATAAGACAACAATGGCAAATTTAGATATAGTAAAACCTGAGAACCTGGTTTATCAGAAATCAAAAGTCCTGACGGACGCCGTTATGCACTATTGCCCGGGCTGCGGCCACGGCACGGCTCACCGCATCATCGCCGAGGTCATTGAGGAACTCGGCATTCAAGACAAAACCATCGGCGTCTCCCCTGTGGGATGCTCCGTGATGGCTTACAATTATTTCGACGTCGACTTCCAGGAGGCAGCCCACGGCCGCGCCCCCGCTGTCGCCACCGCCATCAAGCGCCTCAACCCCGACTGCTATGTGTTCACATACCAGGGCGACGGCGACCTGGCAGCCATCGGCACCGCCGAGACCATCCACGCCTGCAACCGCGGCGAGAACATCACTATGGTGTTCATCAACAACGCTATCTACGGTATGACCGGCGGCCAGATGGCCCCGACCACGCTGCTTGGTATGAAGACCGCCACCACGCCTTACGGCCGCGACCAGAAGCTTAACGGCTGGCCCTTCCAGGTCACCGAACTGCTGGCTCAGCTGCCGGGCACCTATTATGTGACCCGCCAGAGCGTCCACACTCCCGCCAATGTCCGCAAGGCCAAGGCTGCCCTCAAGAAGGCTTTTGAGAACCAGAAGCTTGAGAAGGGTGTCAGCTTCGTGGAGATTGTCTCGAGCTGCAACTCGGGCTGGAAGATGACCCCCGTGCAGGCCAACAAGTGGATGGAGGAGAATATGTTCCCGCAGTATCCGCTCGGCGACATCAAGGTTGACGGCGAAATAGTTAAGAAATAAATTATTTTTGAAGGAAAAGTGTGAAGAGGTCACAGCGCCTTCAAACTCTTAAACCTTTAAACTTTTTAAACCCTTAAAACAATGACAGAAGAAATAATCATCGCCGGTTTCGGTGGACAGGGCGTCCTCTCGATGGGTAAAATCCTTGCCTACTCTGGCGTTATGGAAGATAAAGAAGTGCTCTGGATGCCTTCCTACGGCCCGGAGCAGCGCGGCGGTACGGCCAACGTCACCGTCATCGTCAGCGACGAGCGCATCAGCTCGCCCATCATCAGCAAGTTCGACACTGCTATCGTCCTCAACCAGCAGTCGCTCGACAAGTTTGAGAAGAGCGTAAAGCCTGGCGGAATGCTGATCTACGACCCGAACGGCATCACCCACGAGCCTACACGTCGCGACATCAACATCTACAAGATCCCTGCAACGGAGAAGGCTACCGAGAAGGGCATCGCCAAGGTGTTCAATATGATTGTCCTCGGTGGTTTCCTGAAGCTGAAACCCATCGTCGGCAGCGAGTTCATCCACAAGGGCCTCGAGAAATCTCTGCCCGCTCGTCACCACGCCCTCATTCCTCAGAACGAGGAGGCTATCGAGCTTGGCAAGACCCTCATCGAGCCTGTGTTCACACTCTAATGGATTCGGAGGTCCGCGCCTTACGGCGCGGACTCAGAAATAGTATAGTGCCGCCCGCGCAGCGGGTGGCACTATTTAATATGCCTAATCAGCCTAAAATGCCTAACTTGCCTAATCCTCCAACTAACACAATGAAACAAACAACCCTGTGCTACCTTGAGCGCGGCAACCAGTACCTGATGCTGCACCGTGTCAAAAAGGCCAACGACGCCAGCCACGACAAGTGGATTGGGGTAGGAGGCAAGTGCGAGGCCGACGAAAGCCCTGATGAGTGTATGCTGCGCGAGGTGAAGGAGGAGACCGGCCTTACGGTCACCTCGTGGCGATATCGTGGCATAGTCACTTTTATCTCTGATATCTGGCCCTGTGAATATATGCATCTTTTCACTGCCGACCGCTGGCGTGCAGGCATCTTGCCACCCAATGAGGACGATGCAGCCTCTCTTGTCTCTGAATTGCCCGATTGTGACGAGGGAGACCTTGAATGGGTCGACAAAGAGCGTCTTTTCGGCCTTGCCCTATGGCCCGGCGACCGCATCTTCCTCCGTCTGATAATGAATCACGACCAGCCTTTCTTCTCACTCAAACTGGTATACGAGGGCGACGACCTCGTGGCCGCTAAATTGGACGGTCGTCAATTGCCTTTGTAGCCTTTGCTTGAAGTGTGTGCACGCAGTTAAACTGTTAGTGTAACAGGTGCGTATGATTATGCAAAAAAAAGCATCGGTTTTCCGATGCTTTTTCTTTCTGACAAAGGGTATCGCTTATTCAGCGTTGATGATGGCTTTGTGGACAGCGTTCCAGCCAGCAGCATTCAGACCCCAGTTGTTCGTGGAGTTCTTGTTGCCCTGAACTCTCACTTTTCTTCTCTTTACTTTTTTGTTTGCATTAATACCCATAATACACTATAATTTTATTGTTCAACTTCTTGGTTGTTAGTTAGAAAGAGCGGATGCTCTTTCTGAAAAGGTTTTGCAAAGATACATCAATTATTTGGACTGCACAAATTATTTTCTATTTTTAACGAATATTTATCCTTCAAGGTGCTCTTTGCGTAGCAGGTCATTGACGGTCTTCACAGGGTTGAAAGTGGCCAGAGGCACCTCGACAAAGAGGGTTATCCATTCGGCCATTGCGCCGTTCCAGAGGCCTGGCAGTTCCTGTGACTTCAGCGTCACGGCTCCTTTGGTCTTCTTGCTGATGAAGCCTGTAGCGGGGTCTACGTATTTACGTAGGTTGAAACGGCGTCCGCGGTAGTCCTTGGTGCCGCATACCAAATCAACGGGATTGAAGTGCGTGGAGGAGGTAAGGATTCTTTCCTGTTCGGGGTCTTTGCGGTTGATTTGCGCGGTCTCCACGACTTGCAAGCTTCTGATTCCTTGTGTGTTCTCGGTGAAGAAAGGCCCTCCTCCAGGCTCGCCTTGATTCTTAACCATTCCACATACGCGGATAGGGCGGTTCAACTTGTCGCGCAGGATAGCAGCCTTTTCACGGTCACTCTTCTTCGAGAAGTCGGCAGGCAAAGCTATTTGCAGTTTGTCTTTGGCAAACAGGGCTGCTTTTTGCAGGGTCTTCTTGTCGGGTTTCTGTCCGAGAAGTCTAATATACTCAAAGGTTTGTGCCTGGAGTTCAAGCAACAGTCCTGCCAACACTTGCTTATAGATAATGGTGGTGTGCTTCATCCAGTCGGGCACCACGTTGTCTATATTCTTTATAAATATAATGTCGGCGTTGCAGTCGTTCAGGTTCTCGATCAGGGCGCCGTGGCCGCCGGGACGGAACACCAGTTTACCATCGTCGTCACGGACGGGGTTGTTGTACTCGTCAACGGCAATGATGTCGGTATAATGCCTTTGTTCCGAGAAGGTTATGTCAAGTTGAATGTTAAGGTTCGACTCGTAATACTTCTTTACTTCGGCTATTTTTTTGCGGAAAAGCGGCTTGTGCTCGGGTGATACGGTGAAATGAAGATGCACTTTGCCGTCGCTGCATCGAGCATACGAAGCGCCCTCAACGATGTGTTCCTCGAGCGGAGTGCGGCTCACCTCGCCATATCTGTGGAATTTAAGCAGCGCTTTTGGCAGTGAACCATAGCCAAGGTATTGCTCTTTAAGCAGATAGTTGATAACGGTAGTGAAGTCGCCACGGTCCATATAGTCGCCGAAATCAAGCGACGAACGCTCCATACAAGCCTTCAAGTCCTCAAAGAATGCAAAAGTGCGTATGTGCTGAAGGAACTCTTTTACGGTAGGAAACTCTTTCTCAAAGTTATAGGCCACGCCGAAATAAGTGGACGAGAAAGCATATAGATCCTTGAACATACGAGTCGCAGCTCCTGATGCCGGCACGAATTTAAGTATCTTCTTCCCGCTTGCAAGTTTCTTGTATGCAGTGGAATAACGTCTTATGTCGTCATCAGACATACGTATAATTCCGCCATTGTCGACAGTAGCAGCATCCAACAGCTTTGACTTAGGAAACCCTTTACGGAAGTTCTCAATCTGTTGCGACACTTCTTCGGGCGTAAGACCCATACTTGCAATCTGTTGCAAGTCTTTGTCGCTAAAGGGGCTGTTCATAGTGCAAGAAAGGGACTATTTGTTGCGGTAAATGCGCTGGATCTCTGTTTCGAGATTGATAGTCGAGTAGACGGTGTCGCCCTCTTTCAGACGTATCGTGTTGTTACCCTTGCGGTAGCAGTAGAAAAGTTCGCGGGTGTAGATCGAGTCGTAGCCGGTCTCATATTCTGCCGCGACGTTGAAAAGTGCGGGGGCCGAGAAGACAGTGTCGAAATTGCCGGCGACATCGGTGTAACCCTGTGCATTTACAAAGCTGTTGTCGATGTCAATTTTTACAAAAACGCCTTGAATCGGCAGGTGTGTCACCTCGTCAACAACAGTGACTCGCACATAACAATTCGTGTCTTTGTCGCAGGAGACAAAATAGAGAGTTGATAATCCGCCTATTAAAAAAAGGCATACGAGGGCTAAAATTTTTTTCTTCATAAATTGAGTTTTATTTTCTGCTATTACAAATTTTTTCACTATTTTTGCAATGCAAAATTAATAATTTTATATGGTATGAAAATAAAAAAATTGACTTTTTTGTTGCTTTTTTTCGCAACGCTTACTTCCTGTCACGCTCAAGTTGCTAATAACCAGATGAAAACTGCCGAGAAAAAATATTATGTTTTAATTGAAACTTCCTATGGAAATATGACGGTGGAGCTGTATAACGAGACGCCAAAACACCGAGACAATTTCCTAAAGTTGGTAAATGAGGGTTTTTATGACGGCCTTTTATTCCACAGAGTTATAAATAATTTTATGATACAGGGCGGCGATCCCAAGTCGAAGGACGCCCGGCCGGGCCAGATGCTCGGCGACGGCAACCTGGGCTATACCGTCCCCGCCGAGTTTGTGCCTGGCTTGATACACAAGAAAGGCGCCCTCGCCGCTGCACGCCAGGGCGATGTGGTCAATCCTACCAAGGCGTCGTCTTCTTGCCAGTTCTACATAGTCCAGGGCAATGTGTGGCCGCAGGAACGCCTGCAGATGATGGCACAGCAGATGGGCAAGACCTTTGACAAACAGCAAATTGAAACCTATACCACCGTGGGCGGCACCCCACATCTCGACTATGACTACACGGTCTTCGGCCAGGTTGTCGACGGCTTGGATGTCATCGACAAGATAGCGGCCGTGAAATGCGGCCCCGGCGACCGCCCGATCGAGGATGTCAAAATGAAAATCAAGATAATCGAGCGCTGACAACGGCGTTGCAACCAGATATTTACAAGGTATATGAAGTTGAACAACATAGAGGATTTCATCCGCGAAATCCAGATGACCTCGCTGGAAAAGGCGATGGACCGGGCTGCATTTGTTGAGCAGTTCCGCATCAAATTCTTGGGTAAAAAAGGCATAATCAACGAGCTCTTTGAGGAATTCAAGACGGTGCCGAACGAGCAGAAGAAAGAGATGGGGCAGGCACTGAACCGCCTCAAGGCCGCTGCACAGGCCAAGATTGAAGAGTTCAAGGCCAGTGTCGAGCAGATGGAACAGCAGTCGCAGACCAGCGACCTGACGCTGCCGACAGACTACTCCGAGGTGGGCAGCCGCCACGTCCTCTCGGTCGTGATGAATGAAATAACAGACATCTTCTCGCGCATCGGCTTCACCGTTGCCGAATCGGTCGAGATTGAGGACGACTGGCATCTGTTTTCGGCCCTCAACTTCCCGCACGACCATCCGGCCCGCGATATGCAGGACACCTTCTTCGTCGAGAAAGAGGAAGGCAGGCAGGAGGTGGCCTTGCGCACACACACGTCGTCTGTCCAGGTGCGCGTGATGGAAAACAACAAGCCCCCAATCCGTATAATCGCGCCGGGCCGCGTGTTCCGCAACGAGGCAATCTCGGCCCGCGCCCACTGCATCTTCCATCAGGTCGAGGCGCTCTATGTAGACAAGAAAGTGACCTTTGCCGACCTCAAACAGACGCTGCTCTATTTCGCCAAGGAGATGTTCGGCGAGCAAACCCGGATACGTCTGCGTCCGTCCTACTTCCCGTTCACCGAGCCTTCGGCCGAAATGGATATCTCGTGCAATATCTGCGGCGGCAAGGGCTGCAACATCTGCAAAGGTACAGGCTGGCTCGAAATCCTTGGCTGCGGTATGGTCGACCCCAATGTCCTGGAGGCCTGCGGCATTGATAGCAAGGAATATAGCGGTTTCGCTCTGGGTATGGGCGTGGAACGTATGGCTATGCTCAAATACCAGATACGCGACCTTCGTCTTTACTTCGAGAACGACCTGCGCTTCCTGCGTCAGTTCGACGCTCTGGTGTAGCCCTGTCGTGTCACTTAACACTCTTGGAATATGTCGTTTATAGACATCGAGAATATGGAATTCTATGCCTATCACGGCTGTTTCGCCGAGGAGTCGAAGATAGGCACCCGTTTCCGCGTCAACTTGCGGATGGAGGTCGACACTTCTCGGGCGCAAGTGTCTGATAGCATAGATGATACCGTCAACTACCTGTCGGTGTACCAGGCTGTGAAAGGCGAGATGATGAAACCGTCGCATCTGCTTGAGAACGTCGCCGACAGGATAGCAAGCCGCGTGCTTGGCGACTTTGCCGGTGTGACGCACGTGTGGGTCAAGGTTACAAAGCTCAACCCGCCTCTCGGCGGCAGGATGGAGGGCGTGAGCCTCACCGTCGACAAGCAGCGTCAGACCAATCCGTTGTCGTGAAAGCTATAGTAGCCGGGGCGGTTGTTTTCGCCTATGCCCACTATTATGTGGTCGATGAGTTCGATATTAAGTATCTTTCCGGCTTCTAATATTCTGCAAGTAAGATTCTTATCCTCGCGGCTCGGGTTTAGGTGGCCCGTTGGGTGGTTGTGTGCCACTGCGATGTATACAGCGTTCTTTTCCAGTGCGGTAGCGAATATGCGGCGTATGTCCACGGGTGTGTCGGTGATACCGCCCAGCGAGATGCGCTGTTTGAACAGTGCTTTTCTTTTGATATTAAGATAGATAGCCCAGAATTCTTCGACTGGAAGGTTGACTATCGAAGGACAAATGTAGTTGAACAGGTCGTTGCTGTCGGAGATGATGTATTCCTTCTGGGCGGCATTCTCGGCTAACATCCTGTAACCAAGCTCTAAAGCGGCAATGATGGACACTGCTTTAGCCTCGCCCATACCTTTGAAATCGTGTGTCAACTCCTTGATGCCCTGACGCGACAGCAGCGACAGGTTGTTGTCGTTGCTGTAGAGAATCTCTTTGGCCAGTTCCACGGCGCTTTGGCCCACCGAGCCGCTGCCTATCAGGATGGCCAGCAGCTCGGCATTGGTGAGTTCCTTCTTGCCTTTGGCGATGAGTTTCTCGCGAGGACGGTCCTCGGCATCCCATTCTTTGACGGTCAAATTCTGTTTTCTGTCATTGGAATCAGATAGTTGCGCGGTTTTATTCTCGTTTTCCATAGCGGGATATTTTGTGCAAAGGTACGAAAAATAAATCATATCCTGCTCCCGTTTTCTTCGGAAAATGTCCGTACCAACTCCGTCCGTTGTACAATATATGTACAATAGTTGTACAATACTTGTACAATTGGTAAACGTACAAATATTGTACAAGTATTGTACATATGTATGTTCAGGGTCTGGTTTTCAGGTGGTTTTGTTTGCGGCCTTTTCGGGGGTGTTCCGGCGGCGTTTACGAGTGCTTTCGGCGGGTTGTGGCAGGCGTCGTGGATTTGGGGCGGATGTAAATTTTTCTGTGTGTGGCAGAGGTTGATTTTAAGTATTTTAATAATGGTTATATTAGATATTAGCGTTTTTTTTGAAAAATATGTTGTGAAGTCAAGATTTTTTCTTATTTTTGCATATTCAAAATGTAGATAAACCAAAAAAAACTTTAACACGTAAGATATGCAGAATAAAGGACTTATCAGATTTTTGGCGATTGCTTTTGTGCTTGTTTGTTTGTTCCAATTGTCGTTTTCTTTCGCGACGAGGAAGGTTGAGAACAAGGCTAAGGCTAACGCTGTGAAGTATGTAGAGAGTGCACAGGGAAAGAGTGACATCGATGCTTGCCTTAAAAGACAGGCTGGCAGCGATATGAGTGCTGCTGAGCTGAAAAACTTGACGGCGATAGTTACTGACTCACTGCGTGCGACTAAAGAGACTTACTACCTTGATTCTATGGCCAATGAGAAGGTCTGGATGGGTTTCACCTACAGGAAATGCCAGGCACGCGAGATCAATCTCGGCCTCGACCTGAAAGGTGGTATGAACGTGATGCTGGAGGTGTCGACGGTCGACGTCGTCAAGGCTCTGGCCAACTACACTAACGACGAGGTTTTCAACAAGGCTATCGATATGGCTTTGGAACAGCAGAAAAAGTCTGTCAACGAGAATTTTGTCAGTCTGTTCTACGACGCTATCGTTTCAATCAAGCCCGATGTCCGTCTGGCCGGTTACTTCAGCGGTCAGCTGACGGGTACGACATTGAACGACGACAACAATACCATCCTTTCAAAACTTAAAGAAGAAACCAGCAGCGCATACGACAGGACCTATGAGATTCTGCGCAAGCGTATCGACAAGTTCGGTGTGGCCCAGCCCACTATCCAGCGCCTTCAGGCCTCGGAGCGTATCCTTGTCGAGCTGCCCGGCGTGAAGGACCCGCAGCGTGTGCGCAAGCTTTTGAAGGGTACCGCCCAGTTGGAGTTTTGGGCTACCTATAGCGGCGATATGGCCGACTCCCGTCTCCTCAATGAGTACAACAGGGTTGCGGGCTATCTGACCGCCACCGATGAGTATATGGCCTCGAAAGGTAACCTGAATGCCGAAGTCGCTGATAGCAACGCTGTTGTGGACAGCAGCGCCGTGGCTGAAGCGCCCGCGCCTGTATCAAATGAGGTTGACCAGCAGAGCGAGCAGTACAAGAAGGACCATCCTCTGATGTCGCTCTTCGCCCAGTGGCAGGGCTATCCGGTCTATCCTCCGGTTGTGTTCCGCGCAACCGAGGCCGACACCGCCGCCGTCAACCGTATGATTGCCGAGGGCGTGAAGGCCGGCAAGGTCAACGCTCGCGAAGTGAAATACCTGTGGTCGGTGAAGCCGATCGAGGAAGGCTCGAATGTGTTTGAACTCTATGCCATCAAGATTGAGGACTATGACCGCAACACCAATCTCCCGAAGGCCAAGCTCGACGGAAGTGTGATTACCGACGCCCGTCAGGACTTCAGCACTGCCGAGGGCAACGAGATTTCGATGACAATGAACTCGGAAGGAGCCCACGCTTGGAAGAACATCACCCACGACAACATAGGCAAGTGTGTGGCCATCGTTCTTGATGACCAGGTCTACTCGGCACCGCGTGTCAACGGCGAGATTGCTGGCGGCCGCTCGTCGATTACCGGTAGTTTCACCCTTGACGAGGCCAAGGACCTTGCCAATGTGCTGAAGTCTGGTAAGCTGCCTGCTCCCGCCCGCATCGTCCAGGAAGCTGTCGTCGGTCCTTCGCTGGGTCAGGAGTCAATCCACAAAGGTTTGGTTTCATTCATCCTTGCTTTTATTATTGTACTTATTTATATGGTCATCTTCTACAACCGCGCCGGTTGGGTGTCGGTGGTGGCACTGGTGACCAACGTGTTCTTGCTGATGGGCGTGCTTGCCTCGATCGGCGCCGTGTTGACTTTGCCTGGTATCGCAGGTATTGTGTTGACAATGGCAATGGCTGTCGACGGCAACGTGATTATCTATGAGCGTATCAAAGAAGAGCTGCGTGCCGGCAAGAGCCTGGCCAATGCTGTCGACGAAGGTTTCAAGAACGCTATGTCGGCTATTATCGACGGTCAGGTGACAACCTTCCTGCTGGGTCTGGTGCTTATTATGTTCGGCTCGGGTACTGTCCAGGGCTTTGCCGTTACGCTGTGTATCGGTATCGTCACTTCGCTGTTCACCAGTATATTCATTACCCGTCTGGTTATCGACTGGATGCTGAACCATAAGAAGAAACTCAACTTCTCGTTCAGCTTCACGGAGAACTTTATGCGCAATTCTAAGATCGATTTTATGGGCAAGCGCAAAGTGTTCTATATTATCGGTATCAGCGCCATCGTTCTCTGCCTCGTCGGTATCTTCGGCCGTCATCTGAGTATGGGCATTGACTTTACCGGAGGCCGTACCTATGTGGTCCGTTTCGACCAGGATGTCAACGTGGTTGATGTCCGTTCAAGCCTGGCTGCACAGTTCGATGAGGCTCCCGAGGTCAAGTCCTATGGCCCGAACAACCAGGTGAAGATTACCACCAACATTGTTGCCGAAGACTATTACGAAGCTTATCGTGAGGCTCACAACCTTTCGGCCGGTGACACCATTACCGACGAGATGGTCATCAACGAGAAACTGTTTGCCGGTACGAAGCAGTACTTCAGCAAGACTGACGACGGCAAGGAAATCTCGTTGCTGCAGTTTGCCGATGCCGAGGTTTATCCCTACGGTATCATCCAGTCTGAGCAGGTTGAGGCTACAATGGCCACGGATATGAGGCGCAATTCTATCCTCGCCGTGCTTGGCGGTCTGTTGGTTATCTTCGCCTACATCGGAATCCGTTTCCGCAGCTGGCGTTTCGGTGTCGGCAGTGTGGCTGCCTTGACACACGATACCCTCTTGATTATCGGTATATTCGCTCTGCTGCGCGGCCTTCTGCCGTTCAGTCTGGATGTCGACCAGTCGTTCATCGCCGCCGTGCTGACAGTGATTGGCTATTCAATCAATGCCACGGTGGTTATTTTCGACCGCGTCCGCGAGAACCGGAATCTTTATCCGAAACGTGATCTGGTCCAGCATATGAACGATGCCATCAACGCAACGTTGGCACGTACAATCAACACTTCGGGCACCACGTTCTTCACCCTGCTGATGATGTTCATCTTTGGCGGTGAGGTCATCCGTGGTTTCATCTTCGCTCTGTTGGTTGGTGTTGTATGCGGTGTGTTCTCGTCGGTCTGCCTTGCTTGCCCGATTGTCTACGAGGTGAGCAAGAAGCGCGAGGCCAAGAGACTCAATGCCGGCAATAAATAGGAATGTAATCAATACATAAAAGATAGATGGACTTTTTAGACATCATCATAACAATAGCCATACTGGGTGTGGGCAGTCTTCTTACCGGCAGCAAAAAAGGTAGGAAGACTGTCCGGCAGCAGGCTGCGGCACCCCGTCCGGCAGCGGAGCCTCATCCGTTTCAGACTGTTTTTGAGTCGGATGAGGATTCGTCGTTTGATGATGCCGGGGATATTGAAGACTCGGAAGAGAAGTTTGGCGAGGAGCCTGCGGGCGATACTTATTTCACCTATGAGGCCCCTGGCGCAAATTGGGACAGCGAGGTCCGCTGTGAGCAGGCCCAGCCTATCCAGGTGCAGAAGGAAACAGCAGTGCGCCCGCGTGTGATGGGAGAGGAGTTCGACCTGCGCAAGGCATTCATCTATCAGACGATTATGGAACGTGTTGAGTGCTGAAAGGCATTCAATGCGATGCTTGTAAATAATGAAATAAAATAAATAATTAACTCTCTACAAAAACAACAAGTATGTTTAGAAAGGTACTATTAACGATCGGGCTGCTATTAGCTGCACAGGTGGTTGCTTTTGCACAAGGTACAATGAAGGGTACCATCACCGACGAGAAGACAGGTGAGCCTCTTATGGGTGCAAACGTCGTTGCCAAGCAGGGCGGCCAATTTATGGGTGGTGCCCGTACGGACCTTGACGGTAACTATACCATCAAGGGTCTGCAAGTAGGTAATTATGAGATTGAGGTCTCATATATGGGCTACACCACCGTGAAGACGGAAATCAACGTTAAGGCTTCTGGTTTCACTGTCTACAACGAAAAGTTGACCAAGGCGGGTCAGCAGTTGAAAGATGTCATTGTGAGGGCCCAGAAGGTTCCTGTGATTGAGATTGGTACTCCAGAGTCGGGTGCTCGTATTACGGCAGACGATATTGCCAAGATGCCTACCAACTCGGTTGAAGGTATCGTCGCTGCTGTGGCCGGCGTCGGATATAACGACGGTGGTACGGGAACGGCTCGTGGTGAGGAAGGTATGGTTACCCAGGTGGGCAACGTTCGTACCCGTACTGGTGTCAATGTGCCTAAGGAGGCCATTGCCGAAATCCAGGTTGTGCTTGGCGGTACACCGGCCAACATCGGTGAGGCTATCGGTGGTACTCAGATTATCACACTGAAACCGCCTTCGTCAAAAATGATGGGTATGATTAAATATGAGACGCTGCTTGACTATCGTCTGTGGAACAGCCTTGTTGTATGGCTCACTGGTCCTGTCGCCAAGACTTCGCTCAAGGATGAGAATGGCGAAAAGACAGGTGAACGTACATTCTTGGGTTTCCGTTTCACGGGTTCCGGTAGCTATACGAAGTTCGGCTATTATCGCGCAAAGGACGGCCGCTACCAGGTTGTGAATGACGACAAGGTAATGGAAATCGAGAACCAGCCTCTCGTTTATGACCCGGTCGAGGGTACTGTCAATTATTCGGCAGAATATCTCCGTGCCAGCGATTTCGTCACAATCACCCGCCCCAATGCCAAGAATTACTATTCCAGTAAGGACCGTCAGGCTGACTTTGGCAGCTACAGCATCAATCTGCAGGGTGCATTGGACTTCCGCTTCTCAGAACTGACATCGTTGGTACTCACCGGAGAGTATGACTACAGCTATGGCCCCAGTACAAGTTTGTACTATTTCCCGTTGAACTTGCATAATGCTGCCAATGGCGTCAGCAAGGTCCAGAACTTCTCGATTACCGCTGATTTCACCCAGCGCTTCAAGGATCCCGAGCCTGTTTCGGACCCGAGCAATCCGGATGTTAAAATAGAACCTGTGGTTTCGAAGGTTATGTACAACATCTCGGCTATGTACAACCGTTACAGCACTAAGTCTTACAACGAGAAGTTTGGTGACGATGTTTTCAAATATGGTCATATAGGTACATTCTACAGAACCCAGACTCCGTCGTATGAAATCCGTTCGGACTACAACTACCACGGTACTACGCAGACTGCTCATATCCAGAACAGCTGGATTGAGAACTCTCAGTATGTGGCTCCGTCGGAGTACAACCCGATTCTGTCGAATTATACGACCCAGCTCTTCAATACTCCTTCTCTGACACCGTATCTTACAACATTTGATGGTATCCGCAGTCTCAATGGTCTTGTGAATGGTACTTCTGTGCCCAGTGTTTACGGTCGTTTCTATAATGTCGGTGTCCAGAGCACTTCGTATTCGAAGAGTGAAAACAACTACTATTATGTGTCGGCAAAGGCTGCTGCAACCGTTAAAGGTCACGACCTTGAAATCGGTTTCAACTACGACCAGTATACCGCTGCATCGTATGGTCTGTCTGCTTACCAGCTGTGGACATTGATGCGCCAGTCTGCCAATGCCCATATTTCGCAGTTGGATTTCGACCGTCCTATCGAGCATTTTGTCGATGGTGACCTTTATGTTGACTATAACCGTTTGAACGGTGGTGGCCAGACTTGTTTTGACGAGTCTTTGCGTAGAGCACTGGGACTTGATGTCAACGGCTCTGACTGGCTGGATATCGACCGCTATTCGCCGGAAGATTACAACAACTTTGGCGGTATCAATATGTTCTCTGCCAACGAGTTGTTCAACAGCGGTAACCAGCTGGTCAGCTACTTTGGTTATGACCACACCGGTAAAAAATACAATGATTGGACCGGGGACCTGGACGACTTCTTTGATCCCAAAGGCCGTGGTCATGAGAACTTCCAGTACCTGCCGGCTTTCTCGCCGATTTATGCAGCAGGTTATATTCAGGACAAGTTCTACTTCCAGGATCTTATCTTCAACGTCGGTGTGCGTGTTGACTATTACGACGGCAACCAGATGGTGTTGAAAGACCCCTATCTGCTTTATGAATCGTACACTGTCGGCAATCTGACCGATGGTAAGGCTGCTTACAATACGGGTTTGGCAAACAATGCCTTCCCCGCTGGTGCCAAGGACGACTGGGTCGTCTATGTCGACGACGCTAACTCAACCACTCCCACCATTCGCGGTTATCGTGAAGGGAGCATTTGGTACAATGCCGACGGTGTTCAGGTGTCATCTCACAGTGCTGTGGCCGGTGAGTCAGGCAGGCCTACACCATACCGTACCACCGGTGAGGGTGGCGGCCAGCAGACCGCTACAATCGGTAACGGCAGCGGCAACCGTATTTCGGCAAACGCCTTCAAGGATTATGAACCTCAAATTGTGGTTATGCCTCGTATCGCTTTCTCTTTCCCGGTTAACGATAAGTCGCAGTTCAAAGCCAACTATGATATTATTGCCCGTCGTCCTTCTTCGGGATGGCAGGCTGATTACTTTAGCTATCTCTATATGACTCAGGCAAACGGCTATATCAACAACCCGAACTTGAAACCTGAGCGTATCACCAACTATGAGTTGGGCTTCCAGCAGGCACTGAACAAGGATAAGACCGCCGCTCTCAGCATTTCGGCTTACTATAAAGAGACTCGCGACCTTATTCAGATTGTACAGTATGCCGGTGCAGACCCGAACCCGAACTACTATTCTTTCGATAATGTCGACTTCAAAACCATTAAGGGTGTCTCTCTGTCGTTCGATATGCGTCAGAGCAACAATGTCCGTATCAATGCCAACTATACCCTGCAGTATGCTGAAGGCACTGGTTTGACACCTACCACGATGTCCGAGCTTATCAAAGAGGGTTACACAACCCTTAAGATGCTCAACCCCATCAGCGACGACCGTCGTCACGAGTTCAAAGCCAATGTCGACTATCGCCTTGGCAAGGGCGAGGGCTTCTCGATCACTCGTACTGTAAAGGATAAGGATGGCAATCCTCGCAAGAAAGAGATCTACCCG
The DNA here is from genome assembly GCA_905236645.1 of uncultured Bacteroidales bacterium. GTDB lineage: Bacteria > Bacteroidota > Bacteroidia > Bacteroidales > P3 > Colimorpha. The sequence continues at coordinate 58,787 of CAJOMZ010000012.1, forward strand.
CTCCAGGATTTCGGTATCAACTTCCTCGCTGTTGCCCAGTCGGGTCGTCCTTACACCAGACAGTTCAGCAACACGCAGAGCACCATCGTGGGTAGCTATCGTGGCGCTCGTATGCCTTGGGCTTTCTATTTCGATGTTGTTGTCGACAAGACTTGGCCTATCGAAATCAAGCGTGACGGTAAGAAAAATCTTCAGACAAGACTTAATGCCGCTGTTACGGTTAGGAACATTTTCGATATCAGAAATGTTACCGGTGTGTTCAATGTCACGGGTAACCCCTCGGACGACGGTTATCTGACTGACCCCGAGACACAGTCGGTGATCAATGCATATCTTGATCCTCAATCGTTCCGCGATTTATATAGTATAATGCTCAGCAACGGTACGTGGAATTGGTCCAGTCCTCGAACGATTCGTGTAGCGTTGACTTACCTATTCTAAACAATACTAACGCGAAAAATTATTAAGAGATGAAAAATATATTTGTTAAAACAGTCTTATTGGCTTTCGTGTTCTCAGCTACAATGGGAACAGCCGTGGCTCGTGAATGCACCACCTGCAAGAAAAAGAGCTCGACAAAGACTGCTGTGCAGTCGAAGGCCGCTGTGTGTAAAAGAGCACAGAGTACCGCTGAGCTGAATATAAACAATGTCCGTGCTTTGATTAACGGATACGGCAATATGTGGTATGACGGTAGTATTACGCAGTACCACATCCCGAAAGACGGCACTTCCACTCCTCTTTATTGCGCCGCTCTTTGGATTGGTGGTACCGATGTCAACGACCAGTTGCGCCTTGCTGCTCTCCGTTTCGGCTCGGAAGGTGACGACTATTGGCCTGGTCCGCTTACTAGAGACGGAACTGCCGATGTCACCATCGAGGTTTGCAACTACTATGACCGTCATTACAAGATTACTCAGGCTGAGGTCCAGTCGTTTATGCAGATGTTTGATTACTCTGTCAATCCTCCTGTTCCCAACGAGAAATATGACGAGAGTGCAATTTCTCAGGTAATTAAGGAATGGCCTGCCCACGGTAATTTCGCAAACCAGTCGTATTATCTGGCACCGTTCTTTGATGCTGATGGTGATGGCGATTACAATTATCAGAACGGTGACTATCCGTATTATGATTTCGGCAATGCTCTTTGTCCTCGTACTTTGAAAGCCAAACTTGCTCCTGGTGAGAGCTACAAGCCTTTCCCGACTATGGAGGATTCGCTTGGTATCGTCAAGGGTGGCATTCTTTCAGACCAGGTTCTGAAAGGCGACCAGACTATTTGGTGGGTGTTCAACGATATGGGTAACACGCATACGGAGTCGGGTGGACAGCCTATCGGTCTTGAGATTCGTGCTCAGGCTTTTGCTTTCTCGACCAATGATGAGATTAACAATATGACATTCTATAGTTATGAAATCATCAACCGTTCAACCTATGAGTTGCGTAATACTTATTTCAGCCAGTGGGTTGACCCGGATTTGGGTTATGGTTATGATGACTTTATCGGATGCGATGTCAAGCGTGGTCTTGGCTACTGCTACAACGGTAAGGACGTTGACGGTCCCGGAACGGGTTCTTACAGCGGCATTCCTCCTGCAGTAGGCATTGACTTCTTCCAGGGTCCCTATATGGATCCCGATGGAAAGGACAACCCCAAGATTGATATTGCCAAGATTAAGAGCAATCCAAGCCATCCTTTCTACAATAAACTGAAAGACTATTTACTGCCCAATGGTACTTATGATACAATCCGTTTGTCCGACGATGCTGACCTCTTCTATCCCGATGGTTGGTATTTCCAGCAGAATGACTCGGTTGGTAACTGTGCCATTAACGGTGTGAACTTTGGCAACAATATTATTGATGATGAGCGTTTCGGTATGCGTCGGTTCGTGTACTATGAAAACGGTACCAGTAGCATCAACGGTGAGCCGACTAAAGCTACCGACTATTACAACTACCTGCAAGGTTACTGGAAGAACGGCTCTCATATGAAATATGGCGGTAACGCTATCTCTACAGGCGTTTCAGAGCTTAACTGCGACTTTATGTTCCCTGACGACAGCGACCCGTTGCACTGGGGTACTAACGGTGTGGTTCCCGGCGATGAGTTCCATCCGAATGACTGGACTGAGGTTACTTCGGGTGACAATGTGACCCCCGGTGACCGTCGTTTTATGCAGTCTGCCGGTCCCTTCACTCTAAAACCTGGTGCTGTTAATTATATTACAGTCGGTATTCCTTTCGCTCAGGCTTCTTCGGGTAATAGATGGTCGTCTGTTACTCTGCTCCGTGAGATCGACGATGTATGCCAGGCTCTGTTTGAGAACTGCTTCAAGGTTCTTGACGGTCCTGACGCTCCGACACTGGTTGTCCAAGAGATGAGCAATGAGGTTCTCCTGTACATCACCTATGATAATCCTAATTCGAATAACTATGGTGAATCGTATAAGGACGAGGATCCTTCAATCTTAAGATCCTATCCTGATGAGTTGCGTCTTTACAAATTTGAAGGTTATCAGATTTATCAGCTTGTTAACTCTACTGCTTCGGTTACCGACATTGGAAATGAGACAAAAGCTCGTTTGGTCTTCCAGTGTGATATCGAAAACTACTACGATGACACTTCAGCCAACCCGACTCTCCCCATTGCAAAACTGGTAAACTATACCTCCAACTCTTCCACTGGTCTTTTGACTGGTAGGATTATGGTGGATGGCGCCAATGCTGGTATCAAGCACGTTGTCCGTGTTACCACCGACCTCTTCGCCAATGGTACAAGTACCAACCTAGTGAACAATAAAGAATACTATTATATTTGTATCGCTTATGCACACAACCGTTACAAAGAGTATTCGCAGACCGATCCTACCAAACTTGACGGTCAGAAAGAGCCTTACCTCGCCGGTCGTAAGAACGAGTGGGGTGGTACCATTACTCCTGTCACTGCCAAACCGCATAATCCCTCCTCGGAGAATGGCGGAACTATTGTTCAGGCGACCTATGGTATGTGCCCGAACATCACCCGTATAGAGGGCTATGGCAATGGTGGCAATATCCTTAAGCTTACTGAAGAGTCGATTACCGAGCTTATGGGTGCCCCCGGTGTCCCCGGTAAAGGTCCCGGTGTTATGAATGAATCCACTACCGGTGGTTCGTATTCTGCAACGATGAACAATCCCTGCATCATTGTTAATCCTCGTTATGAGCAGAATGCCGGTCCTGTCAATGTCCGCGTTGTCGACCCGCTGAACGTCAAAGAAGGTCAGTTCTATATCAAGTTCACAGGCGTTAGCGACTCCTCTAAATGGATTATTACCAGGGTTGACGAGACTATACCCCTCTACGACAATGTTTATGCTGATACGGCAGACTTTATCATCGGACGTTATAACGAACAACTGTTCCTTGACTTAGGTATTGCTGTGGCTATTACCAATCCTAAGCAGGTAGCCTCGCCTCTCGAGGTTCAGAATAATAGCGGTAACATTGCAGTGCTTGGCGGTATCATCAACGATGGTACAATGCTCTCCGCTTCAATGACGTTTGCTGACAACAATCATCAATGGCTGTCTGCTATCCCCGACAACGATAACTATCCGATATACAACTGGATTCGCAGTGGTTCGCAGTTTGCAGAGAACAATGTCTCGAGTTTTGTTACCACATCAGGTGCAATAACTGGCAATGAGCCCTTCTTGGACGAGGACTACTACAAGATTCTGATTGATCCTAACACCCTTCGTTCAAATACTTTTGCCGTAGACAAGTTCCAGGCTTATGAGAAAATCCTCGCCGGTACTTGGGCTCCTTACGGCCTGGCATCTACCCGCGAATACCATCCGGCATTCTCGTTCCGTTACTACCTTGCTGAACAATCTGTTCTTGATTCACTCCACAATCAGAACTCCTCGTTCAACAGAAACTACAACGAAAACCTGCGCTACACTTTGACAAACAGCCGCAACAAGTCGCTTATGTTCAACGACTTTGAGAAGCTGCCGAGTGTACGCATTGTCTTCACTCCCGATACCAGCAAGTGGACTCGTTGCCCGGTTCTTGAAATGTGCGACGACTATACTCAGTCGGAGGGTAACGCACGTCGTTTCCAGATACGTAAACACGCTTCTATCGACAAGAACGGTGACACCGCTACCGTGGCTGGTGCATCTACCGATCCTGCAAGCCCCAACTACATCTCTGACCGTGGTATGGGCTGGTTCCCGGGCTACGCTATCAACCTGACTACCGGCGAGCGCCTCAATATTATGTATGGAGAGGATTCACGTTACGTCCAGTTCAACGGTCGTGATATGATGTGGAACCCCGTCAGCACAGTGACTGTCGGTACTTCCAACTATATTATGGGCGGTCGTCACTACATCTATGTGATGAATGCTATGTCGCAAGACTTCCCGTATTACCACGTTTCACGTGAGGATTACTTCCCGTTCAACTACAAGGCACCCTCGTACGATGCCGGTGTATGGGCTATGCGAATGCTCAAATCTCTTGACCATATCTTTAAGTGCCCCTATCCTAATACTCCGGCCAATGCTCAAAAGATTACTGACTACTACAAAGAATTCAACCAGGGTCTTCTTAAATACGAAGGCGCAAAGTATGTCTTGCCAATTCGCGACTCTTCTGCCTTCCTGTTCTCAACCGTTGCTTGGGTCAATATGCCTATCGTGAACGAGAGCATTAACAACCCGAAAGACATTCCTTGCGATGTTACCATTGAACTTAATGTTAACAACCGTTATGGCAAGTTCTTGGGCGACAACGGTACAAGACCCGATAATGCCGGCCTCCCCACGGTCAACGGAAACAATCCTATGTATATGTTCGAGCTTACTCCCGACATCGTGACACTTACCAATGTCGCAACAGGAGACAACGCACGCCAGAGCTACAAGGATTCCATTATGGATGCAATAAACGTTGTACCTAACCCCTATTACAGTTATTCTACTTATGAGACAGCAAGCCAGTTGGAGACAAAGGTCCGTTTCATCAATGTGCCGGGCAACACCACGATTACCATCTATACCATTGATGGTACTCTGGTCCGCACATTCCCGAACACTCCTTCTAACACTACCACTTACGACTGGGATCTGCACAACCACAATGGTATCCCCATTGCCGGTGGTATGTATCTGATACATTTCAGCACTCCTGGTATTGGTGAGCGTGTTGTGAAATGGTTTGGCACTATGCGTCCTGTTGATATGAGTGGTTTCCAGTTCTAATAATCATCAATCTTAAAAATTTTGACAGAAATGAAAAGAATATTAAGTATATTAACTGTAATGATCCTCACAGCGTCGCTGTCGGCCCCGAGTGTGTTTGCTGGCAACGACAATCGTAGAGGTACGGCAGGAGCCACTGAACTGCTCATCAACCCTTGGACCCGCAGCTCGAGCTGGGGTGGCATCAACACTTCGTGTGCACGAGGCATCGATGCTTTCTTCAGCAACATCGCAGGCCTTTCATTCGTTGAGAAAACAGAATTCGTATACAGCAATACAATGCTCTACGGCGGCCGTAACGGTCTCGTTAGCGGTGCTTCGGTCAACGCCTTCGGTCTTGCCCTCCGATTGGGCGAGGCCGGCGTTCTCGGTGCTTACGTTATGGCAATGGGTTGCGGCGATATTTATGTCACCACACCCGAAAGCCCCGAGCCGGGTAATAACGGAACAATCTCGCCGACTTTGATGAACCTTAACGTCGCGTTCTCCTATTCGTTCACTACGTCTATTCACGGAGGTGGCAATATTAAAGTTATCACAGAGTCGACCGACAACGTTACAGCATCCGGTGTTGCTCTCGATGCTGGTATTCAGTATCAGACTGGTGAAAACGACGAGTTGAAGTTCGGTATCTCTCTTAAGAATATCGGACCCTCCCTCAGCTTCGGCGGTACAGGTCTTTCCTTCACCACTGTCAACGATGCGGGCAACTCAATGACCGTCGAGTTCCGCGATGCCGAGATGGAGCTTCCCACCTGCCTCAACATCGGTCTTTCCTACGACTTCCTGTTCGAGAAGTGGGAACAGCGCCTTACTCTCGCTGCCAACTTCACCTCTAATGCCTTCCTGCGCGACAACTTCGGTCTCGGTTTCGAGTACTCGTTGCTCAACCGCTTCGAGGTCCGTGCTGCCTACGTCTACCAGACTGGTCGTGTCACGGCCAATGCAGGTCTCTCGGCAGGTGCCTCTGTCAACATCCCACTCAAGAAGGACAGCAACACCGCTCTCTCCATCGATTATTCCTATCGTAATGCATACAACCTGAAAGGCTCGCACTCAATCGGTGCTACCTTCAAGTTCTAAGAGAGACAATCCACATAAGTAAAAGTTAGGAAAGGTCTTATAAAGGGCCTTTCCTACTTTTTAACATAATTTGCAACAACAGAAGTTTTCAATATAAAATATAGAACAATGTCAGAAATAAAATATTATAGCGAAGAGGGCCTACAGAAACTCAGAGACGAGCTTCACCATCTGATCGCTTTCGACCGGCCTGCTGCCGCTGCCGCCATAGCCGAGGCACGCGACAAGGGCGACCTGTCCGAAAATGCCGAATATGACGCGGCAAAAGAGGCCCAGGGCCATCTCGAAGCCCGCATTTCCAAGCTTCAGGACCTTATAGCCAACGCCCGACTGCTCGACGAGTCCAAGATCGATACGTCAAAAGTGCTCCTGCTCTCAAAAATCACCATCAAGAACACCAAGAACAATATGAAGCAGGTCTACACCATAGTGCCCGAAAGCGAAGCCGACCTCAAAAAAGGACTCATCTCCGTCTCATCGCCCTTCGCCCAGGCCTTCCTCGGCAAGCGCGCCGGCGAACAGGTCGAAGTCGTAGTGCCTGCAGGCACAATGCATTTTGAAATTCTATCAGTCGAACGTTAATCCCACCACATTATGGCAAGCATATTCTCACGCATCGTGGCAGGCGAGATACCCTGCTACAAAGTGGCCGAAACCGACCATTGCCTTGCATTCCTCGATGTCAATCCGGTAGTCCGCGGACACGTGCTCTGCATCCCCAAGAAAGAGGTAGACTACATCTTCGACCTCGACGACGACCTCTTTGTCGAGTTGCACCGCTTCAGCCGCACCGTGGCTCGCGGCCTTAAAAAGGTCTGCCCCTGCGTTAAAGTAGGTGTTGCCGTTGTCGGCATCGATGTCCCGCACACGCACATCCACCTTATGCCGCTCAACAACCCCGGCGACCTCAATTTTGGCCACCACGTAAAGATGGAGCCTGCCGAAATGCAGGAGTTGGCCGCCCAAATCGCTGCCGCCATCGAGTAAAACAGCCGATTATTAGCAGTAAAACATCAATTGCCTTTGGAGACTTTCAGCCTCCAAAGGCAATTTTATTTTGCTTTGCCGCAACTGCAACAGGCATAAAAGCGGCAAGTGACCTCCATATCCTTGTATTTGGGCAATTGATATGTGAACAGATGCTGCAAGTAGAAGTCTACACTGAACATAGCTGAACTGGTGACCACAATTCTCGCAAATGTTATCTGGATTCCCGATTGTTTTCCTTTTTCCCCGTTTGCGTTTCCTTGAGAGCTTCTGTACATTTTCGGCTTTTTTGAGTCATTTGAACACTTGAAAAGATGGCGTATTCCTTTGAATCAGAAAAAAAATACCCTGCAATTTGAACTGTTTGTGGTTCATTCAACAAAAAGAAATATAAGTCAAAATATTGCTATGTTAGAAAAAATTTGTATTTTTGCAGTTGCTTTCGAGAGTGGAAAGTGTAAGCAAGAAAAGCATTGCAATACTGTCCTGTTGTTGAAATACGCCAAATTTCCGAAGGAGGATGGAGCAAAGGTGCTTTCGCTTGTATGTGTATGCTATTATGTTTCAGCATACCGCCAGGCGTGAGAAATGTTCCTTCAAGACCGTTCCTTCAAAGGTGATTGGCGTTACCTCAACAACAACGGACATAAGCACATAACCTTATGCCTTTTCTCATTGGTATAATGATTAACATTCCGTTGGAGGGTCGGGGGAAAAAATTAAAAACAAATGGGAATTTTCAACTCTTTTTTCAGTGATCACCAATGTGTACACTGCTCAAGTTGGGATACTACAACCCTTGAGTTTGATGAACTTGAGAGTTGGCGTCAAGACAAGTTCTGGGAAGAATTAGGAGAACAAGGAATGGTTCCACATTCATGTTATCGTTGCAACAAGTGTGGGACTATTGGGATAAAATATCGGGATGTGGACGATCCAAGCCAACGAAGACTTGGAACCTACTATTGGTCTAAGAAATAATATTACAGAATATGGTAGTATTATCTATTTTTAAGGTGTTGCTAATTATAGGTGAAATTATCCTAGGTCTGATTGTTATATGTCTGATACTGAATTTAATTGGACGATTGGGAAGGTTCCCAATAGTGGCCCCACTGGTAGGAATTGGTGTTGGAATCTGGGTCGGTGTTGCCAGCCATGGCTGGTTTTGGGGATTGTTGGCGGGCTTTTTCGCAGCAGGACTTATTCTGTGGTTGGCAGAAAATACGAACTCATAGAACCATAGGCGGCACCCGAAAAGCCTGCAATAGAGTAGGGGGAACTAAAAACTTTATTACTCATGGGTAAACTAGAAATTTCCAATGAGATGATGCAAAAGCTGGAGAGCCTGAAGAACTCGCTGAACTGCGGCAACACAGTTAACAGTCTGAACGGCAATCCCACCGCCTGCTCCTCGTGCTGGGGCGGCAGCTGCGCCAACGGTTTCACCGGTTGATGACTTCTGCATTAGAAGCGGAGGGCACCTTTATAGAGGGTGCCTTCCGTTCCATTTTGACAATTATGAACAATAGCGATAATTCTTACCAACTCTCACTTTTGGTCACTGAGCGGTGCAACCTGTGCTGCTCCTACTGCTATTGCGACAAGCGGCGCACTGCCTCTATGACATTGGAGACAGCACAGAAGGCCATAGACGAGGTGCTTACCACATATCCCGACAGACCGCTGCGTCTGCTGTTGATGGGTGGTGAGCCATTCATAGAGTTCGGGCTTATAAAGGGTATTGTAGAGTATATCCGCCAGCGATATCATGGCCGCGATGTGTTTGTGAAGACTGTCACCAACGGAACACTGGTTCACGGTGAGGTGCAGCAATGGCTTGCGGATAACCTTGATTTGTTCCACGCCAGCCTAAGCCTCGACGGATCGCGCGAAACGCACAACCGAAACCGTTGCGGTTCATACGACAGCATAGATATTGATTTCTTTTTGCGCACATACGGAGTCAATGCCGAAGTTAGTATGGTGGCCTGTCCCGACAATATGAACCACTTGGCAGACGACGTAATTACACTTCAAGAGCAAGGATTCAGGGTAAAATGTGTTTTGGCCGACGACTGCCATTGGGACCCCCGCCACGAACCCAAACGGTGGGCTTCACAGCTTTCGCATTTAGTTGACTACTATCTCACGAATCCCGAGCAGATGCCGTTCAATCAACTCTTGGAGTCAGTGAATATTATTGGCAGTGGTGCTGTGGCAGAAAAATGCCGTCCAGGATGTAATACACATTGTATTGGAGTTGACGGACGACTCTATGGCTGCCACCGTTGCACACCCTACTATAACAATGGTATATGGCGTTTAGATGATGAATCGATAGTGGATAGCGGTATGCTCCATAACGGATGTGCACAGTGCCCAGCACAGCCTGTTTGCTGCTCTTGTCCGGCGCTTGTGGCTTCTGTACAAGGTAACATCGAACTGAGAGAGGCAATATGTGCTTTGTTCAAGGTTACCCATCTGGCCAATGCTGTGTTGCTGGCACGAATGTTCACCGAATGCCCCAACCACATTAGACTGAGAAATCTTGACGACAACACCAAACATAGTTTAATCGCAGGTGCGCAATGCATCATTCAAAACCTACAATTATGACTGATTCTCGCAAAACAAAGAATATTTTTATAATCGTTACCAATTGTTGCAACCTGCGGTGTGTCTATTGCTATGAACAAGGGAAAAACACAGCATCGACCAATCTTGCCACGATGAAGCATGTGCTGGAGAAGGAAATGCAGGATATGGAGTTCGACTCGTTCGACATAGTCTTCCACGGTGGCGAGCCATTCTTGGAATGGAGTTTAATGTGCGAACTGAGCGAGTGGCTGTGGAAGAACTATAGCCACAGGCATCTTCGCCTTATGGCCACCACCAACGGAACCCTGCTCAACGGGGAGATGAAGTCGTGGCTGACAGAGAACCGTGAAAGATTTGCTCTTATCCTCAGTCTTGATGGTGGAAGGGAAACGCACAACCGTAACCGATGCAATTCTTTCGACAGAATAGATTTTGACTTCTTCCTTCGCAACTGGCCTCGCCAGCGGGTGAAGATGACTGTGAATCCAGATGCGTTGCCAAATATGTATAATGACATTTTAGCCATCCGCGACATAGGTTTCCTTGTTAATCCCTCGCTGGCTATGGAGGTGCCGTGGAATACTGAAATTGCAGCTCCTGTATTTGCCGATCAGCTGGAACTGTTGATAGGGTACTACCTCGACCATCCTGACCTGGAGCCTTGTCCTATGGTCGATCTGTCGCCGGCCTTATTGGTTAATACCGCCAATATTCCACGCAACAGAGCCTGTGGTGCAGGATTCAATATTGTGGCCTATGATATGTATGGGCATCGGTATCCCTGCCATTCGTTTATCAGTGACTTCTCGCGCGAATACGACAAGGAGAAAATAGAGCAACTGTTTTGTGACCTGAACTGCAAGAATGGCTTGGAACTGAGCCCTGGCTGCAAAGACTGCTTCATCTATCCCCACTGCGAACCGTGCTATGGTATGAACTTTAGCCATCGTGGTGATATGGGACGCTTCGACCCCGCGGTGTGTGTCTTCACAAAAATCAGAGTCAAGGCCGCAGCCTCTATGTATACGCGGATGCTTGTGTCAGACAAAGACTACTGCCTGTTGAGGAAACTGAGCGACGAAACCAAACGAAACATTATTTTAGGTATCGATAATATTCAAAAACATTTAATATGAAAAAGTACAGAATGTCGATTGTTTCAGTACTGCTTTTTGTAGTAGTATTGGTTTTTGCTTATCTATGGCATCTCTTCACCAAACAGGATATCCCATTTCAAATGCTCTCTGCCTTGCTCGGTGCTGCAATTACGGTTATTATCACCAACCTGTTGCTCAACAGTCAGACCGAATCAGAGTTCGCCAATCAAAAGAAGACAAAAATATATGAGGAAAAACTCCGTATATATCAGGAATATATAAAATTGCTATGCAACATCGTCAAAGATAAAGTAATCAATGATGACGACTACACAAAACTGCAGTATCAACTGTCGCTTGTGGCACTTCATACTACGGACGAACACTATCAAGAGATAGTAAACCAAACGGAGGAGCTTCTTTCAAAAGGATGTCCTGTTGAAAAAACAGAGGAATCCTGCATTACGAATAATATGATGAACATAGTTCGTTGTTTTCAGAATGAACTATACGGCGACGGGAACACAAAAAAGAAGAATCAAACAAAAAGTGAAGTTCGTGGGTTCGATTCGATTGTCGCTGCGGCCAAACAATACAAGGAGAAGGGTGGAATTGGGATACACCCGTCAGATTCGGTGGCGGATAAAACCACGTGGAAAGAATATATGAAGAGATGGGAGAAAATGGGGTGGAAGAAAGACGAAGGAAATGCCGAGAAAGACTATTTGCGCTTCAATCTGGAAAAAATGGGTTACGAGACGGACAATAAAGGAAGGAGCAGGGGCAAGGTTTATGTCGATATCCTATTTGAGCTGACGTATGGACATTACATCATTCGCGCCAAAGGCACACCCCATTCAGCTGTAATGTTCCAAAACCAGTATGGAGGATTCAAAGCAGGCGATACTTGGTGGAAGGTGTTGGAAAGCCCCTTTTATGAGTTCGGGAAAATGACACTCGAAGAAACATTTGACTCGACCCCGGAACTGAAAGATAAGGTGGCTTGCTGGTTTGATAACTTGATTAAAACTATTATGGATTCAAGATCGAAGGGTAACACGGTTGAGCAAAACTGATCCTAAAAACATTTTTCAAGACCCACACGAAGAAAAACCTGACATTTTGTCAGGTTTTTTGATGCGCATTTCTGATAAATCTGCAAGTGATTATGCTAAAAATAACCCTAAACGTAACTCGCTGATTCCCTGTATCAAATTCTTATCAAATTCTACCCAAATTCTTATCAAATTCTTACCAAATTTTACACTGATAAAATTTGATTAGGCTTTGGTAGAAATTTAATAAAACTGACATTTTGTCAGTCCCCGTTCTTGGGCTGGCAATGTTCGGGAGGCATCCCGCCCCGCCGTCGTGGAGGCACAAAAAAAGACGCCGCTGGAATTGCGGCGTCAATATGCGTTGGTATTATGTGTCGGGAGGTGGCTAATAGACGTATTCGCCGTTCTCGCTGCGGACGGTGACTTGGGCGTGGTCGCAGGGTTCGCAGTGTCCAATGATTCGGGCGTCGATGTTGAAGCTGCGGGCTATGTCGATGATGCCTTGTGCGGTGGCCTCGTCGGTGTAGATTTCCATACGGTGGCCCATATTGAAGACGGTGTACATCTCGCGCCAGTCGGTGCCGCTCTGCTCGTGGATGAGGCGGAAGAGGTTGTCCTTGACTACGTGCAGCCGGTCGATGAAGTGCAGCACTTTTGTCTGTGCGCCGCCGCTGCAGTGTATCATACCGTCGATTTTGGGGCGGTATTGGTCGAGGACGCGACGTATGACGGGGGCGTAGGTGCGGGTGGGGGAGAGGACCATACGGCCGGCGTCGACGCCGTCGACTTCGGTGAGGTCGGTGAGGCGTTTGCCGCCGCAGTATACCACTTCGTCGGGCAGGTTGTGGTCGAAGCTTTCGGGGAACTGCTGAGCGTAGTGTTTCGCAAAGACGTCGTGGCGTGCCGAGGTCAGGCCGTTGCTGCCCATACCGCCGTTGTATTCGGTCTCGTAGGTGGCTTTGCCGTAGGATGCAAGGCCTACGATGACGTTGCCGGGACGGATGTGGGCGTTGTCGACGACGTCGGCGCGGCGCATACGTGCCGTGACGGTGCTGTCGACGATGATGGTGCGAACCAGGTCGCCCANNGGTGATGCCTATGCCAAGGTCGCGCATCTGCTGCAGGAACTCTTCGGTGCCGTTGATTACGGCGCTGATAACCTCGCCGGGGATAAGGCGCTTGTTGCGGCCAATGGTGCTGCTGAGCAGTATGTTGTCCACGGCGCCGACGCACAGCAGGTCGTCGAGGTTCATCACGACTGCGTCTATGGCAATGCCTTTCCACACGCTGAGGTCGCCGGTTTCGCGCCAGTAGAGGTAGGCCAGCGACGATTTGGTGCCGGCGCCGTCGGCGTGCATTATGTTGCAATAGTCGGGATCGCCGCCCAGGATGTCGGGGATTATTTTGCAGAAGGCCTTGGGGTAGAGGCCTTTGTCGATGTTTTTGATGGCGTTGTGCACGTCTTCTTTGGCAGCCGATACGCCGCGCAGGTTGTATTTCAGAGTATCCATTTTTAACGTTTTATCCGAGTGCAAAAGTACGAATTTTTTGCCGTATGCAGAAAAAAATGTAATTTTGTACAATCTAACGATATTCTTCAGACGAGATATGAACTTAAAACTCAGTAAAATAGTTTTGTCGTTTTGCCTTGTGGCGCTGCTTTTTCCCGTGGCGCTCCAAGCGCAAAGCAGCAGTGAGACAGTTGGATTGCGCAACGATTTCAAGGTAACTCTTCTTTCTTTGGGCAGCGGTTCGTCGCGGTTCACCTATGAGCGTGCCTTCAGCAAGCGCAACAGTGCCGAGCTGACGGTGGGATTAATCGGAATGGGCTGGGACTGGATGAACCACACCCGTTCAAAGGGGCTTTTGACCAAGTTTGCGTACAAATGGCGCCTGGTTCCGCAGGGCTCGTCACGCAGCTGGCTGGCAGGAATGTACGTGAAGCCCGAGTTGGTATATGCGCAGTTCGTTTACGGCCCGCAACGAGGTGGAGAAGGAGTGAGGACGAAAGGACGGGGCGATATGCCGTCGACAGCTCCCGAGGAGACTCGCCAGTTCGCCCTTCTTGCTGAATGTGGCTACCAACTTCTGTGGGATTGGTTTTTGTTCGACGTGTACTGCGGCCTTGGTCCTTCGGTGGGCACGGGCAACGCGAACAATTATTATCATAGTTTTATGCTGTTCCCTGCCGACGGCTGGCTGGCGTTCACTGCAGGGTTTCGTGTCGGTGTGGCTTTTTAAATGTACAGAATATGAAGATTTTGCCTAAATACAAGGTCCGTAATGTGGCCGGCGAGGACATCGTTATGGTGCAAGGCCGGAATCCTGGCGATATGACTACGGTCATTGCCCTCAACGAGACGTCGCTCTATCTGTGGAACAGTCTGTGTGGCAGGGAGTTCGGGCAGGAAGATGTTGTCGTTCTGCTTACGGAACGCTATGACGTGGACGAGGCTACGGCCGTGAGGGATGCGTCCGAATGGGTTGCAACATTGCAGAAACACAATATATTAGGCTGATGGGAGTTGCGCTGTGTGTTGGAGGCCATAGGCTCGCGGTTGAAGGCGACTGCGCCGAGCGTTTTCTGCGCTCTTACAATGGCGCGCAGCCGTTCATTACCGACCTATGCGAGGCGGAATGGACGGTGCGTTACGGCATTGACCTCGAGCCTGCCACAGACGGTGAGACACTGAGCGAATTCACATTCAGCGAGATTGCGGCCCGTTGCCGCTTCAGTCGCAGCGGCGACGATTATTTCTATGAGATGCACGAGTCGGGCAACGGCTCTCGGCTGATCGCTATGCGTCATCGCTTTGGCAGCGCCATTGTCGAGGCGACAGGATGCCGCAACGAGTCGGCATTGCGTTTTTCGCTGTGGTTTGCCCTCAGTATGCTCTCGGCGTCGTCGCGCTTCACGTTTGTCCACAGCTCGGTGATTGTCCACAAGGGACGCGCTGTGCTTTTCCTTGGCGAGTCGGGAACGGGCAAGAGCACGCATACAAGGCTGTGGCTTGGCAGTATACCCGATGCGCATCTGCTCAATGACGACAGTCCGGTGCTGACTATTGAGGGTGGACAGCCCTACGTGTATGGCAGCCCGTGGAGCGGCAAGACGCCGTGCTATGTGGCCCGGCGGTTCCCCTTGGCGGCCATCGTGCGCCTGTCGCAGGCAAAAGAGAACAGTATGCACCGGCTGTCTATTCCAGGGGCTCTGGCCGCTTTGCAGCCTTCGCTGCCTCCGGCACTGATGCAGGACGGGCGCTATGCCGACTTGCTTATCGACATCATTTCGGATACCATCGCCGTTGCGCCGGCCTACCGTCTGGCTTGCCTGCCCGACGTGGCCGCGGCACAGCTGAGCTGCAGAACCATTTTTGGATAATCGTTGCTATGGCTAAGAAACGCATAATGATACCCAACGAAGCCGACAGCTTCATAGTCGACGAGATGAAGGACCGTCTTGCACAGGGACTTACGGTGACCATTGCCTTTGGCGGCAGCAGTATGCTGCCGCTGATAGACGGACGCAGCGACCGTATTGAACTGGCATCGGTTGAGGGCGACCTGCATCGCGGCGAGGTCTATCTGTTTGTCCATCAGGGACGGTGCGTTATCCACAGGCTTATAAGGATGGACGGCGATCGCCTTGTGTTCCGTGGCGACAACTGCTGGAACACAGAATGCGTGAGCCGCAAGGATGTGCTGGCAAAGCTTGTGGCCGTCGACCATAGCGATGGGAGCAGAGAAGTATGCGACAGCGACGAATGGAGGCGCAAGTCCCGACGTGTTGCATTGCGGCGCACGCTGCTCAACCTGCCGTTCAAGGTGTTTGGACCAAAGCAGCGGCGATGGCAGCGTTGGGTCTATCTGGCCTTGCTGCTGGTGCTTATGTGGGCACCGGTGAATGGCTTGGGGCTGGAACTGGACAGTTATCTGCTTCGCATCCGCCTCGACCACTTGCTGCACGCCTCGGTATATGTCCCGTTTGTGTTCTTTTTGATGGACCTCAAGCTTGGCAGGCAGCGATTGTTTGTTCCCCATTGGCTGCTGGGATTGCTGTTCGCCGCCGTCACAGAGTCGGGCCAGCTCTTGCTTTTCTATCGCGGTTTTGACCCCAGCGACCTTGTCGCCAACTTCATCGGTGTCTCGTTGGGGTGGTTTTTACTTCTGTGCTGGAAGTCTAAAAGGCGATAGATTAAGTTGATAGATGTCGGATGGCGATTTTGTCTCCGCCATTTGGATTTATTTTCGTATTTTTGCAAATTGTTTTTAAATACTATTGGTTATGTCAGATACACTGGTGATTACGCCCACATACAACGAGAAAGAGAATATAGAGAATATTATCCGTAAGGTTTTTTCGCTCGAGAAAGAGTTTGATATGCTTATTGTCGAGGACAACTCGCCCGACGGTACAGCCGACATAGTCAAACGTCTTATGCAGGAGTTTCCCAACCGCCTGTTTATCAAGGAACGCAAGGGTAAGCTGGGTCTTGGCACTGCATATCTTGACGGTATGCGCTGGGGCAACGAGCACGGCTATGAATATATGATAGAGATGGATGCCGACTTCAGCCACAACCCCGACGACCTGCCGCGCCTGTATGAGGCTTGCTCGACGGGCAAGGGCGATGTGGTGGTCGGAAGTCGCTATGTAGACGGCAAGATCAGTGTCGTCAACTGGCCTATGGGACGACTGATGATGAGCTACTATGCCTCCAAGTACGTTCGTATTGTCACAGGAATGAAGGTGCGCGACGCAACGGCCGGCTTTGTGTGCTGGAGCCGCAAGGTGCTGGAGAAAATGAAGTTCGACAAGGTGAAGTTTGTCGGCTATGCCTTCCAGATAGAAATGAAGTATACGGCTACGCGCTTAGGCTTCAAGATCTACGAGGTGCCTATCATCTTCACCGACCGTGTGCTGGGCACAAGCAAGATGAGTATGAAGATATTCAAGGAGGCCTTCTTCGGCGTGTTCAACCTGAAGTTTAGAAATTGGAAGAATTATTAAATCTATGAAAAAAATATTTTTGACTCTTGCAGTGCTGTTGATTGCTGGCACCGCTTTTTCGCAGGAGAAGCTCCTGCAGTGGGATCAACTGATGGACCGCAACCTTTATCCAAAGCGTGAGGCTGTGAGCTTCATCTTCGCTCCCGACGGCAAGACCGTCACCTACTATAAAGGCAAGGAACTGTATGGCTTTGACGGCAAGAAGGAGTTTAAGCTTACTGACGCACAGGAGGATTGGCGTAAACCTGCAAACAACGACCCAAAGCTTGAGGAGCGCGTCGAGCTGAAGGAGGGCAACCTCTATGTCGACGGCAAGCTTGTCGAACGCGGCGACGGCTACAACATCGTCCTTGGCGAGAGCGTGCACCGCAACGAGTTCGGCATTAACGGCGGCCTCTTCTGGTCGCCCAAAGCTTCGCGTCTGGCTTTCTACCGTATGGACCAGAGTATGGTTGTCGACTATCCATTGGTCAATACCAAGGCACGCGAGGCGGAGGTGCGCAACATCAAGTACCCTATGGCCGGTATGCAGAGCCACTGGGTCACCGTGGGCGTGTGGGACTGCGCTTCGCAGAAACTGGTGTATCTCAACACCTGCCGTGACACTACGGTTCACGAGCGCGAGATGTACCTCACTAACATCGCCTGGAGTCCCGACGAACAGTATGTCTACATCGCCAAGATAAACCGCGAACAGAACAGGATGTGGCTTGAGCAGTACGACGCCGCCACGGGTGACTTCGTGAAGGTGCTCTTCGAGGAGACCAATCCACGCTATGTGGAGCCTTGCGAGCCTATGATCTTCACTCCCAAAGGCGACCGTTTCCTCTGGTTCTCAATGCGCGACGGCTACAAGCACCTATATCTCTACAACGCTGATGGTAGCCTGGTGAAGCAGGTGACCAAAGGCGAATACGAGGTCGAGGAATTCATCCAGTTCGACAAGAAGGGTGAGAATATCTTTGTCTATGCCAACAAGGACAACCTTGCCGGCCGCGACGCCTACCGCGTCAACCTGAAAGACGGCACGATGTGGCGCCTCACCCTTGACAAAGGGACACACAGCGTAATGCTCAACGAGGACGGCAGCAGCTTTGTTTATGTCTATTCCTCTGTCGATATGCCCGCCCGCGCTATGTGGAACAGCGTTAAATACGGCAAGAATGGCCAATTCAGCAAACATACAGCCCACGAGCTGTATGCTGCCGAGAATCCCCTTAAGGACTACGCTATGCCCACCGTCAAGCTCGGCACCATCAAGGCTGCCGACGGAACGACCGACCTCTACTATCGTCTCATCACGCCCCCAAATATGAAGCCTGGCAAGAAATACCCCACGCTGGTATATGTCTATGGCGGCCCGCACTCGCAGCTGGTTACCGACAGCTGGCTTGGCGGCGGCAATCTGTACTTCCTGTTCCTCGCCCAGCAGGGCTATGTGGTATTCACCGTCGACAACCGCGGCACCGACAACCGTGGCTTTGAGTTCGAGAGCTGCACCCACCGTCACCTCGGCGAGATTGAGATGGCCGACCAGATGGAGGGCGTCAAGTTCCTCAAGAGCCTGCCATACGTCGACCAAGACCGTATGGGCGTCGAGGGCTGGAGTTTCGGCGGCTTTATGACCATAACGATGAAACTGGCTCATCCTGAAGTCTTCAAGGTGGGTTGTGCCGGTGGCCCCGTCATTGACTGGAAGTGGTACGAGATTATGTACGGCGAGCGCTATATGGACACTCCGCAGGAGAACCCCGAGGGCTACGAAGCCACCAGCCTCCTCAACAAGGCACGGAATCTCGAAGGTCGCCTGCTGGTCATACAGGGCGGTGAAGACAACACCGTCGTCCCGCAGCACAGCACCGAGTTCATCGAGCGCTGCATCAACAACTTCAAGCAGGTCGACTACTTCGTCTATCCGCACCACGAACACAATGTGCTGGGCCGCGAGCGCCTGCACCTGTATAAAAAGATGTTCGACTATTACGAAACATTCCTCAAGTAGTTATAAAGTAAAGCAGATAAGGACAATAATATGTTTACGGGCATTATAGAAATGACGGCCAAGGTCGTCAAGATAGAAAAGGAGAATACCAACTACCACTTCACGCTGGAGGTGCCGTTCGGCGACGAGTTGGCCATTGACCAGAGTATGGCCCACGACGGCTGCTGCCTGACGGTAGTGAAGGTGGACAGGGAAAAGAAGCAATATGTCGTCACCGCTATGGACGAGACAATGCTCAAGACTAATCTCGGCACCTGGCAGGTAGGCACGGAGGTCAACGTGGAACGCTCTATGTGTATGGACGGCCGTTTCGACGGCCACATCGTGCAGGGTCACGTCGACCAGACGGCCACCTGCACCAAAGTCGTGGACGACAACGGCAGCTGGCGCTTCTACTTCGAATACGATGCTAAAAATGCCCCAAGCATTACCGTCCCCAAGGGCTCAATCAGCATCAACGGCGTCAGCCTGACGGTGGTCGACAGCGAGCCGGGGATGTTCAGCGTGGCCATCATCCCATATACCTACAAGGTCACTAACTTCCACAATTTTGCCCCTGGCACGGTAGTCAACATCGAGTTCGATGTGTTTGGCAAGTATGTCCAACGTCTGTTGGAACAGTATCTTGAAGCCAACAAACAGAAATAAAAAAAAGGTTCCGGATCCGGAACCTTTTTTGTAGATATCTTTTAGCTGTTATTCCTCTGGTATGAAGGGGAATTCGTAGCGCAGCTTGAAGCCGTTGTCTGTTGCCTCTTCAAGCCAGATGCGCATATACTGTGTGGTGGGATCGTGAAAATTCGGGCTGTTGTATGCGTCAAGGTTATGGGTTCCTTTTGCCTCAACTACATAACCGTGTTTTTCGGTGGCAGGAGCCGAATCGCCGAAATCGCCAGCGGCAGGAATTTCGTCAATCTTGGCAATGCCTTTAACTTTGCCTACATCGGCAATTTTTGCGCCAGTAGTACAAGCCATATCGGGCATACCTGAAATGTTGTGATTGTTTGTGAGGTTTTCAATGACAAGGCTGCCGTCGCTTAAATAAACTTTAAAATGCAGTTTGTAAGCTGCTGTAGTGTCGGTGCCATACGAGTTGATTTCAATAAATTCACCATTGTTGAGCGTTATACCTTCGTAGGGTACATCGTCGTCTTTAGGTCCGCAGCTGACCATACCGAAAGTCAGCACTGTTGCCATAGCAAGGGCTAAAAATCTAAATTTTTTCATTGTTTTGTAGGTTTAAATATTTATGATGCAAAAATACGCATAATTCTCCAAATAGGATTGCTTTTTGCAATAAAAAATCCAACCGTATTGGTAAGTAACTGTAAATTAAGGTTATGGTACGGGGTCGTAGCCTGAGCCGCCAAAGGGGTTGCAGCGCAAAATCCGTTTCAATGCTAACCACGACCCTTTAAAAGGACCGTATTTCAGGATGGCCTCCTTCGCATATTGGGAGCAAGTGGGGGTATAGCGGCAGGCTGCCGGCGTGAGCGGCGAGATGCACTGTTGGTAGAATTTAATGAGCAGCAGGAATACCTTTGTCAGCAGGCGTTTAATCATTGTTCCAACTCCTCGATTAGTTTTTCCAAAAGCTTGTCGAAAGTGTGCCCCAGCTGTTTATAGTCAGGCAGGGCGTTGTGGATGTAGTTGACGCTGAGG
This sequence comes from uncultured Bacteroidales bacterium, assembly GCA_905236645.1. Taxonomy (GTDB): domain Bacteria; phylum Bacteroidota; class Bacteroidia; order Bacteroidales; family P3; genus Colimorpha. The sequence goes on from CAJOMZ010000012.1 coordinate 79,543, forward strand.
GCCATCGACAGGCCTCGTTGCTCCAGTGTCTCAAGCAGCAGATGTTTGCGGTGCCGGTAGCATTCGCGCATCAGCCTCTTTGTGCGGTTGCGGTCAACGGCGTGGTGCAGCTTCTTCTTCGGTGCGACAATCAGCACCTGCAGCCTGCAGGGATGTTCCTGCTCTGTAATCAGCCAGTGTACACTCAAAGGATACACGAGCAATCTGTTGTCCGAAGTGTAGAGATCGCAAATGATTTTCTTGTTGCAGAGTCGCTCATCTTTTCTGAAAGTGTACATCACTTACCGCTGTTATCGGCTTTTTGTGTCTCTTCGGCCTCCTTGCGGGCTTTCTCGGCTGCGCGTTCGGCGCGGCGTGCGGCGGCTTTGGCTTTCTTTTCCTCCATCAGCTGTTTGTATTTGGTCTTGCTTGCAAACACCGATTTGGTTTTCTTTGAGCCGGTAGCCTTTGCCGAGTGTGCCGACTTGGAATTCTTCAACGACGAGGGCTTGACAACCAGCACTGCTTCCTGCTGTTTGCCAAGCATATAGTTCTCAATGGCCATTGCCATAGAGGGCGAGTTCTTCGTCGGGGCGGCAATAGTTATCTTGATGCCGGCGGCATTCAGTGCTGCGTGGGTCGAAGTGCCGAAGGCAGCCACAAGTACCGACGATTCCTTGACATTGGGGAAATTCATCAGCAGCGAGCGTACTCCGATGGGCGAGAAAAGAGCCACCATATCGAAGTCCTCAAGCTTGAACTGCTTAAGGTCGCGCGGCACGCTGCGGTACATCGGTGCCTTGGTGTATTTGAATTTGGCCTTGTCGAGAAGCTTTGTGTATTCAGTCTGTTTCTCGTCCGAGCAAGGGAACAGAAACTTCTCCTCGCGATGCTTGGTCATCACATCGATGAGGTCGGCAAAGTGCTGGTTGCCGAAGAATATCTTGCGTTTACGGTATTGTATGTAGTTTTGCAGGTAGAGGGCAATCGCCTCGGTCGGGCAGAAATACTTCATACTCTCGGGGATGACCTCACGCAACTCCTTGGCCATTCTGAAGAAGTGGTCCACAGAGTTCTTGCTGTTAAAAATCACTGCTGTGTAGTCAGTAATGTGAATTCTGCTTTTGCGGAATTCGGTGGCGGAAATGCCGACAACCTCGAAAAACTTATAAAATGTGAGGTCCAGTTTGAATTCACTTGCCAGACGTTTGTAGGGCGACTTCTCCAAATCGGCAGGCTCGGGCTGCGAAATCAGGATTTTTTTCAATTTCATACGATGCTGTTCAAAATGTGCAACTACCTGTAATCTACAATAATACAATCTTAGCCATTACCAAAATGGGTACGATTTCAAAAATGCAAAGATAATAAAATAAATATAATTTAGAAGTCTTTGAATTTGTTAAAATTAGTTGTATGCCCCTGAAAAGCCTGACAATGAGTATTATGCCGATAAGAAAGATTGTGGTTTTCAATATGGCTTCTTCTGCCGACGGGCAGTAAAAGAGCAGCAACATAAGTGGAACAAAAACGAATCCGCCGACGAAATAGAACAGATTGTTGCTCGAAATGTAGAGCGTCGTCGCCCCTCGGTCCTCGAAGACATTGCCCAGCAGACGTATCAAACTGTTCTTGAGGAATATGAACGCAATCAGGCCTCCCAGTATCGCCAGATACATCAGATAGTCGGGCAGCACGGTGACAAACGACGCATTCTCGCCTATCACCTTGATGGCTGTCAGCGCCACCGACGCCAGATAGATGCCAACCATAGGCAGCAGCGACGAGGTGCGGATGTTGCTTTCGCGGAAAACGCGGTCAAGGACGCGGGCGTCGAAAAGCGAATGGAAGATGTCTTTCAGCTTGAATTTCTGGTTGTTGATATAGATACTCACGAACGTGAGCAGCAGCATTATGGTGACGAAAATCCAGTCGCCCGAGTGCTGGACATTGTGCGTCTCGGGCACGGCAAATCCCTTGTGGTGGCTGTTGCCGATAAACATACTCTCTCGCTGCTTCACGGGCACATCTTCGTAGGGCGCAAAGACGGTGTCGTAGCAGCAAAGCAGGTATTCGCTCGTGTCTATGTCCGGCAGGAAGATGCTGTCGTTGGGCCTGAGCAGTATCTCAGGAATCTCGGTATTGTAGTGTACTGCAGGCATTTGCGGGGCTGGTTGGACGGCGTGCCCCTCCGCGTGGCTCGCGCTGTCGCCGCCGGGCGCAGTGCGAACGGAATCGGTCTGGGGTGGTATCTGCAATGTCGTTACAGTCTGCTTCATCTGCCTTTGGTCTTGTCGTTTATCGTGCTATCAGCAGCCTCTTCGTTTGCCGCGCAACAGGCGTGCCGTGCTGCGTCTCGCTGAAAAGTATGCTGTATATGCCACAACGCAGTTCCTGCGTCGAATATTGTACGGTTTGTCCTCTTTGCACAAAAAAATCATCCACCGTCCGGCCGTAGACATCGTATATGGTGATGCGTGTAGTCTGGCGGAAACCGCTGAGTGTTACGATGTTGCTTGCCGGGTTCGGGTATATTTTCACCCCCATAGCGCTTTCCTGTAAGGGACGTATGGCGAGCGTGGTGTCGCGCAGAAAAACGGTGTCGACCGTTATCGTGTCGGCGCGATGCATAATTTTCAGACTGACGGCCAGACTGTCACCCGTCGTGTTGGCGGCAAGCCTGAACCGGCACCGCGCCGTGTCGCCGGCGCCGAGGGTGCCGATCGTGACGGTGGTGTCGTTGCCTGCGGCCGACATTCTGGCACTCAGCTCTTTGGCTTTGCCCGAGCCCCTGTTGGCGATGGCAATCTGCAGGGTGTGGTCTGAGTTCGGAGCGAAGGTTGAAGCCGCCGCGCCGTCGCGCATCAGCGCCACCGATGTCAGCTCAACCCGAGGCGACAGAATGTCAACCACTTGCTGCATCTGCCAGTAGGTCGCGCTGTCGCCGGTGGCGTAGTCCAGCGTCATCCAGCCGCAGTCGGTTTCGGGATAGACGACAAACTGTATGACGGTGTCTTGGTGTGGCTGCAATTCGCTGATAGTATGCCGATTGTATGAATTCAGGGAGATGAAGTGCCCGGTTGCCGTTTGGCTGCCCACATTGCGGACGGTCGCCGATACCGTGGCGCTGTCGCGCAGCGTAAGTTGCTGTGTCTGAATGCCGTCGCAGTCGTGGACCGCAACGTCTGCCACAACTATCCGGGCTCCCTCGAACGGCGACGGGGTTATGATGGCCTGCAAAGGCCTGTGGAACTGGGCCGTGGCGGTGAGCAGAAGGGTGTCGAGAACGGGGCGCGACGTGCGCATCAGTCCGTCGCCGTTGCTGTCGAGCGTGCATACGCCCCACAGCGTGTCGTTCCAGGTCGCTGCGATGGGGGCCCCCGGCGTGCCGTGCAGCCCTATGGCCACGTCGCCTTCCC
>CAJOMZ010000013.1 GCA_905236645.1 uncultured Bacteroidales bacterium
GTCATCTATATCCACGACACCGTCTACATTCACGACACAATCTACATCGGCGACACCGCGGCGCAGCCCGGCGAGCGCAACGGGGACGCACCCGAAACGGGCCTTGACGACGACGAGGAAACGGAGCAGCCGCTGATGTTTAAGCTTGACGGCAAAGTGCTGCTAATCAGTCGCGCAACTGCACTGCGTGGCACCAGCGTCCGCATCTTCGACGAAAAGGGCCGCCTTGTCGTCGACCAGCGCATCCCCGACGACCAGCCCACCGACAACTACTACGTCAAACTGCCCAAACGCCAGCGCTACTTCCTGCGCCTCGATATGGGGTCGCCGATACTTGTCGACGTCCCGTTGCAAGAGGTAAGACAATGATTTTCAGTATAATTATAGTATAAACAGGGCGGTTTTGAGGCCAAAATCGCCCTGTTTCCTAACCGTTTCATTCCCAGTACTTCAAGGTACCAACTCCGTTCGTTGTACAATATATGTACAATATTTGTACAATATATGTACGTTTACCAATTGTACAAATATTGTACAAGTATTGTACATATATTGTACAACGACCGGAGTTGGTCCGTCGCGGGTATGGGGATGCGGCAGGGGTGTCGCAGGGGCGCGGCAGGGCCATCGCAAGGCCATCGCAGGGCCATCGCAGGGGCATCGCAGGGCCATCGCAGGGGCATCGCAGGGGCATCGCAGGGCCATCGCAGGGGCATCGCAGGGGAGCGGCGGAAAGTTTTTTTCGCTCTAAGGGCAAAAAAATTTTGTCGTTACAAATAATTGTCGTATTTTTGCATTGTGAAACCTTGGTAGATTATGGGCAAAGAAGCTATGAAACAGATAATTGCCGATTACTTCAAGACGCAGCCTGTCTTGAGGGCTTGGCTCTTTGGCTCATTCGCAAGGGGAGAGGAAACCGAGGAAAGCGATGTGGATATTTTGGTTCAATATGACCGTTCGGGCAAGATAGGCCTTCTGAAAATAGCCGGTATGCGGCTGGATTTGTGCGATTTGCTTGGCCGTGACGTGGATCTTGTCGAGGACGGAACGTTGCGTCCGTATGCCGTCAACAGTGTTAACCGAGATAAATTGCTTTTGTATGAGAGAGCGTAGCAGGGACAGGGGCCGTTTGGAAGATATGCGGTAGTATGCGCTGAATGTGGAAAAGATATTGAGCGGGGTGACGTATACTGATTTCGTTGAGGATATACGTGTTTATTTCTCGACGATGAAGAATATCGAGATAATAGGCGAGGCTGCGTATATGCTGTCTTTGGATTTCAAGAATGCCCATCAGGAATTGCCTTGGAGACAAATAATCGATATGCGCCATATACTTGTCCACGGATACGCGCAGGTGTCAAGCAAGGACTTGTGGGATACAGCAAACGACGACATCAGGCCGCTTCGCGAGCAGATAGAGCGTTACCTTGCGGAGACCGACTGGACACTGTGGGAGAAAGGATGATTAAGAAAATTTACACTTGCCAGGTATACTGCAATCCGAAGCCTATTGGTGTGGCAGGTGTAATATAAGAATAACCAACGCCTGTTTAATTGATTTGAATTTAAAGCAATGTCTGGTCGTTGTGCATTTTTGTACAACGACCGGAGTTGGTCCGTCTTTGGCCTGGGGTTGTGACAGGGGCAGGGCAGGGGAGCAACAATGGCATCGCAGGGCCATCGCAATGGCATCGCAGGGGCATCGCAGGGGTGCGGCGGAAAGTTTTTTTCGCTCTTAGGGCAAAAAAATTTTGCCGTTACAAATAATTGTCGTACTTTTGTTTTTTCATTGCTTTTCAATACGCTGTTGCTATACAGTGTATTAGGTGTGAAAATGGCTGCAAATCGCATTGAATTATATAAAAATAAACTAAAAACAAGCAATATGACACCTTCACACATCGAGCACATTGGTATCGCAGTTACCAATCTGGATGAAGCAATCAAGTACTGGGAAGATGTAATGGGCCTCAAATGCTATGCCATTGAGGAGGTTACAGACCAGAAAGTAAAGACCGCCTTTTTCAAGGTGGGCGACGTGAAAATCGAGCTTCTTGAGCCTACTTGTCCCGAGAGCACCATTGCCTCGTTCATTGAGAAGAACGGCGGCAAGGGCGGTATGCACCACATTGCATTCGCCGTCGACGACACCAACGCCGCACTGAACGAATGCAAGGACAAGGGCGTGCGCCTCATAGACCAGCAGGCACGCAAGGGGGCCGAGAACCTGAACATCGGCTTCCTGCACCCGAAGAGCACGCTGGGCGTATTGACGGAGCTTTGCTGCAAATAAACGAATTTCCGAGGTGGAGCCAGTGCGCTAAGGACTGCGTGTAAGCCTCACATTATAAACCTACAAACAATTCAAATATGGCATTTGAAGAGAAAATAAAAGAGCTTCTTGACAAAAGAAACGAAGCCAAAATGGGCGGCGGTCAGAAGCGCATCGACAAACAGCACGAACAAGGCAAACTGACGGCCCGTGAGCGTATTGCACTGCTCCTCGACGAGGGCTCGTTCGAAGAGTTCGATATGTTTGTAACCCATCGCTGCACTAATTTCGATATGCAGAAACAGTCGTTCCTCGGCGACGGCGTCGTTACGGGCTATGGCACCATCGACGGCCGTCAGGTGTATGTCTTTGCACAGGACTTCACGGTGTTTGCCGGTTCGCTGTCGGAGACTATGTCGCTCAAGATCTGCAAGGTTATGGACCAGGCAATGAAGGTCGGCGCACCCGTCATCGGCCTCAACGACTCGGGCGGAGCGCGTATACAGGAAGGCTGCAACTCGCTGGCCGGCTATGCCGAGATTTTCGAGCGCAACATCCTTGCTTCGGGTGTCGTGCCGCAGATCAGCGCCATCTTCGGTCCCTGCGCCGGCGGTTCGGTATACAGCCCGGCATTGACCGACTTTATCCTTATGTCGAAGGAGAACAGCTATATGTTCCTTACCGGCCCGAAGGTTGTGAAGACCGTTACCGGCGAGGATGTGACCACCGACAAGCTCGGCGGCGCTATGGTCCACGCTACTAAGTCGGGCGTCGCCCACTTCGTAGGCGAGACGGAGGAGGCCACCCTGCAGCTTATCCGCGACATTATCAGCTACATACCCTCCAACAACTTTGAGGAAGCTCCTTACGTTCCCACCGAGGACCCGATTGACCGCTTGGAGGACAGCCTCAACACCATCATTCCGGAGAATCCCAACCAGGCCTACGATGTCAAGGATATCATCCACGCTATCGTCGACGAGGGCAAGTTCCTCGAGGTTCACGAGAAGTTCGCTCCCAACCTGGTGGTCGGCTTTGCCCGCTTTGGCGGCGTGTCGGTAGGCGTCGTTGCCAACCAGCCCAAGTCGATGGCCGGCGTTCTGGACTGCAACAGCAGCCGCAAGGGAGCGCGCTTTGTGCGTTTCTGCGACGCTTTCAACATTCCTATCGTCACTTTGGTCGACGTTCCGGGCTTCCTGCCTGGCACGGGTCAGGAGTATGCAGGCGTTATCGCTCACGGTGCCAAGTTCCTCTTCGCCTATGGCGAGGCCACGGTGCCCAAGGTTACGGTTACTCTGCGCAAGTCGTATGGCGGTGCCCATATCGTTATGTCGTGCAAGCAGTTGCGCAGCGATATCAACTACGCCTGGCCGACGGCTCAGATTGCAGTTATGGGCGCCAGCGGTGCCACCGAGGTGCTGCAGGGCCGCGCTCTCAAAGAGATCACCGATCCTGAGGAGAAGGCCAAGTTTATGGCCGAGAAGGAGAAGGAGTACAACGACCAGTTCGCCAATCCCTACAACGCCGCCAAGTACGGCTATATCGATGATGTCATCGAGCCTCGCAACACGCGCTTCCGCGTGATCCGCGCTCTCCAGGCCCTTGCCACCAAGAAGGACAGCCTGCCGTTGAAGAAGCACTGCAACATACCGCTGTAATGGTTTGTGCCGGAATAATTTGACAGAAACTTTTTTTAAATTATTAAATATTTATCAAACAATGAAAAAAGCTTTTATGACTGGATTCCTCGGAATCGCTTTCGCATTCGCAATGGTTGCTTGCAACGGCAATGCTACAACGGAAGACACCACTGCAAACGAACCCTGCGAGATGGAGCAGGCTGACGATGCTTGTATGCATCATTGCCAGATGACTTGCCCCGACAGCGTTTGCCTTGCTGCCAACTGCGAGAACTGCGCTTGCCCCGAAACCAGCCCGTGCAAACAGAAACCTGAGTGCAAGGGCGACGGCCAGTGCTGCAAGAAAGCTGAAGGCGAAGGCTGCCAGAAGGCTAACAGCGAGTGCTGCAAGCAGAAAGAGGAATGCAAGAAAGAATGCGAGAACCACAAATAAGATGTGTTTCTCCTGAATGTTGAAAGGCGAGAGTGGGTACCTCGTGCACCGCACTCTCTCCGTTCAGCAGTCATAAAACTCTTAAATCAAGCAGAAAACAATGAATATCATAAGTAAAATTCTATCAGCTGGCATACTTGTTCTGGCATTGAGCGCCTCTCCGTCGTGGGCTCAGACAGCAGAACCCGTGGCCGAAGATACTGCGTTGACACACTTTGAGATGAACAATCCTCACAGTGCAATAGGGGTGGATGTGACAGACTTCCAGTCTGTCCTGGCCTGCTATGCTGCCAATCAGGATATGTTTGTCATCATCGACAGTATCGACAACGCCGTTGACATTGTCTATCGTCGTGAGAAGATGATGTTCGACACGACGATACGTATAGTCGCCGACGAGTCGCGTGGCCGTCACGACCTTGCCAACGTGTTGCGCCCCAAGAGTGTGGGCTTCTACGACGGTTATGTGCTCTTCCTGGCTTCGTCCAAGAAGGACAGTTCTTATCTTGCTGTTGTCGACCTCGATGGCAATATCGTCAACAGGGTCGACTTCGGCTGCTGCAGCTACGCTTTCAAGGTATACCCCGACGAACTTATTGTTGTTGGCCGCAATCCGCTGGGCTATGACATCAACGTCCTCGACCTGACCGACGGCATTGCCAACATCGGCCTTGGCGAGGGCAAGTCCACCAACCACCACTACCACGTGCCGAAACAGGCCGACCGTATCCGCGAGTCGGACCCTGTCGGTATTGGTCTGACGGTTGTGGCTGTGTCGGTAGTGTTCCTGGCCCTGCTGTGCATCTCGCTGATACTGAAAGGCTATGGCAAGCTTATTATAAAGATGCAGGACCGCAAGGCCAACAAGGTTGCCGCCAAGTCGAGCGAGGTCGCTGCAACGCCTTCTGCTTCCGAGACTTCAGGCGAGATTTACGCTGCCATCGCAGCTGCAATCTACCTTTACGACGAGGAGATGCACGACGAGGAAAACACCGTCATCACCATTCAGAAGGTGGAACGTGCCTGGACCCCCTGGAACGCCAAGTTCTATAATATGAATCATTATTTCAACAATAATAAGAGATAGCAAGATGAAAAACTTTAAATTCAAAATAAATGGCACGGAATACTCGGTGGATATCAACGAGGTTGAAGGCCAAGAGATTAAACTGGATGTCAACGGCACGCCCTATAAAGTGACTGTCGACAAGGAATTGAAACAGAAACAGGTTGTTATGACTACCCGCACGGCTCCGCGCGTCAGTGCGGCTCCTGGTGGCGCCGTCCAGAAGTCGGCACCCGCCGCGGCCTCGAAGGGCTCGAAGGTTACCACTCCTCTTCCGGGCACGATTCTTGACGTATTCGTCAACGTGGGCGACAAGGTGAAGGCTGGCCAGACCGTTGTTCTGCTTGAAGCTATGAAGATGGAGAACAACATCGAGGCTGATGTTGAAGGCACTGTCACCGAGGTTAAGGTCCGCAAAGGCGACTCTGTCCTCGAAGGCGACGTGATGGTAGTTATCGGATAAGTTTGTAGTTAAAGGGTTAAAAAGGTTGGAAAGGTTCGCTCCCTACGGTCGTTGAAAGGCTGATAAGAACCAACCCACTTTAAACCTTTATAACCTTAAAACCTTTTAAACTTTAAAAAATACAACAATGAACATATTAGCTTCAGGTGGCTTTATGGACTTTATGTCGACGCAGCTGGTGCAGTTCCTGCATTACACCGGTTTCGCCAACGTAGAGTGGGGCCACATTATAATGATTTTTATAGGCTTGATATTCATCTTTTTGGGTATCAAGAAGGAGTTTGAGCCTCTGCTCCTCGTTCCTATCGGATTCGGTATGATTGTCGGTAACATTCCTTTCTATCCTGGATTGAAGATAGGTATCTATGAGGATGGCTCGGTGCTGCATATCCTGTACCACGGTGTGCAGAACGGCTGGTACCCGCCGCTGATATTCCTCGGCATCGGTGCAATGACCGATTTCTCGGCAATGCTCAGCAATCCTAAGCTGATGCTTATCGGCGCTGCCGCCCAGGTCGGTATCTTCGCTGCCTATATGGGTGCCCTGGCTCTGGGCTTTGCTCCCAACGAGGCTGGCGCTATCGGCATCATCGGCGGTGCCGACGGCCCGACGGCTATCTTCCTGTCGTCGCAGCTGGCTCCCGACCTGATGGGTGCAATCGCAGTGTCGGCATACTCTTATATGGCTTTGGTGCCTGTGATTCAGCCTCCTATTATGCGTCTGCTCACCACCAAGAAAGAACGTACCATCCGTATGCGTCCGCCGCGTCAGGTGACGAAGCTCGAGAAGATCTCGTTCCCCATCCTGGGCCTCATCTTCTGTGCTTTCATCGTCCCCTCGGGTCTGCCGCTGCTGGGTATGCTGTTCTTCGGCAACCTGCTGAAAGAGTGCGGCGTTACCAAGCGCTTGTCGGAGGTGGCCTCCAACGCCATCGTCAATATCTGCACGCTGCTTATCGGCATCACTGTGGGTGCCTCGACCCAGGCAACGACCTTCCTTACAGGTCGTTCGGTGCTGATTTTCGCCCTTGGTGCCGGTTCGTTTATCGTTGCCACGTTCTTTGGCGTTCTTTTCGTCAAGTTTATGAACCTCTTCCTGAAAGAAGGCAACAAGATCAACCCGCTTATTGGTAACTCCGGTGTGTCGGCAGTGCCCGACGCCGCACGTGTTTCTAACAACGTCGGACTTGAGTACGACAAGACCAACTATCTGCTCCAGCACGCTATGGGTCCCAATGTGGCCGGCGTGGTGGGTTCGGCAGTGGCCGCAGGTATCCTGCTGGCATTCCTGCACTAATAAATGCCGATTCCGGAATTTAATACCAAAGTCCCGACCTCGGTCGGGACTTTGTTGTATAAGGCCATTGGAAAAATATTTTGCCGTATCGGGAAAAGTTGTAATAATATTTGTGATGCAGTATCGGTTGCGACGGATTTGTAATCCGTCGCAATTATTTATAAGTATTTGCAATCTGTAAGGTCGGCACTTGGTTATTTTTGCGGATTGCAAATCCGAGACAACAGACACCCTTTTTGTTTAAACGTCTGAAAACCAATAAAATGATAAAATATTAGCGTCGTATCATAACTGCTTGTTCTTTAGGTCTTTACAGGGTCATCTTCGTTCGTTGTCCAGTTGTTGTCCAGTTGTTGTCCAGTTGTTGTCCAGTCATTGACTGGACAACAACTGGACAACAACTGGACAACGACTGGACGGTGTTGGTACGGTGGAATTAGCTGGATGGTATTTGTGGGTTGGCGTGATGGTGTTTGGGAATTGGCGGGGTTGTGTTTGGGAATTAGCTGGGTGGTGTTTGGGGATCGGTGAGGAGGGGCGACGGGCGTGCGGCACCATTTTCTGTGAACAGTGTGGTTGAAAAAAGAGCGGTGTTTGTGGCGATAAGTTGTGTTATTTAATTTTTATTTCGTATTTTTGCAGTTTGAACCGATGGACCCTTTGGGGTTTCTGTTGGTGTATTGAATTGAATAGTAATTGATTGAGTAGAATAATAATATTTATATATAATGGAAATTGCATCGAAATACAATCCTCGTGCCGTTGAAGAGAAGTGGTACGAATTTTGGTTGGAGAAAAAGTTGTTTCATTCCGAGCCCGACCGCCGTCGCCCTTACACGGTGGTTATTCCGCCGCCCAATGTGACGGGCGTGCTGCATATGGGCCATATGCTGAACAATACGATACAGGATGTGTTGGTGCGCCGCGCGCGAATGATGGGCAAGAATGCCTGCTGGGTTCCGGGAACGGACCACGCCAGCATCTCGACCGAGGCAAAGGTGGTGAAGATGCTTGCCGAGCGCGGTATCAACAAGCGCGACCTGAGCCGCGACGAGTATATGAAGTATGCCTGGGAGTGGAAGGAGAAGTATGGCGGCATCATCCTGAAGCAGTTGCGCAAGCTTGGCGCCAGCTGCGACTGGGACCGCACGGCCTTTACGATGGACGACATCCGCTATGAGAGTGTGATTCAGGTGTTTGTCGATCTCTACAACAAGGGCTTGATTTATCGCGGCGCCCGTATGGTGAACTGGGACCCGCAGGCGCTGACGGCGGTGAGCGACGAGGAGGTGATATACAAGGAGAGCCACGGCAAGCTGTTCTATTTGAAGTACTTCGTTGAGAACGCAGAACGGGGGACGGAGAACGGAGAGCTGGGCAAGGACTATATCGTCGTGGCCACCACGCGCCCCGAGACCATTATGGGCGACACGGCGGTGTGCGTGCATCCCGAGGACGAGCGCTACCAGTGGCTGAAGGGCAAAAGGGTCGTTGTGCCCGGCGTAGGCCGCGTGGTGCCCATCATTATGGACGAGTATGTAGACCGCGAGTTCGGTACGGGTGCCCTCAAGATTACGCCTGCCCACGACATCAACGACTACAATCTGGGTATGAAATACAGCCTTGACAGCATCGATATCTTCAACGACAACGGCACTCTCAACGACAACGGCGGCAAGTATGCCGGTATGGACCGCTTTGCCTGCCGCAAGGCCATTATGAAGGACCTTGAGGAGGCTGGCCTTGTCGAGAAGATTGAGGACTATGTGAACAAGGTGGGCCACTCGGAGCGTACCGACGCCGTGATTGAGCCCAAGCTCAGCACGCAGTGGTTTGTGAAGATGAGCGACATCGCCAAGAAAGCGCTCGAGGTCGTTGAGGACGGCAAGATCAAGTTCCATCCCGACAAGTTCAGAAACACCTACCGCCACTGGCTTGAGAACATCAAGGACTGGTGCATCAGCCGTCAGCTGTGGTGGGGCCACCGCATTCCGGCGTGGTATTTTGAACGGATAACGGAAAGCGGAGAACGGAGAACGGAGGTGGTTGTGGCACTCAACGAGGAGGAGGCCCGCAAGCTGGCCGCCGAGAAGTACGGCTACACCGGCGAACTGCGTCAGGACGAGGATGTGCTCGACACCTGGTTCAGCAGCTGGCTGTGGCCTATCAGCCTCTTCGACGGCATCCGCAACCCCGACAACGAGGAGATAAAGTATTACTATCCCACCGACGACTTGATTACGGCTCCCGACATCATCTTCTTCTGGGTGGCTCGTATGATTATGGCCGGCGAGGAATACAGAGGCGAGGTGCCTTTCAAGAACGTCTACTTCACCGGTATAGTGCGCGACAAGCTGGGCCGCAAGATGAGCAAGAGCCTCGGCAATTCGCCCGACCCCATCGAGCTGATAGAGAAATACGGCGCCGACGGCGTGCGTATGGGTATGCTGCTGACGGCTCCCGCAGGCAACGACCTGCCGTTTGACGAGAGCATCTGCGAGCAGGGCCGCAATTTCGCCAACAAGATTTGGAACGCCCTGCGCCTGGTGAAAGGCTGGACGGTGGAAACGGAGAACGGAGAACGGAGACCCGAGAACGAGGTGGCAGTGGAATGGATGGAGCAGAGGATGGCCTGCGTGCTGGAGCAGATAGAGAAAGACTTTGACCAGTACCGCCTGAGCGAGGCACTGATGAATACCTACAAACTGGTGTGGGACGACTTCTGCTCGTGGTATCTGGAGATGGTGAAGCCCGCCTACGGCACGCCTATCGACAAGGAGACCTACGACGCGACCATCAGCATCTTCGAGCGTCTGATGTGTATGCTGCATCCGTTTATGCCTTTTGTCACCGAGGAAATATGGCACCTGCTGCAGGATGCCGACAGCGAGGCCAAGGCAGAGATGATTGCCCAGAGCAGCATTATGATGCAGCGTATGCCGGCAAGCGTGTTCTACGACCAGCGTATGCTCGACGACTGCACGACGGCCCGCGACGTCATTGCCGGAGTGCGCAACCTGCGCAACAGCCGGGGCCTGTCGCCCAAAGAGGCGTTGGAGCTCTTCGTGGTGTGCGGCGACGGCAAGCGTATGAACAGCCGCTTTGACGGTATTGTCAAGAAACTGGCCAACGTGAGCGACATCAAGTATGTCGACACCAAGGTTGAGGGTGCCGTGAGCTTTATGATCGGCACGACAGAGTTCTTTGTGCCTATGAGCCAGAATGTCGACGTGGAGGCCGAGAAGAAGAAACTGGAGGAGGAACTGCGGTATGCCGAGGGTTTCCTGGCCAGCGTGATGAAGAAGCTTGGCAACGAGAAGTTTGTCAACGGTGCGCCCGAGAAAGTGGTCGCCGTCGAGCGTCAGAAGAAAGCCGACGCCGAGCAGAAGATAGCGGCGCTGAAGGCACAGATTGAGAATCTGAAGGCTTAAACGAGTCAATGTTTGAATAATAAAAGTCTTGATATGAAAAAGAGAAGTGTTTTTCTGACAATTGTATGCCTGACGGTGATGTCGGTCGCCGACGTGAAGGCGCAAGAGGCCTCGCTCGACACGCTGTTGAGCCACATCAGGGAGCTGTCGTCGTCGAAGTATGAGGGCCGCTTGGCCGGCACAGAGTCCTATATGGACGCAGCCGACTATGTCATATCCGCCCTTGAGCGCTATGGCGTTAAGCCTTACAAGGGCGAATGGGCGCAGTACTTTGAGACAGAGTGCAACGAGATAGAGAACTGCACGTTCAACAGCTATCTTGGCAACAACAAGGATGCCAGCCAGGTGTATGTGCTGGGCCGTGACTTCTGCTGCTCGGGAATGACCGGCAGAGGCTATGCCGACGCACCGGTGGTGTTTTGTGGATATGGTATCGACAACGGGGCTTTCGACGAGTATGCCAATGTCGACGCCAAGGGCAAGGTCGTTATGGTGCTGAGCGGTGTGCCTGGTTTTCTGCCCTCAAGCGTGACAAGCAAATACCAGCAGCTGAGGGACAAGGCACGGGTTGCAAGAAAGCACGGCGCCTGTGCCTTGGTGGTTGTCAATATGGCTGCGAACTGCTCGCCCTACGAGGTGCAGGGTGCTGTCTATTCGGGCGAACTGCCGCATCTGGCGACATTCCCTGTGATACAGCCCACACGCGATTGCGGCGACAGGCTGTTGCAGAACGAGGCGATGACGCTCGAAGAGGCTGTGCAGAAGATCAACGAGACGCACAACCCTCAGTCGTTTCATTTGAAGAAGAAATTTGAGATTGAGGTCAATGCCAAATATCATCCGGCAGCGCTGACAGCCAATGTGATAGGCATCTATCCCGGCTCGGACCTCAAGATGAACAACGAGTATGTCGTTGTGGGGGCCAATCTGGACCACGTGGGTATGCAAGGCACTACCTGCCTGTTCCCCGGTGCCGACGACAATGCGTCGGGGGTCGCTGCCCTGCTCGAGACGGCCCGAATGCTGCAATACTCTGACGACCAGCCGTCGAGGAGCATTATATTTGTGCTCTTCTCGGCAGGCGAGCAGCAACGCTTGGGCTCGCAGATCTTTGTGTCGAACTTTACGCCGCTGAAGCGCATCGAGGCTTTCGTCAATGTCGCTTCGGTTGGCTGTGGCGACAGTATCGCTGTGATGGGCAACAAGAGGTATCCGCAACTGTGGAGCGTTGCCAAGCGTGTCGACACGGTGTATTGCACAAACGACGTTGCAGTTGGAATGAAGACTTTGCCCAAGGGCGACGCTGTGGCGTTTGACCACGTGGACATTCCGTCGATAACCATCACCAACTTCAAGGGTTCCCGCTACAATCACGTGCCGAGTGACATAGTGGAGAATATCGACCGCCGCTTCATTGTCAAGGCCACGCAGCTCTTGTTCGAGACGGTGCTCGACCTGTCGTTCGGTGAATACCAGGGCCGCTCCAATGCCTCGAAGCGTATCAAGTTTGAGTGATGAGTAGGAAGGGTTTAAATAGATAGAGATGTTTGCCTTATATAAGAAAGAGTTGTCGTCGTTCTTCTCGTCGTTGATGGGATATCTGACGATAGTGGTGTTTTTGGTCTTCACGGGGCTGATGCTGTGGGTGTTCAAGTCGAGTTTCAACATTCTCGACTACAAGTATGCCGGTCTTGACGGCCTGTTTCTGTTAGGACCGTTCCTGTACCTGTTCCTGATACCTGCGCTGACGATGCGTATGCTTGCCGAAGAGAAGCGCAACGGCACGCTGGAACTGCTGTTGACCAAGCCTTTGTCGGAGTTCACCGTGGTTATGGCCAAGTTCCTGGCTGGTTTTACGCTGGTGGTTATATCGCTGTTGCCGACGCTGGTCTATTATTGGAGCGTTTACCGACTGGGCGACCCGATGGGCAATATCGACACCGGCAGCGTTGTGGGCTCGTATATCGGACTGCTTTTCCTCGGCGGTGCATTTGTGTCGATAGGTCTGTTTGCATCGTCGCTGACAAGCAATCAGATAGTGGCGTTTATCATAGCCGCGCTTCTGTGCGCATTCTGCTATCTGGGCTTCGAGTCGCTGTATCAGCTGATGAGCGGCAAGGTGGCGCTGGCGTTGCGCGGATTCGGCTTGCAGGCACACTATGAGTCTATTTCGCGTGGCGTGATAGATACACGCGATGTGGTGTATTTCCTGTCTATTATTACGCTGTTCATAATGCTTACGCGGCTTGTCCTGCAGTCGCGCAAATGGACGGGAAGAGTTAAGAAGAATTAAAGATTAAAGAGAATGAGAAATATTCGCCGTCAAAATATTCTGGGAATAATAGCTGTGGTGCTGGTGCTGGTCTTTGCCAACGTCATCAGCAGCTACTTGTTCAGGCGATTTGATTTGACATCGGAGAAGCGCTATACGCTGTCGGAGTCTACCAAGGAGGTTTTGAAGGAACTGGATGAGCAGGTCCTGTTCCGCGTGTACCTTGAGGGCGACGACTTGCCGGCCGAATACCGTCGTTTCCGCAACGATATCAAAAATATGCTCGACCAGTTCAGGGCATATAGCAGCAATGTTGAGTATGAGTTCATCAACCCCAACGCCTTCAAGACGGAAGAGGAGAAGATGCAGCTGTATCAGACACTTGTCAAGAAAGGACTGGTGCCGATACCAATAACGACAGAGGAGGAAGGTGTGCAGAAGCAGCAGGTGGTCTATCCTGCAATGGAGGTGACCTACAAAGGCAGGGAAACGGCATTGCAGCTGCAGTCGGCAGGCTTGAGCAGCCGTTCTACCGAGGAGGTGATAAACACTTCTGTAGAGAACCTTGAGTACAATTTTGTCACAGCAATTCACCGCCTTACGCGTCCTGTCCAGGCTCGGGTGGGGTTCCTCACCGGGCACAGCGAGTTGGATAAGATTGATATATATGACATCCAGATGTCGCTCGTGGACGACTACAAGGTGGAAAATGTGTTTCTGAATCAAAATATCAATGCCTTGACCGGCCGCATACAGAATGTCACCGACTCAAGTGTGACGGTAAACAACAAGTATGACGTGCTTGTCATACCCAAGCCGTTGGAGACATTTAGCGACAAGGACTTGTATGTCATAGACCAGTTTGTAATGTATGGTGGCAAGATTCTGTGGCTTGTCGACGCACTTGATGCCGATTTGGACAGCCTGCAAGGGAAAGATCAGACCTTTGCCACACGTCTCCCGACCAATCTCGAGGAGATGTTCTTCAACTACGGCGTGCGCATCAATCCCGACCTGATTATGGATTACCGCTGCCGCGGCATACCGATGATGGGCAACGACAACCGTATGCAGCTGGTTCCGTGGTATTATTTCCCGACACTGGTTCCTAATTCAGACCATCCCATTGTCCGTAACCTTGACGTGCTGAGGACTGATTTCATCAGCAGCATCGACCTTATCGACAACAATATAAATAAGACCGTTCTGCTTACCACATCCGATCACGTCCATATCAAGAACGCTCCTGTCAATATCCAGCTTGCCGATGCGCGTATTCCTGTCAACGAACAGCTGTTCAACCGTAGCAACCTTCCGGTGGCTGTGCTGCTTGAGGGTTCTTTCCAGTCTCTGTTCAGGAACCGGCTGGCAACGGCATTTATGGAGCTGTCGGAGATAGGCTACAAGCCGATGTGTGACAAACCCACACAGATGATTGTCGTTTCGGACGGTGACATTATCCGTAACAGTGTCCAGAGTAGCGAGCAAGGCTTGTATCCCTTGCCGCTTGGGTATGATAAGTATACTGATGTGATGTTTGCCAACAAGACGTTTATCCTCAACGCTATCAACTTCCTGGCTGGCGACGAGGCTATGATCGACGCCCGTCCCAGAAATATTGCAATACGACGTCTTGATGTTGCAAAGGTCAAGTCGCAGCGTGGCTACTACCAGTTTGCCAACATTGTCTATCCTGTTGTGCTGGTGCTGCTGCTTGCCGCCGTGGTGTTGTGCGTCAGGGCACTGAGATACAGAAGAAAACAGATGTAATATCCTTTTTAATACTACAATGAAAACTAAGAAAAACCTCATAATAGCATTGTCGATTGTCCTGCTGGGCGTTGTCACTCTTGTCGTTGTGCTGTCGCGCAGCCGCAACCATACCTTCAAGCAGGATTTTCAGATAGAGGCCGCCGGCTACCCCGGTGCTGTCAGCAAAATATTTATGGCCGACAAAGAGAACCATCAGGTTCTGTTGTCCAGTGAGAACGATTCGCTCTGGCTCGTTGACGGGAAATACCCTGCCAGCGAACCGATGATAGAGCTGTTGCTGCAGACGCTTTCGGATATGCGAATCCGCAGCCAGGTCAGCAGTGCCGCGGCAGAGAACGTTACCAAGCAACTCGCCGCCAAGAGTGTCAAGGTGGAAGTGTATTATAAGGATTACCGCATCAATTGGTTCAATGGCAAGTTGCGCCTGTTCCTGTATACCAACCGCAGTGTAATCTATGTGGGACACGACACGCAGGACAATATGGCCACCTATATGTACCGCGAAGGCGACAAGTATCCATACGTCATCAATATCCCAGGTTTCAGAGGCTGCCTCTCGCCGCGTTTCGTTGTCGACCATTATGCTTGGCGTAGCCATTCCATTGTCAGCCTGCCTGTTCAGCAGATTGCCAAAGTGGAGTTGCAGATTCCCTCCAAGCCAGAGGAGTCGTTCTCTGTCGAAAGGGCAGGGGATGGCTTTGTGTTCAATATGCTTAACCCGCCCCAGCGCGTTGAGGGTTTCGACACAGCTCGTGTAGCACAGCTGCTGTCGTCGTTTGTCAATCTTAACTTTGACGAGTTTGCAAAGGCGGTGCCTAAGATTGAACTCGACACTACATTCTCCGGCGCCCCGAGGACCATTCTCACGGTGACAGACGTAAACGGCAACGCCCGCACGCTGAAGACCTACATAAAATACACCAATCCCGACGACCTGCGTTCTATGCCCGACACCTCAATGTACGAGGTTTTTGACATAAACCGTCTCTATGCAATTCTGGACAACAAGGACACAGTGCTGATCCAATACTACATTTTTGACAATATCCTCCAGCCTGCATCATTCTTCTTGGGCCTCGAACACTCCTACTTTGCCAGATAATACAAGCTATGAGACCACTATTCCTTATAACCAACGACGACGGATACGGTGCAAAGGGCATACAAACCCTGATACGCGTAGCCCGCGAATTGGGCGACATCGTCGTTGTGGCTCCTGAACGCAACGCCTCAGCGCTGTCGCATTCGCTTACAAGCAGTCGCCCTTTGCGTGTACACACAATCTCGGAGATAGAGGACTGCAAGGTGTATCTGTGCGACGGCACACCGGTCGACTGTGTGAAGCTGGGCGCCGAAAACTTCTGTCCCCGCCGTCCCGACCTTGTGCTCTCGGGCATCAACCACGGCAGCAACTCGTCAATCAATGTGCTTTATTCAGCCACTATGGGTGCCGCGTTGGAGGCAGCCGTAAGCGGCTTGCCGGCAATCGGTTTCTCTCTGCTTGATTTCTCGCCCGATGCCGATTTCGAGCCGTCGGTGCCTTTTGTCAGGGATATTATAAAAAAATCCCTTGAAAAAGAGCTGCCGGGCAAATATGCGCTCAATGTAAACATTCCGGTGCCGACAGACGGCAAAATAAAAGGAGTCAGAGTCTGCCGCCAGTCGCAGGCCAGATGGGTCGAAAGCTATGAGAGACGTGTCGACCCGCACGGACGTCCATACTACTGGCTCACAGGAAATTTCGAGTGCGACGATATTGCAGAAGACACCGACCAGTGGGCATTGCAGAACGGCTACGTTTCCATAGTGCCTACAACCACCGACTTTACGGCTATGAACTTGATTGAAAAGATAAAAAAGGATTATGAGTGATTTGCTGAAACAAAACAGAGTGTTGGCAGGCTTGTTGCTGTCGCTTGGCTCCGAATTGGTTACAGGCGCCCTGCTTTGGCTCGGACTTTTCATAGCTCACCAACCGGTCGAAAGCCACATCAGATGGTTTGGAATATGCTTCGTGCCGCCGCTGCTCATACTGCACCGTTTCGCTAAAAAGAAACAGGACACGCAGATAGTCAAGACGTTGATTATTGCGCTGTTCGTTACGTTTATAATCTTTCTGTATATTTTGTTCAAGACTAAAGCTATCGCGCTGTGAAATACTATATTATATCAGGAGAGGCCTCTGGCGACCTGCACGGTTCCAACCTGATGCGGGCACTTGTCGAGCGTCAGCCCGATGCCCGGATCCGTTTCTGGGGCGGCGATCGTATGGCCGAGGTCGCTGCCGGACACAAGGCAGATGCAGTCCAGGTGCGTCACATACGCGATTTGGCTTTTATGGGCATTTTCGAGGTGCTCTCACATCTCAAAACCATCTTTGGCAACATCAGCTTTTGTAAGAAAGATATAACGGAGTTCAACCCCGATGTTGTCGTCTTTATCGATTATCCGGGATTTAATCTCAAGATAGCCAAGTACACCCACAAACACGGCTTCCGCAACGTCTATTACATATCGCCCCAGATATGGGCCTGGAAGAAGAACCGCATACGCCCTATGCGACGCGACCTCGACAAGCTGTGCTATATCCTCCCGTCCGAGCAGAAGTTCTATGCCGAAAACACTTTCCCGCAGGCAGTATATGTCGGACACCCTCTGCTTGACGAGATTGCACGCTTCAAAGCTGAAAAACAAGCTTCGCAGCCTTCGCATCCGGTTCCCCGGCTGGTGGCCCTGCTGCCCGGCAGCCGCAAGCAGGAACTCAAGCGGATGCTCCCTATGATGATGCAACTTGCCGCTAAGCATCCCGAATGCCGCTTTTCCATTGCCGGAATGACCCTTATCGGCGAAGAGTACTACCGCAAGTTCATACCAGCCGGTATCTCCAATGTGGACATACGCTTTGACGGCACATACCAGCTTCTTTCAGAGGCCGATTCCGCCGTTGTATGCTCTGGCACAGCCACGCTTGAGACGGCCCTGTTTCGCGTGCCACAGGTGGTATGCTACCAGTGCAACAGACTCTCTGCCGCTGTCGCCCGAGTGCTTATAGGCAACAGTATCAAATATATATCGCTTGTAAACCTTATCGCCGACCGCCCTGTTGTGCGCGAACTGATTCAGGGAGAATTCAATATCAAGACACTCGACAGCGAGTTCTGCTTGATAACATCCAACGACGAGCGCCGTTCAGCAATAATGGCCGAATACGACCGGCTCATTGCCATACTGGGTGGCCCTGGAGCCTCGGCCCGTACAGCTGACGAAATAATAAGCATTGTCAAACAATAACCAGCAGTCTCACCACGATTCCATATGAAACGCGCCGCAACCATACTACTCCTTCTGCTTTCTGCATTCCCGGCCTCAGCCGACAAAGTCAAGGTGCGCCTGTTCTCAAACAGCAACATCGAAGCCATCAATGTCTCGTTCGACCTCGGGCTTTATGACCTCTATGCCAACGACACGCTGTTGCTTGAACCCTCGCTCGGCGAAGGTATGTCGGTAGAATTGCTCCCGACGGCGACCGGTGTCAAGATATCCGTCAACGGCTACGAATACGGTGTTTACAAGCAGGCCTGCATTATGGCTACCGATACCGCCTGCATAATGTGCCTCAACCCCACCGGTGTCAAGCAGCGCACCTACGAGGGCGACCTGCTTGTCTCTGCCTACGACAAGTCTAACTTGCGCATAATCAACAGCGTCGAATTCGAGACCTACCTTGCAGGCGTGGTGCAGTCGGAAATCTACGGCCAGCAGAGCGACATTTTCCGCATTCAGGCCGTGATATCACGCACCTGGGCCCTGCGCAATATGAAAAAGCACCGTGCCGACGGATTCAACTTCTGCGACTACGTACACTGCCAGGCCTACCAGAACCGCTGTGTCAGGCCCGACATAATGCTCGGCACTATGCAGTCGTCGGGCGAGACCATTGTCGATGCCGACGGCAACTTGATCGACACGCCGTTCCACTCCAATTCGGGCGGACAGACAGCCAACTCGGAAGACGTGTGGCGTACAGCCTTGCCTTATCTGCGCTCGGTGCAGGACACCTTCTCCTTCCGTATGCGCCAATCCAACTGGACCAAAGTGATATCCAGGGACAAGTGGCTCAACTACTTCTCCAAAACCCATAAACTCAACACGCAGGATGCCGAGGTGCGCAACACACTGCTCACCTTCTCGCAGCCGCAGCGCCAGGCTCGCATCCTCGGCGTGCCGCTGACAAGGGTGCGCACCGATTTCGGCCTCAAATCCACCTTCTTCTCTGTCTCAACCGATGCGAAGACCGGCGATGTGATCCTTAGCGGCCACGGCTACGGCCACGGCGTGGGCCTCAGCCAGGAGGGTACAATACGTATGGTGTCGCTGGGCATCGCCTACGATTCCATAATAAGGCACTATTACACAGGCGCACAGATTCACCACGACGAGAACACTTCCGAAAAATACGTAGAGCATTTTGTCACCGAGATAACCAAGATAATAGACGAAGACAACGCCAATCCCGGCCAGAAGAAGTCGAAGAAGGACGACTGGCTCGGCAAGTTGTTCCGCGTCCGCGACCGTATGGACCGCGAAGAGGAATACGACCCGACTAAAGACGAAAAGGAGTCGGACTGGAAAATAGAATGGTGATTTTAAGTTTATTTAAGACAATCAATATAATAAAACACATTAAATGCAGTTATATTCTTTCTGTTGAACGATACAAACCGATAATAATCCGAAAACAATAAAAAAATGATGAAAAAAATAATACCCTTTTTGTTCCTCGCCGCTCTGACGGTATGCAACCTGCAAGCCCAGGTACAGTGGCGCACAATGGAACAAGCATCACAGGTGGATATTAAGTCAAACAAAAAGCTTTTCTTCGTAGACTTCTCGACCTCGTGGTGCGGATGGTGCAAGAAGATGGACAAGGATACTTTCTCCGACCCCGTTGTCGCTGCCATACTTAACAAATACTTCATTCCGGTAAAGTTCGACGCTGAAGGCAACTCCTCTTTCACCTGGAACGGTGTCAAATACAGCAACACCCAGGCTCCGGGCCAGCGTCCCCAAACCCACCCCTTTGCGCGTGCCATACTTGGCCAGAAGATAGGCTTCCCCTCGTTCGCCGTGTTCAACAGGGAGAAAGGCCTCTCGCAGATACTGCAAGGCTATCAGAACGCCTACGACTTCTCTATGCAGCTGTGGTACATCTGCAACGGCGACAGTCAGCGATACACCTACGAGGAATACCAGAAAATCTTTCCTACCGAAATCAAGCCTGATATGATGAAGCGACTGGGGCTCGACAAGTAGCACTCAGGCTACCGGCCCGACACAACGCTTGGACAATTACATAGATTTTACTGATTGATAGCCGACATTTGTCGGCTATTTCTTTTTATGCCCACTCCTGCCCGAAACGCATAACACAGGGAATGGGCAGCTGTCGGTATACTCCATCCTCTCATTTGGCGACCAAAAAAGTTGGTCTGTCACTCTGCATCCGATGCACTAAATTCCACCCGACTTTTTGCTAAATTCTTACCAAAGTTTACTGGAGTGAACTTTGGTAGAACTTTGGTAAAACTTTGAGTAAACTTTGGTAGGAATTTGGTATATGGAAATCAGGGAGTTGTAAAAGGGCAAAATCGGCCCTTTTACGAGTTCTTGCAACTTTTTTGACAAGCCTCGTAATAAGTTGGTTTTAAGTATGATAGGTGTAAAAAAGCCCTGTTTTCGGTGGATTTTGCAATTTCACCGATTTTTGCCTGGTTTCAGGGACTTTGAAAATGTGGATTCGGGTTAGTTGAGACGCACTCGCGGGTCGAGGATGCCGTAAAGTATGTCCACGATGATGTTGATCAGCACCAGCAGGATGCAGATGAAGAGTATGGCGCCCATCACTACGGGGAAGTCGTACTTCTCCAAGCCGTCGACAATCACTACGCCCATTCCTTTCCAGTCGAACACGTATTCGACAAATACGGCTCCGGCCAGCAATCCGGCCAGCCAGCCCGACGCGGATGTCACGATAGGATTCAGTGCATTGCGCAGGGCGTGCTTGAAGATGAGCCTGTTTCTCGACATACCTTTGGCGCGGGCGGTCCTTATGTAGTCTTGCGACAGCGCTTCGAGCATCGAGCTCTTTGTCAGCTCGACCAGCACGGCCAGGGGCCTGATGCCCAGTGTCAGGGCCGGCAGGATGAGGTTGCGCAGGTCTACATACTCGCCGCAGCCGTAGTCGTCTACGGTGTACAGGTTGCCGAACATATTGAGGTGCGTCACATCGGACAGGACGTAGGCGAAGAACCACGCAATGAGTATGGCGGCAAAGAACGATGGCAACGACATTCCGAGCGTGGAGAGCAGCAGCGTCAGGCGGTCGATCCACGAGCCTTTGTGCAAGGCCGCCACGATGCCGAGCAGTATGCCCACCGCGACGGCAAAGAGCATCGCCGTGAGCGCAAGCACAGCCGTTTGCGGAAAGGCGGTGGCAATAATCTCGGTCACTTTCCTTTTGGACTGGTACGACCTGCGAAGGTAGGGCATCTTTGCCACTACCGAGGTCGTTCCCAGTTTGACTATCGTGCCGTAGGGCTCATACTTCTCTGGGTCTAAATACCAATAGCTGTCTGTGTCGCAATTGTTGTGTAACGAGATGGGGGAGAGGTCGTTCAAGTAGCCGGCAAACTGCACTCCGACGGGCTTGTCGCGGCCCAGGTCGCGGTTTATCATTTCCACGCTCTCTGCGTCGGCGCGCTGGCCCAGCATCATTCGGGCCGGGTCGCCGGGCAGTATGTTGAACAGGAAGAACACCAGCGTGACGACTCCCAGTATCACCAAGAGGCCGTAGAGCAGACGTTTTCCTATATATTTAAGCATCGTGGGAGTGTTTTATGAGTTGTTACCGCAGGCCGTGCACTACCGATTTCTTTGCGACGAAGTCTTTCAGATAGTATGGTTCAAAATAGGCCACATCCTCTTTCTCGCCCTTGCGCAGCTTTTCTTCAGCCTTTGCCACCATACCTTCGGCCGAGATGGTGAAGCCTGTGTCGTAGCGGGCGTTGGGATGGACGGAGAGCAGCCGGCGTGTCTTTTCGGCGCCGTCGCCTATGAATGTCACCGGCCCTTTGTCGAGCCACTGGTCGTAGAGGCCGGCCTCGATTACTTCGGCTTGCGTGTCCCTTACAATGCCGTTTCTGCTGTAAAGGGCTGTGTAGCATTCCATTCTTCGGGCGTCGATCATAGGGCATACCAGTCCGTCATAGTCTTTGTGGCGGGCAAAATACAGGTCGGCCATATTCTCCAAGGTGGGCACTGAGAGCAGCGGGATGCCCAGTGCGTAGCAGATGCCCTTGGCACTGCTGACGCCTATACGGAGGCCTGTGTAGGAGCCTGGCCCGGAGGAGACGCAAACGGCCTCAAGCTCTTGGGGCTCAAGTCCGTTTCCTTTCAGCAGTTTGTCGATGAACACTGCCAGTTTTGACGAGTGGGCATTGGGCTCGTCGCTGTGTATTTCGGCAATGATTCCGCCCTCTTTCTCGAGGGCGGCGGAGCATATCTGTGTTGCTGTTTCAAGCAGTAGTATGGCCATAACGGAGTGGAAGCTGTTGAATTATAGTTGATGGGAAGGTTATCTCATATCGATCACCTCGACGTCTGGATTCTCTTTCCGAGGGAAGACGAATGTGTTTGCATTGACTTTTGCCGTGGTGAACTTGCTGACGTCATACTCGGCGGAAGAGGAGTCGTAGTTGTGCATTTCCATTCGCCGTATGACGTTGTTGCTGTTTATGATGAAGCGTATCTTGTAGTAGCTCTTGCTTTGCTTGGGCGTGAGGTCGATGACGGCATCGCCGTTGCTCTCTTTACGGATGTACTTGGCTTTGAAGTTTTTGGTGTAGTTGGCCAGCAACGCGCCGGGGTTCATCAGGTCGTCTTGGGCATCGCTCAGGTTGTTGATCACGACCTCTTTGGTGCCCTTGTTCCAGTGCCAGGTGGCGATGCCGTCGCAGTAGATTATATTGCCGTCGAAACTGACGCAGTATTTGCCGCGCTGGTAGGTGACATTGGCTGTCTGCTTTGCGGTGGCTTTCTTGTTGCTGTCTTTGTTGGTCATTGTAACGGTGAAGGTTACTCCGCTGGCGTTGTCTATTTTCTTGTAGGCTTTTTTCAGTATCTCGTCGGCATTTTTGTCATAGTTGCCTTGCGGAGTGTGGGTTATTTGTGCCGTCAGGGTTGTGGCGCAGAAGAGCAGCAGCAGTATCAGGATTGTTCTTTTCATTGTTTTATTTTTTGCAAAAACGTCGAATGGCGTTTTATATTGCGTCGTTTAGACAAATAAATGACCTTTTGCAGGATTGCTGCCGTGCGGGAGGCTGTTATTCATAATAAGTGATTTTACGAATGATGAAATTGTTGTCTCTTCGACGTGTAACCCAGTTGTCGTAATTGTCGTATGTGTATTCGTAGTGTATGGTATTCTCTTCTCCTGTAAAGTTTTCGATATAGGTGTACACAACCCCTTTCTCGTTATAGATGTATTCTTTGTCGCCATTTGAATACCGATGTCTGCTTTGCTCTTTGACAAGAAGGCCCTGACTGTTCTCATATACTTGGTGTCTGACTATTTCTCGAAGCTCCGCAGCCATTTTATCTCGTCAGCCCAACGCATCGGGTCGGGAGTTTCGAGGATGATGGGCATATCGTTGAAGCGCGGGTCGTTCATAAAACGCTCAAAGAATGCCTTGCCCAAGAATCCTTCGCCCAGCACCTCGTGGCGGTCTACGTGCGATGATGCTGCTTTCTTGCTGTCGTTGAGGTGGATGGCGCGCAGATACTTTTGACCTATGAGTCTGTCGAACTCCTCGAAGCAGAACTGGTAGCCCATCTCGGTCGACAGGTCGTAGCCGGCGGCCAGCGTGTGGCAGGTGTCGATACAGACTCCCACGCGGCTCTTGTCGTCGATGCCGGCGATGATGCGGGCTATATGCTCGAACTTCCAGCCCAGGTTGGTACCCTGTCCGGCGGTGTTCTCGATGACGGCCGTCACGCCCTCGGTCTTGCTGAGGGCCAGGTTCACCTCGCGGGCTATCTGGTCCAGGCATTCCTCCTCGCTAACCTTGTTCAAATGGCTGCCGGGGTGGAAGTTGAGCATCGTCAGGCCGAGCTGCTGCGCCCTGTGCATTTCGTCGTAGAAGGCCGCGCGGCTTTTCTGCAACGTCTCCTCGTCGGGCGAGCCGAGGTTGATAAGGTAGCTGTCGTGCGGCAGCACATACTTTGGGCTGAAGCCACGGTCGGCAAGCAATGCCTTGAATCCGTCGATTTCAAGCTGCGACAGCGGCTTGCTGACCCAGCTGCGCTGGTTGCGTGTGAACAAGGCAAATGCGTTGGCCCCAATGGCCTCGGCATTCAGTATGGCGTTCCCAACGCCACCCGATGCGCTTACGTGCGCTCCGATATATTTCGTCATATTATTGCTGTTTATGAGTTTATCAAGTGTGATTGTATTTTTTCATTTTGCAACACAAAAGTAGTCATTTTACCTGAGAGTGCCAAATTTTGGCGCTCTTTTTTTCTACTCGGTGTTGCACTTGTAATTGTAACTGGAATTTAAGGTTTGCTTCCTGCAAATTTTTTCAGTGCTTCCTCGTCGAGGCGCTGGATGGTCCAGTCGCTCATTGGGATGGCACCGATGGAGCGGTAGGTCTTGAGGGCGTTCTCGTTCCAGTCGAGGCAAATCCATTCCATACGGCCGCAGTTGCGCTCGACGGCCAGGCGTGCCAGGTGCTGCAGCAGCTGGCGTCCGTATCCTCGGCCACGCTTCTCGGGGATGATGAATAGGTCCTCCAAATACAATCCTTTGCGGCCGACAAACGTCGAGAAATTATGGAAAAACAGTGCAAAGCCTACGATGGTGCCATCCTGTTCTTCGGCGAAAACCACTTCGGCACTCCGTTCCACAAAGAGCGACTGGTGCAGCGTCTTCTCATCGGCAACCACCTCGTCGGCGCACTTCTCGTATTCCGCCAGACGTTTAATAAAGTCCAGCACGAGAGGCGTTTCCTCCTCCCGTGCTGGACGGATTGAAAGTGTGCTGTTCATAAAACAAGGATCAATAGTTCTCGGCCAGCACCTGGAAGTAGGCCTGCGGATGGTTGCAGACGGGGCATACCTCGGGGGCTGTCTTGCCGATGACGATATGGCCGCAGTTGGAGCACTGCCAAATGGCGTCACCGTCCTTCGAGAACACCTTTTTGTCGTTCAGGTTCTTGAGCAGCTTGCGGTAGCGTTCCTCGTGGTGTTTCTCTATGGCGCCGACCATCTCGAACTTTTCGGCAATCTCTTCAAAGCCCTCTTCGCGGGCCTCGCGAGCCATACGTTCGTACATATCGGTCCATTCAAAGTTCTCGCCCTCGGCGGCGGCAAGCAGGTTCTCGGCAGTCGAAGCCACCTCGCCGCCGTGCAGGTATTTGAACCACAGTTTTGCGTGCTCGCGCTCGTTGACAGCGGTCTCCTCAAAGAGGGCTGCAATCTGCACATAGCCTTCTTTCTTGGCTTTGGAGGCGAAATAGGTGTATTTGTTGCGGGCCATCGACTCGCCGGCGAAGGCCTCTTCGAGGTTCTTCTCGGTCTTGGTGCCTTTCAGCGGCTTGGGCGCGTTGTCGGTTATCTCTACAAACTTTTCTTTAGGCTGTTTGCATTTGGGGCACACGGCGGGAGCCTCGTCGCCCTCGTGTATGTAACCGCAAACAGTGCATTTGAATTTCTTGCTCATAATCGGTTGTGTTGGATTGATAATACCTGTTAAAGTAAAAAACTTAAATCGTCTTTCAGACCGTACTCCTTGGTGTTCTCCATTTTGGTCTTGAAGACCTTCATCTTGTTTGGCTTGCCTATGAGTTTGAGCTTGCCGTCCTCAAGCAGCAGGGCGGTTGCCTCGCGGATGGCTGCAACGGTAGCCTTGGGGTTGACCATAATATACTCCTTCAGGCGGTCGTCGCGGGTCTCGCCGCCGTGCTTCGGGTCGAAGAAGTCGGTGTAGTGCGGGTTGATCTGGAACGGCACGATGCCCATACAGTCGAACGAGGCGGGCATAACGATGGGCATATCGTTGGTGGTGCATAGGGTGGGGCCGGCCACATTGCTGCCTGCGCTCCAGCCCATATAGGGCATTCCGTCGAAGGCGCGCTGGCGGATGGCCTGCATCAAGCCTGTACGCTGCAGCTCGCGGACAAGGTGGAAGGTGTTGCCGCCACCTACCGCCACGCAATCTGTGTCATACACTGCGTTGATGGGCAGGGCTTTGTGGTGTACCGATTGAAGTTTTACTCCAAATTCGGCATACACTGCCGCCACTTTTTTTTCGTATGCATCATAGCTCTTGGTCAAGCCGCCTTCAGCCAGGCTCACACCTGCATAGGGGATGAAGAGCACGCGTTTCACATTGTGCCGCTTGCAGAAATCGGCAATCATATCCTTGCACCAGCCGAGGTAAGCCTCGCCGCGCATAGTGCTGTTGCTGATAAGCAGTAAATTCCTTTTATCCATTTTGTGGTTATGTTTTTGGTTTACAAATCAAGAGTGGCGTATGTCGCGTTCTGCTCGATAAACTCGCGGCGCGGCGGCACGTCGTCGCCCATAAGCATCGAGAAGGTGCGGTCGGCGCTGGCGGCGCTGGCGATGGTGATCTGGCGCAGCTGACGGTTGTCGGGGTCCATAGTCGTCTCCCAAAGCTGCTCGGGGTTCATCTCGCCAAGACCTTTGTAGCGCTGCACGTGCACTGCCGATTCCTTGCCGCCGCCCAGCTCGTCGATGGCGCGCAGGCGGTCGTCCTCGGTCCAGCAGTAGACGTTCTTCTTGCCTTTCTTGACCGAATAGAGCGGGGGAGTGGCCAGATAGACGTAGCCGTTCTCAATGAGCTCGGGCATATAGCGGAAGAAGAAGGTCAGCATCAGCGTGTCGATGTGCGAGCCATCGACATCGGCATCGGTCATAATGATGACCTTGTGATAGCGTAAACCTTCCATATTCAGCGCTTTGCTGTCCTCGGTAGTGCCCACCTTGACGCCCAGCGCGGTGTATATGTTGCGGATTTCCTCGCTTTCGAAGGCGCGGTGCTGGAGTGCTTTCTCGACGTTCAGTATCTTGCCTCGCAGGGGCAGGATGGCCTGGAAACGACGGTCGCGGCCCTGCTTGGCGCTTCCGCCTGCCGAGTCGCCCTCGACAAAGAATATCTCGCACATCGACGGGTCGCCATCCTGACAGTCGGCCAGCTTGCCGGGCAGTCCGCCACTGCTGAACACCGTGCCGCGCTGCACCATCTCGCGGGCCTTGCGTGCCGCCTGGCGTGCGCGTGCGGCGAGGATGACCTTCTCGACGATGGTCTTGGCCTCGTTGGGGTGCTCCTCAAGGTAGTTTTCCAACATTTCGCTCACTGCGCTGTCCACGGCGCCGCGCACCTCGGTGTTGCCCAGCTTGGTCTTGGTCTGGCCTTCGAACTGAGGCTCAGCTACTTTGACGCTGATGACGGCCGTCAGGCCCTCGCGGAAGTCGTCGCCGCTGATGTCCACTTTGGCTTTTGTCAGCATACCGCTCTTGTCGGCGTAGGCCTTCAGGGTGCGCGTCAGTCCGCTGCGGAAACCGGTCAGGTGGGTGCCGCCCTCGTGGGTGTTGATGTTGTTGACATAGCTGTGCAGGTTCTCGCTGAACGATGTGTTGTACTGCATAGCGATCTCGATGGGTATGCCCTGGCGTTCGCCCTCGATGTAGATGCATTCCGGCATCAGGCTCTCGCGGTTCTCGTCAAGGTATTTGATAAAGTCCTGCAGGCCCTTCTCCGAGAAGAAGCGGTGCTTGCGTGTGGCTCCGTTCTCGTCTTTCTCGCGCAAGTCCTCGATTGTCAGTTCTATACCCTTGTTGAGGTAGGCCAGCTCGCGCAGGCGGTTCTCAAGGGTGGGGTAGTCGTATTCCGACACGGTGAATATTTTCGGGTCGGGATGGAAATGTATTCTGGTGCCTCGCTTGTCGGTCTCGCCCACCTGCTTGACGGGGTACAGCGGGATGCCGCGGCTGTACTCCTGGCGGTACACCTTGCCGTCGCGGTACACCTCGGCTGTCATACTGTCGCTCAGTGCGTTGACGCAGCTGACGCCCACGCCGTGCAGACCGCCGCTGACCTTGTAGCTGCCCTTGTCGAACTTGCCGCCGGCGTGCAGCACGGTCATAACCACCTCGAGGGCCGAGCGGTGCTCTTTCTCGTGCATATCCACGGGAATGCCGCGGCCGTTGTCCTCGACGGTTATGGAGTTGTCCTCCTCGATGGTGACGTTTATCTTGGTGCAGTAGCCTGCAAGGGCTTCGTCTATCGAGTTGTCTACCACTTCGTAAACCAGATGGTGCATACCTCTGAAGTTGACGTCGCCGATGTACATTGCGGGACGCATTCTCACTGCCTCCAAGCCTTCGAGCACCGTGATGTTGTTTGCACTGTAATTCTCTTGTTTCGTGATGTTTAAGTCTTCGCTCATTGTGTCTTTTTCTGTTGTGTTTTAGTTTGCAAAATTACTAAAAAAACTTCGTTTTTGCCCCTTTTCGGCTGCCAATTTTTATCAACATTTTGTGGAAAAATAATATTCCGGGTCTATTGTGTTGAACTACAGATGCTTGGTGCGCTTTGCGCAGGCTCTGTCGCCCCCTGTTTGCACCCCGGAAACGGCGTTGCGGAAGCCCCGTTTCCTAACCGCTTCATCCTCAGTCCTTCAAGGGACCAACTCCGTCCGTTGTACAATATATGTACAATAGTTGTACAATACTTGTACAATTGGTAAACGTACAAATATTGTACAAGTATTGTACATATATTGCGGACGGAGTTGGTAGGGCGAAATCGTGGCGAAAAAACGGTCCGTCGACGGTCGGTGGACAATATTTTCGGTGCAAGGGACGTTATATTGAAAATTTTTTGTAACTTTGCAGACTGAAAATATGGCTTGAAATGTTGAAGAAGCTGTCGATGTTGCTGATATTGAGTGCTTTCTTCGCAACGGCTCTGGGTCAGGAGTTCCGTTGCGGTGTTGTTGTTAACTATCAGAAACTGCAGAACACAACGCAGCAGTATGAGTCGGGCGACGTCAAAATCTTTGAGACGATGAAGCGCACTATCGAGGATTTTATCAACAACCGCCATTGGACAAACCTTGAGTTTGAGCAGGTTGAGCGCATCGACTGCTCCATCAACCTCATCCTCACGCAGCGCTCGTCGGCCACCGACTTCACCGCCCAGCTGTCGATCCAGTTGCGCCGGCCTGTCTACAATTCCAACTACACCACCGGCCTCTTCAACTATATGGAGGGCGCCAACGACCTGGTGTTCTCGTTCAATGAGAGCCAGCCGCTCGAGTTCGACCCGAACTCTTACTTCGACAATCTCTCGTCGACTCTGGCCTACTACTGCTACATTATGCTGGGTCTCTACTTCGACTCGTACGGCCCCAACGGAGGCGAACCGTTCTTTGAAATGGCACGCACCATTGCACAGACCACCAAGGCTGCCAACAGCAACCTAAAAGGCTGGGGGCCAAGCGATAGCCAGAAGGCGCGCTACTGGTTTATGGAGAACCACACCAACTCGGCATACGAGGCGCTGCACAGCGTCTACTATTACTACTACCGCCTTGGGCTCGATATGATGACCAAGGACCAGCCCACGGCGCGCCGCAACATCATCGAAGCGATGCGCTATCTGCTGCAACTGCACAAGAAACGTTCCAACCTGCTGTCGGTCACCCAGTTCCTCGACGTTAACATTGCGGAGATAGTCTCTATCTTCACTCCGGCGCCGGCTGACGAGCAGAAGGAGATTTACGACATCATCAAGGAGATTAGTCCTATCAATGTTACAAAACTGAAGGACTGGAATGTTAAATAGGAACTTTAAATTGAGATATACAATTAACTTTAAAATAAAATATTATGACCCAAATACCAATTCAGAAAGAGGTGATTGACCGCATCGCCGCAAACAATAAGATAAGCAACCCGGGCAAAGCCAGCATCCGCGAAATGCGCAAAATGATACAAGACGTTGAGCGCGAGACCGATGTGCGCTTTGTCAAGATGGAGATGGGCATTCCCGGCCTGCCCGCGCCCAAGGTGGGCGTCGAGGCCCAGATCGAGGCCCTGCGCAGCGGTGTGGCAAGCATCTATCCCGAGATTTACGGTACTGCCGATTTCAAGCAGGAGGCCGCCCGTTTCGTCAAGAATTTCCTCGACATCGACGTCACGCCCGAATGCTGCGTGCCTACCGTGGGCTCGATGCAGGCCGGCTTTGCCAGCTTCCTTACGTTGACCCGCTATGACGCTCGGAAGACCAAGGTGCTTTTCATCGACCCCGGCTTCCCCGTTCAGAAGCAGCAGTGCCGCGTGCTGGGCATCCCGATGAAGACCTTTGACGTGTATGAATACCGTGGCGACAAGCTGCGCGACAAGCTTGAAGAAGAACTTAAAGACGGCGATGTTGCTTGCCTGATTTACAGCAGTCCTAACAATCCGGCTTGGTTCTGCTTTACCGACCACGAACTGAAGATTATCGGTGATATGGCCAACAAGTACGGTGTGGTTGTGCTTGAGGACGACGCTTACTTCCTGATGGATTTCCGCAAGGACTACAGTGTGCCTGGCAAGGCTCCGTTCCAGCCCACCGTCGCCAAGTACACCGACCGCTATGTGCTGATGATTTCGGGTTCTAAATCATTTAGTTACGCTGGCGAGCGTATTGCTATGATGGTTTGCAGCCCCACGCTGTTCAATATGGAGTGCCCCGACCTGGCTCGCTTCTACAGCCAGACGCAGTTGGGCCGCGCATTGATTTTCGGTACATTGTACTGCCTCAGCTCGGGTACCGCCCACAGCGTGCAATATGCTATGGCTGCGATGCTTAAGGGCGCCAACGACGGTACTTTCAACTTTGTCAAGGACATCAAGGAGTATGGCGAGAAGGCCGAGGTGATGAAGAAACTCTTTACCGACAACGGCTTCTTCATTGTCTACGACAAGGATATGGGCGAGGATATCGGCGACGGTTTCTATTTCACTTTCTGCTATCCTGGTTTCGGCGGCGTGGATCTGCTTAATGAGTTGATTCGCTATGGCATCAGCGCCATCGCCCTCGATATCACCGGCAGTCACAAGCAGGGCATCCGCGCCTGCGTTGCCCTCGTTCAGCGCGATCAGTTCCCCGACCTCAAGGCCCGTCTGGAACAGTTCCACAAGGACCATCCGGTCAAGTAATCAGAGGATGTTTGGGTATAAATGAAAGGCGGCGGATTCGATAGAATCCGCCGCCTTGATTGTTCATTGGTGTTTTTAGAGGCTTGTGGTTGTCAAGCCTTTCTGGACTTTTTGTTGTCTGCGGGGCCTTTGCTTTTCCGGCATAAGAGTCTGTGCGCGAGCTCGGAAAGTGCTATTGGCAGAGCAATGGCCAGTGCCGTCGTGACGATAAAGAATGGGATGAATGTTATTGTTCCGGCTTGGACGGACGAATGGACCAAGCGTGCGCAGCCCCAGATGATGAACATCTGCAGCAGGTAAATCCAATAGCAGTTGCGTGATATTGAAGACAATGTGGCTTTTACGGGAGGCATTTTCTCAAATGCCATTGCCAGCAGGTAGAAGCAGGGCAGGGCGGCGGTGCCTGTCACGAGGCTCCACCAGCCTAACTGCGGGAATTCAAAGCCAATGGCTTCGCCTTGGCTGAATAGCCAGGCGCTGAATGCGACGAATGGAACGGCCAAAAGACCCCACATCCAGACTTTTACACCTCTAATCTCGTCGATCCATTCGGCACAAAGCACCCCGAGGCAGTAGAAGAACGTCAGGCTGCAGAAGTCGCTGGTGGCCAGAAATGCAGTGCCGTCGAGCATTGCAAGGAACATCGCCCCGATGCAGCACAACACACGTCCCCATTGGGGCAGTCGGAAAAAGAGCGGCGATATAAGGTAGTAGCCAAAGAGGATGTAGATGTACCAGAGGAAGGAGGCTTCGCTCCAACGAGGGTAGAGTAGGAGTGTCTTTGCGGATTGGCCTATATAGCTCCAGCTGAGCTCTCGCCCTTTGATGTGGCAGGCTATCACGGCAACGGCAAGACCTATCACAAGAAACCAGAGGAAGAACTTCTTGAATTTGCGCCAGATATACAAGCCGTATTCCTTCAGGCCGCTGGTCCCTTTATGGGTGTAGCGGATGAGGAATGCCGAGAGGAATAGGAACATCTGCATATGGAATGAGTATATCCAGTTGTGCAGGCTGTGGTACCATTGCGGCTCGAAACCGACGCTGAAATGCCCCATCACCACCATCAGCATAGCCACTCCAATCATCATATCGATACGCACAAGACGAATATGCTTATCTTGTTTTTTCGTGTTCATTATATCCTGTTTTTTTATCGCCTTCGGCGCGAAATTTTACAGATTTGATTCAAGTTTTACAAGGTTTTATCTTGTCAATTTCTCCACTTTTTTCATTGCACTCGTATCAGTTTGGAAAATTTCCACGCTTTGGTGTGCGTATTAAACCGTGTCGATGAAGTTGCGTTCGGCTTTGCTGAACAGCAGCAGGCCGAGGAACATCGTCACCACGAGACATCCGGCGCAGTAGAGCAGTCCCATCCAATCCATCTGGCCTATGCCAGTGATGGAGTAGCGCCACGATTCAAAAACGCCGCTCAGAGGGTTGAGTTTCAGCACCCAGCCATAGCTCTTGTCGGCGGCGATGCTCATCGGGTAGATGATAGGCGTGGCGTACATCAGCAGGCTCATACCGAAGCCTACAAGC
This sequence comes from uncultured Bacteroidales bacterium, assembly GCA_905236645.1. Classification (GTDB taxonomy): domain Bacteria; phylum Bacteroidota; class Bacteroidia; order Bacteroidales; family P3; genus Colimorpha. Next base: position 32,486 of record CAJOMZ010000013.1, read on the forward strand.
ATATTCAGGTCGCGGTATTTCACTGTCATAGAGCTCACTATCATTCCCCACGACATAGCTGTGAACGCCAGCAGCAACATATAGACCGGGAACATCAGCAGTTCCCAGCGCGGGCAAAGCGGGGCGCCGGTGACAACGTAATAGACATACACCACTATAAGTAGCAGCAGCTGAATGCCGAAGGTTACGAGCGACGAGGTCATACCCGCCAGTGGAATGATAAGCCTTGGGAAATAGACCTTGCCGAATATTCCGGCGTTGGCGGCCAGCACATTGCTGTTCTGCCCGAAGCAGGCGTTGAAGTAGTTCCACATCAGGATGCCGCTCAGGTAGAAGACGGCCTGCGGCACGCCGCCAGTGGATATGCCCGCCAGTCCGCCGAACACGAACATATACATAATAGTCGTGAAAATGGGGCTGATAAAGAACCACGCCAGGCCCAGCACCGTCTGCTTATAAACAGTCACGATGTTGCGGCGCACATAGATGCTGAACAGATCGCGGTAGTCCCACATTTCCTTGAGGTTGAACTGCATAAACTTTTTCCTTGGTTCCAGTATGGCAGTCCATTGTTCTTGATTTGGGTTGTTGTCAGTCATTAAAGTTATTTGTTGTTAATTTTTCAAAATGAAATCTTTCAGCTCATTGCCTACGATTTTTGATGTTTTAGGCGTCCAATGGGTGTCGTCGGCATAGTAGATGTCTTTCTCTCCATTTTCGTCAAGTTGACGCAGTATTTTTATGGGATTGAAAAAGCAAGGCAAAGTGTCGAAAGCCGGTGTGTCTTCAATTGTGAAGTATCTGTTCCTATTGTCGGTATAAGGAGCGTAAATTGTTGATTTATTTGGCGCTACAACATAGATAAGTTTCACGTTCCTGTCTTTGGCGAATTGATATAATTGGAGCAGTTTTTGTGAAGCGCTGTCGCAAAACTGATTGGAATAATGAATGGTGTCCTCGTAATAGCTATATAATTCGTTTTCATTGCCTTTAGAGGTAAAACACGCCTTGTTCAGCTTTGCGAACACCGTGCCGTCGTCTTTTACAAGACGATACTGGTAAAAGAGGGTAATTTCCTTGTCGATAGATTTCTTTTGGGTGCTGGTTTTGTGCTTCTTGCCTTTTTGCAGTTGTTCCAACGGGAAAGGCGTCGAAGTGTCAATCCAGAAAAGTCGTGCCACACAACAGCGTTCGACAGATTCAACTATCAATATTTTTGGCAATTTCGACGTTGAAGCATTAGCCAAGAATCCCAATGCAGCCTCCTCTGGCGCATTATCGACATTGTACAGAACATTGGTAACAGTAATGTTGCAGTATTCTCCGAGCGGCTGCAGGTAAGGATAGGGTCGCTGGCTTGAAAAAGAATCTCCAAAACACAGTATTGTTGAACTGTCGGGTATATCTTGTATTTCAAGGTTTTGTACGAAAAGGGAATCGGGCATTATATCCAAACCATCGTGATATCCCTTTTCAAAAAATATTTTTGCCATCCGGCCAATATCGCCAGAGCATTCCCTTGTTGTGGAGAGTACAATGTAAATGACTACAGGAATGAGTATCGGAAAGAAGAAAATCAGTAGTTTGAATAAGAATTTCTTCATTGCTTAGAATTGAAAATAGATGAACGCCTCGCTTTCGGAAGAGTATAATACTATACAGAATATCAATAGATAATAGATTGCTATGCGCAACCATTTGTACTTTATTCCGTCAATGGAAAGTCCGTGTTCTTTTGTCCGGGTAAACCATTCGGTTACAAGCATTGCCAGAACGAAAAACAGCGTCAATCCTGGTGCCTGTGGCTTCGTGAAAAGGTCGCGTCTGAAAATGTTTGATATGAATTCAAACGCCTGGCTGATGTTTTCCGACCTGAATATGATCCATCCGAACATTGCCGTAATGAAAGTCAGCAGCATCTGCAGAACCTCGCGCAGCGACGGAAACACTTTGCCTTCGGCCACGATGCCTGTGTATCTGCGGTTTTTGCCAAGCAATATCAGCGGCAGGAACAGCAGTGCGTGGTAGGCACCCCAGGCGATGAATGTCCAGTTTGCACCGTGCCACAGTCCGCTGACGAGGAAGATAATGAAAGTGTTGCGTATAATCTTAGCCTTGCCGACGCGGCTGCCGCCAAGCGGTATGTAGAGGTAGTCGCGGAACCAGGTGGTCAGCGAGATGTGCCAGCGGCGCCAGAACTCGGCGATGTCACGACTTAAATAGGGTACATTGAAGTTGCGCATCAGCTTGATGCCGAACAGCTTTGCTGTGCCGATGGCAATGTTGGAGTAGCCAGAGAAGTCGCCGTAGATTTGGAAAGTGAAACAGATGGCTGCCATCAGCAGCGTGCTGCCGCTTTGCGATGCGTAGTCGTTCCACACGGTGTCAACAAACGAGGCGCAACGGTCTGCAACAACCATTTTCGCAAAAAAGCCCCACAGTATCTGGCGGCAGCCGTCGACGGCAGTGGCATAGTCGAATTCGCGTTTTTGGCTGAACTGCGGTAACAAGTTTGTGGCGCGTTCGATGGGACCGGCCACAAGCTGCGGGAAGAAACTGACGTATGCAAAGAAAGCCACAATGTCGTGTGTGGGTTCCAGTTTGCGACGGAAGACATCGATGCTGTAGCTCAGTGCCTGGAAAGTGTAGAACGATATACCCACAGGCAGGATGATGTTCAGCAGCAGTCGGTCGGCGTTGAGGGCAGGGAAGAGGGCTGCAAACGATTCAACAAAGAAGTTGTAGTATTTGAAAACACCGAGAATCAGCAGATTGACAACGATATTCGCCGCCGTAATCCACCGAGCTTTCTTTTCGCATCTTTTGATAAAGTTTTCGTCATCGTTTTCGTTCCCGTTAATCCTTACCCTTTCGATCCACAGTCCGGAAGCATAGCTACATAGCGAAGTGAAAGCGATGAGTATCAGAAAACGCCAGTCCCACCAGCCATAGAAGAAATAGGAGGCCACAACGACAAAGGCATTCTGCAGTTTCAGCCTATCCTTCAACAGCCAATAAATGGCGAAAACCACAGGAAGAAATATCAGAAATTCTATTGAGTTGAAGAGCATAGATTGTAATTAAAACTTTTGTTTTTTTGTGGAATGTATAATTGTTAGGTATCCAAGGCTATCTAAGTCGTGAGCGAGAATTCGGGAGAATTTTTCAGCTCCTTTCCGGTTCAGGTGTTGGGCATTGTAAAAATATGCAGTGTCATAGCATATAGGGTTGTGCGTGTAGTCAAGAATTTGTGCATCACATATCGAGGCCATATTGCGATACATAGCCCACATTGCGGCTGTGTCGTCAATTTTGTTTGTGGCCTATATATATATTGGGGAATGGACAAAGATTACACTCACACCGTCTTGCTTGCATTTTTCAAGCCATTGTTCTGTTTGTTTTATGACAGAGGAATCGTGGCTGTAGTGTATCGTGTCGATGTGTTCAAGTTGGCTGCCGTCCCAATTCCTGTCATTTCCATAATAACCTTTGTATATTATGTTGGTGTTTTTTAATGAATTAAGAATGCTCTTAACTGAACCTCTGTATTTCAACATAGGTATAAGTCTGTCGGATTGACGTATTCTATGTGTTTCGTGGATGTTTTTATAGATTTCTTTTTTGAAAAGATATGGGTAGAATTGTTGTTTGTGGTAAGGGTTACTTTTTTCTACGGACAGAGAATGGATGTCAACAATTACAAGTCTGGGCGCAGGATTGTGTTCTGTGTAGATATCGTAGGTCAGGAGGCTGATGTCTATTTTTTTGCCGTTTCTGCCTAAATTATAGCAGTTTGTTGAAAGGGCGCTGTCTATGATTCTGGGGTCGTAATGCAAATACGCACGTGAACTGCCCAAAATCAGCAGGTCGTAGTCCATTTTTCCAGAATAGATCCTGTCCCATACATTCCCGTCATCGAGTGTGGAGTGTTTTATTTTGTTGGTCAGTATTGTATCAGGGACGGCAAGCAATAGATACGCACTCCCCAAAAACAATATCACTTTTAGAATGAATTTTTTCATTTTCTAAAATCCAGTTAGCAATGAAAGTATGGCGGAAAAAAGTTGAAGCGTCGGCCTGTTTCGAGTTGCCAGTGCTAACCTATGAAGTTTTTCAGCAGTTTTTCATTGCGTTCTGTCTTGATTTTGTTTATCAGACGATATTGAAGCGCGTAAAACGCCACTGCAAACAGATAAACCAATACGTATTACAGCGCCCAGTTGTCAAGCAGATGGTTCGCGATTGTCACAAAAACAATGTGCCAGATATATATCCAGGTCGTATTCTGCCCGATGAAGACAAAAGTCTTTGATTTTGTCAGAAAGTTCAGTTGGTTACGCAGTTTCCATAGAATTGCAGATGCAAACAGTCCGTAGATAATGAAATATGATTGTGGCGGATACTTGTAAAATGGTGTCGGCTCGACCATAGCACGGTGGTTTATGTAGTAAAGGCCGAAGGACGTGACAAACAATGCGGTTGTTATCAGCAAAGTGATGTTCTCTTGTCTTTTGTCGGAATTCCGCAATCGCAGACCAAGCAGGAAGGGGATGGCATAACCTGTCAGGTAGGGCAAGGTTTCTCTGTAGATTGCGTCCCAAGGGGCAGTCGTGACAAACTGCATAATCCATATAAGTACCCCTTGCAACAGAAACAGGAAAAACATCAGGACAAGAAATGACACATACGACATCCGTCTGTTGATTTTTGTCAGTATCGGGGTGACCAGCATTATTAGTAGGAACACCTTGAATATCCAGATGCATCCAACGGCACCGTCATCGCACAAAAACAGCGTTTTCAGCAAGATGCTTGTCTCCGGCAATCTGTTTGTGAATGCGAAAGCGGCCAAATCGCAAAAAACAAACAAGTAGGCAGGAATAAGCAGCTTTTTGATTCGGGGAAGATAGAACTTGCGCCACGACGCTGTTGTTTCCCTGTTTCCATAGGCCAATCCCGAAACAAACAGCATAAGTGGCACATCGAAACAACGTATCTGCATTATGGTGTATGGCGCGTGTACGTGGGCCAAAATAATCAAAGACAAACCGATAAAGCGCAGTATGTCAATATCTTTGTTTCTGTTGTTCATGACGTGAAAATCCGATAGGCGAATCCTATGATGTATAATTCCTAAAAGGCAGCCAAAGCTATGGCAGCGGAGCTATATAATTTTCCCAAAACGTTTCGTACTCATACTTCCGCCAGGCGTGGCAGCCGAAGGGCAACTTCCCGTTTTTCGAGTAAAGCAGCGATGGGTGCTTCTCGAATGCAAAACGGCTGGCCTCTTCGGGGCTCGGCATCTTGGCACGCAATTTTGTGTCTGAAAGAAAAATGCTGAGGAAAATGTCCTCGTACAGTGTCTCATCCTTCTTGTAATACGCAACGGTGTTCTGGTAGCCAATAGAATAAAAGAGTCTGTATATGCAGTTTTTGAGCGAAGACTTCAGGTCCAGCTGGCTACCTTTCCTCACCGGTCCACGATAGCTCAACACATCGATGAAATGCTGTATGCGACGCAGCGAAAAACCCCCGTTGCCGACACTGGCCGGCTTCAGCTCGCCGTTCACTTCTTCTATCCACGGAGCCCCGATATAGTCGTATCCCTTGCCGCACCATTCGTCCAGCTCGTCGCGAAACACCCACGCATCAAGCTGGTAGATAAGCATATATCCGTAAGCATTGAAGCGACGGTAGAAATCCGCGTCCAGCATCAGCAGATTGTACCCCTTGATGCCGTCGAAAAACCTTGCCGCAAACCTCTCAACAAACCATTCCGCACCGCATTCCGACAGTACTCTGACGTATTCATCCACATTCAAGCTGTCAGGACACACGATGCAAACCCGGTGCTGTTTCAGCACCGACGCACCTTGCCTGAGCGACAGTCGCTCGTCGGCAGTCGGCATCTCTTTGTGGACGGGGATGACTATAATGTTGTTTTTTTGGGTGGGCATCTAATAAAAATTACACTTTGTTGTTTGAAATCCAGGAGAACGGTTTCAGCAGGAATCTACCTGTCATTCTGCCGGCGCAGATGCCCTTTGATCCATTGCCACGGATGCAAAATGGCATTGCCTATGCGATACGGCTTTGAGGCTTCAGCTCTTTTCCGGGTATTTATAATAGTGTCTTGGAATACTTTATAGCTGTATTTTTCTGGATCCAACCCGCGGCGTATGCAGGCCTGGTGATAAACCACAATATTCCAATAAAGGCAAATGTAGTTGTCTGTGCCGTGGCTTACAGATTTGTCAGAAATGCGGTATTTGTACAAAAATCTGTCCAATACAATCCAATCCCCGACTTCCTCCATCAATAGCAACAGCTCCTGGTCGTCCCCATAGGGATTGTTCTTGTTCAAGCCTTGTGTTTTTCTGTAAAAGGAGGTCTTGAATGTGACGAATGCCTCTGGCTGAAAGTCTCCGTAAGTTAAATAGCTTTCACCCTCAGGGATTTGAAGCAGCCGGCTTTCGTAACGGATATTCATACTCTCGTCGCAGTGGTAGTGGCGTGACGAGACAATGGCGGCATCGGGATTGGACTGATGAGCTGCGACCATCGTTTCAAGTGCATCAGGCAAAAGCGTGTCGTCGGCATCGAGAAATCCGAACAATTCGCCGTGGCATTCCTCTATTGCTCTCCATTTGGAATATGTGCAGCCTCGGTTGCGGCCGTTGTGGACTATTCGGAATCTGCCGTCATCAGCATATTTTTCATAAACCTTATATGAATCGTCAGACGACCCGTCATCAACAATGACGACTTCCCAATCATTGTATGTTTGGGCCAATACGCTGTCGATAGCCTCTTGCAGATACTGGCCGTTGTTATAGTTGGCGATAAGAATCGAAAACAACATATGAAAGAACGAATCAATGCTTGAAAGGCTTTTTTAGAATTTTCATCAAGTGATAAAAAGGGCTTAGCAGGAAGTGTCCCAAGCGGTAAGAAAATGTCTCTTTTGTAGTCAAAGCCCCTTTTGCTATCATAACCTGTCTATAGTATGTCATTAATGGGAAAGCGTTTCTTTCTATCGAAATGCCTCTACGGATGCAGGCACATACGGTTGCGTAGAATTCCCAATAAAAAGCATTGTCGGTATTGTCGCCAAGCGAAATGTTATTGTTTGTCCCTTGTCTGTAATAGTATAGACATTCGGGGAAATATATAATACTCCCGACTTCTTCCATCTTATAGTAAATGTCAACATCTTCAGCACATTTTAATAAAGGGTTGACACCTTCTGTTTTGTTGTAAAAAGAACGTTTGAATGTGACAAAATGTGTTATATTTTTTTTATTTATATCTGACGAATTAGAGTCGAAGTGTTTTTCTCCACCCGTGTTACCTTCTTTTATTATTTGCAAGTCTTTGTCGCAAATGTATAGATTGGAATAAATCATACCGGCTCGAGGCTCTTTTATATGATATTGAACCATATGTTCAATAGCATTTTTGTCTAAAGCGTCGTCGGCGTCCAAAAATCCAAAATAATCACCTTTGGACAATTCCACTAACTTTTTTTTTGTGAATCCGCATCCTTTGTTGATGTCGTTATGATATATCCTGATAGTGTCGTATGTTTCGTATTGCTTTAAAATGGATTCAGAATTGTCTGTAGAACAATCATCGACAATGACGATTTCCCAATTGGTATATGTCTGTTGGAAAATGCTTTGGATTGCATTTTGGATATAAGCACCGTCATTGTAATTGGCAATCAGTACGGAAAAAAGTGGGGCGTTTTCTGACATATTAATCACCGTTTTGTGTTTTTCTATAGAATATCCTGTTTATGGTTTTCATCAATATGAGATTCATTGTAACACATTGATGGAAAAATTTGTTTTTTTTCCGGAGTGTGTCAATTGCAGGAATTTGTTCATCGGCTACCAAATCATAATATTTTTGAATTATATCCACATCTTTTAAAATACACGGGGAAACAATTTCTTTTTTTATTGTCATCCTTTCTTCCTCGTTTTTATCTGTATTTGTGGAACTTATCCCGTAGGCATCATAATAGGCGATTGTCTCGTTGATGTGTTTGAAACAAAGGCCTTTCAAAGCGGATTTTAAAAAGAATTCCCAATCAGACGCTATCTGGTAGTTCTCGTTGTATGGGCTGTTCCTCAAAAGGTTTATTCTGACAAATGTAGCTTGGTGTGAAAAGTTTGAATTCATCAACCAATAAAAAGAAAAATTGTCAGGATATGTAATATTTTGAAGTGTATCTTCTTTTACAATGCAGACATTGCCATACAAAATATCCGCCTCGTGTTCTTTTGCAAACACCTTCTCCAGCGTCGTATCCTCATACAGCCAGTCCCCGCTGTTCAGGAACAGCAGCCACTCGCCGCGGGCGTGGGCGATGCCCTTGTTCATAGCGTTGTATATGCCCTTGTCGGGCTCGCAGCACCAGTAGGCAAAGCGGTCCTGATATTGCTCGATCAGTTCGCGGCTGCCGTCGGTGCTGCCGCCGTCGATGACAATCCACTCATAGTCGGCAAACGTCTGGCCGGCCACGCTGTCGATGGTCCGCTGCAGCCCCTCGCGGTTGTTGAGGTTGACGGTGATTATAGATAAAGTCACTTTTTTCAGTCTTTATTAGAAAATTTAGAAGAACTTCACTATGTCTGAAGACAAGAATTCTTCAGCACTTATGCCTCCATCGCCTACAATGAAAGCATCTTTGGGTTTGAACCGTTCTTTAAAAGCACTTAGTCCGTTTGTTTCTCTCTCGGCATTGCTCTTGACTTCAATAGCAATCACAATTCCTTTTTTTCGAAGAACAAAATCAACCTCGTCGTTGCGTTCACGCCAATAAAACACCTCAAATCGACGTGCAAAGGCTTGGCTTACAATGTATGCTCCAATAGATGACTCGAAGACGTGTCCCCATATTCTACGGTCAATAATGGCCTGCTCAAAAGAAACAGGGGTATAGATTGATTTCAGAGCGTTGTTGTATACCTGAAACTTAGGAATGCTTGATTTGATACGGGCAAAATCAAGAGCATATTTTTGCAGTCCACACAGCAGGCCGCTTTCGTCAAGCAAATGTATATATCCGGCAAGTGTTGAAGTGTTGCCGGCATCTTGTAGCGACCCAATCATTTTGTTCAGCGAAAGCAACTGTCCCGAATAAGCAGCTGCAAGCTCAAATGTCTGTCGAAGCAGTGCCGGTTTGTTTACAGGTGTACCCAACAGGATGTCTTTGTTTATAGAGGCTTCGACAATAGAAGATTGTATGTATTGTTCCCACCTGTCAGGGTCGTCTATCATAGTTGCAGCACCGGGGTAACCACCAAAAAAAACATATTGATCCATTGTGTATCCAAAACAATCCCTCATCTCGTTGAAACTCCAGTGGGTCATACGTATTTCCTCAAAACGACCTGCAAGAGATTCTGACAGCCCCTTTTCAAGAAGTACACGACTGCTCCCAAGCAGTAGCACGCGGATGTCAATGTTGTTGAACGTGTCGTTGTCCCATTCTTTTTTTACAGCCTCACTCCAATTCTGTATTTTCTGTATTTCGTCGATGACCAGAATGATAGTGCTGTACTGTTTTTGATCTTTGACGCTTCGTGTTGCCGCCCAGCAGTCGGATACCCACGAATTATTGGTGCCCGACACTTTGTCTGCAGAATAGAACTGGAATGGTAAATCTATGTCGTTCAACACCTGTGTAACCACGGTGGATTTTCCCACCTGACGGGGACCCATAACGACCTGAATGAACTTTCGTGGCTCATTCAAACGTTGCATAATGATTTTATATTCAGGCTTTTTATACATTTTCTTACATTTTACGCAATGGACTGCGTATTTTTACGCAATGCGCTGCGTAAAGTTTCGTTTCGTATGTTGTTCAGACTGTTGTGGATGTGCTGCCGCCGTCGATGACGATCCACTCATAGTCGGCAAACGTCTGGCCGACAACGCTGTCTATGGTCCGCCGCAAGCCCTCGCGGTTGTTGAGGTTTGCGGTGATTATAGATAGGGGTGGGGTGTCTTTCTTGTCCGTCAATATGTCAGTCCGAATGCCCATAAAGGAATTTTGGTGTCAGAATTGAAAGCGCATAGTCCAGGTTTGTATTGTCCAGATATATTTTCTCTACTTTGCCGAGACTGCGTATTCCGCCGACATCGTTTCGCAGTTTTTCTTTGTAAACGACAAATCGGCAGTGTTATTGCACTGCGGAAGTGCAATATTTTAAATAAAATGCACTTTGGGAGTGCAAGCCGGCTGCGTTGTCGTTTTTTAGAATACATCCCTTGTAAGGCCGCCGTACGATTTTGCCGCCTCTTCAAGGGCTTCTTCGGTTGTGTAGCGCTGGTAGTAGGTGCAGTGAGTGACTGCAGTCTGGCTCGAGCAGCGTTCGCCGCTGACGTGGACCAAAGCCCAGCCTGTCATATTGTCGGTAAAGCCGTCGTCAACCAATGCCAGTCCATTGCCGGTGTCTGCCATTTCATTTACATTCACATCACGTCGCGAAACGAGCACCTTGGGTCGCTCACCCTCGACGATTTGTTTCAGCGTGTATAGCAATAGTTTGTCGCCGCGTTTCAAATCATCGCGTTTAAGGCTGGTAATCAGAGCCGCCGAGCCGCCCACTTCGCCAAGGTGTTGTTCTATTACAGGCAATACACCTTCGCTCAAAGGCATATCAGGCAACAGCAGCGTTCCATCACTGACAGGACCGTTTTTGGGCAGAAAAACCACCTGCGTCCGGCGCATTAGACTGAGAAACTGTGCGTAGCCTGTTGGCTTGGCAGGGAACAACGGCACGCCAGCGTATTTGAGCCTTGACCATATCCGGCAACTGTGCGATAGTTGTTGACGGGCCACGAATTGCTTGCGCGTCCTCCGTTTGGGTTGATAACTTGAGGCGCTTCGAGCAACAGTTTTCCCGTTACGGATGTAGAGCGTTATTCCGCTCTTTTTCAATCGTCCAGTGATTGTCAGGCCTTTAATCTTGTCGTTTGCCATATTGTATAAAGGTTATGGTTTAAAAAAACAATACTTTCTTGTTGTTGATTGGTTGACAATAGGTTGCGGTGGTATGTGCTTTGAAAAATTATCTTAAAGGGGTCTTTCTTATACTTCTCCAAGCTTAACAAACCAAACCCGAGTCATCATTTCAACGATACTTCAACGATACTTCGACCATATTTCAACGATTATATATCGTTGAAATATAGTCGAAGTATCGTTGCAATGTGGTTGATGTATATTTGAAGGGGCCAGGTTGGTATATTCCTTCAGTATGTTTAAGCGGAGCAATCTGTTTTTAAATATTTATAGATGAATTTGTCAATGTCATAGAAGTGCTTTTCGACATCGGACAGGTGCTCTTCGTCAAAGTCCCACCATTTTATTTTCAGAAGAGCTTCAATTTGTTCAGGTGTAAACCTGTAACGAATGATTCTTATGGGGCATCCCACGGCGATGGCGTATGGAGGAATGTCTTTAGACACAACGGCACCAGCTCCGATTATGGCTCCGTCGCCGATGGTTACGCCGTCGAGAATGGTTACATTGGCACCAATAAACACATCGTTGCCTATTGTGATTCGTTTCCTTTCCTCAACCTTGTCTTTTGTCGAAAGTGTCATTCCGTTTTGTCTCATTGTGGAGTAAAACATAGGAGCTGTACTGATGCCATTGGTGGGATGAACACCCCATCCGCAAACCAAATTCGGTCCGATTGAACAGAATTTGCCGATGGTGGTCTTTGAAATAATAGAATTCTGTGCAATGTAGGTGTAGTCACCAATAGTAATGTCCGAGATATTGTAAATTGAGTTCAGTTTAACATTTTTACCAATGGTGAAATTAGACTGACCATCGGATAATGAATCCCAATGAAGATTTCTCCTCAAGATTGATAATTCAGGAACACTGTCCCTAACAATACGCCGAACAACTTTTCTGAAAAAAGATAACATTGGTTTGTTATTGTGAGGCTTGCCAAATTCCTTTAGCAGGGCAACTGCCCGTTTGTTGATTTTGATTTTTTGTTTCTTTACTTTTATATGATTAGCCAGTCTTGGACAACGAAATAGTTCTGTGCTATTACAATGTTCTCCACTGCCGTCAAAACCTATATTCTGTACGAGTGAAGTATTAGGGTAAAGCGAGTAGCCATTGCATAAAATAACGGAAGCATTCCATTTGATAAACCACGTATTTAGTTTACCTGTTATATTGTCGATTAACTGTTGCTCGAATCCGTGTATGGTATTTATGTTCAGTGTTTTCAGCAATTCCCTGTTTTTGATTTCCTGGTAAAGTTGTTTGGCGTTGGAATTGAAGTGTTTCCACGCTCTTTCCCATGTGGCCCATCCCCAACACGATGTGGCTGGATAGAAAAAAGTTGATGAAAGTCGATGACGCCTTACAGGATACATATAGCCCGAAATATGCATAACTTGAGGTTCATCTTTATATATCTGTAGTGCATCATTCATATACCGGAGGAAACCAGGGGATGTCACAATGTCATCTTCAAGAACAATGACTGTTCCATGCTTATCTATCACCTTACTTACGCCATTTATCACCGAGTTGGCCAGTCCTTTGTTTGCGGTAGCTTCCTCGATATGTATGGTCTTAAATCCGGTGATAGTGTGTATATATGTTCGTACTTCATCAATATTGGCTATACATTCTTCTGTCGCGTTGACTGTTGGACCGTCGGCAAAGATGTATAGTTCGCTATCGTTTGAAAGTTCGCAGTGCTGCAAGGCTTCAACCGTCTGGCGGGTGTGCCATGGACGGTTGTATACGACGAGGACAATGGGGGCAAGTGTCATAATTTGTGGCAAATGAAGATGTTTTCGTCTTTGTTTAGTCCGCGTTTTTTCGAGTATTTCTTCGTAATGTTTTCAATATCCACATAAAATCCAGCCTCTTTTAGTCTTTTAGGATAGTCCATACCATAGAGTCTGACATGATCGTTTTGCCCATAAGCCTTGAAACGAGCCTCAGGTGTTGTGATTGTTGGATTATCAATTGTTTTTTGTAGTTTTAATGCATAGGGTACTTGCAAAATAGCAGTTCCTTTGTATTTGATTATACGGCGAAGTTCTTTCATTGCTGTTATGTCGTTGGGTACGTGTTCCAGAACATGGTTGCAGATGACGAGGTCGTATGTGTTGTCTGGTATCTCGGGCATGGACATGATGTCTATATCCTGTACGTTGTCAGGATAATAATAACCTTCGGCGCGTTTGTCGCTAGCATTATACTCGATGTTTGTTTGCCTAGAAAGAAAAAATGAGAGTTGTCTCTCAGGAGCAATGTGAAGACATTTGATGTGCTCTTTTTTCTGTTTTGGCAGGAAATAGTCTTTAAGATAAAGATAAACCAATCGCTCTCTGTCGCTACTACCACATTGAGGACACGTAGATGGTCTCCGTCCAGCTCCTACACCATGTAATTCTATCCACACAGGAGCATCGGTGCCTCCATCTAAATATTTTTTGAAGCGGGATCCGCAAATGGGACAGTGGCTCCAAAAGAGACGATGATATAACTCACGAATAAGACTCATATGCTCATAGTAGTTGTTTGTTGGAAATAAGGATGTCTAGTCCTTCATCAATATTATCTGTTGTAATATAGAAATCTTTGGTTGAATAGTAATCCAAATAGTTCGATCTCCTGTAAACATAGTGGAATTCTTTGGCGTTGTAGTCGTACCTTTGAGGACGGCAACGTTCCTTCTCGATGTTGACAATTTCAGGATTTGCTGATATGGAGTATACATGACTTTGCGGATAATGCTGTTTTAGGATTGTTTTAATTCCAGTTTCATTATATTCTGTTATGTGATATTGATTCCAAGGTTTTTGCCCGCTGGTCAATCTATATGTTCTATTTGGGGTTGTAATTAATACTAGTCCATCATGTTTTACGAGCCGCTTAATATTTTGAAAGTACACATCCAAATTGGTAACATGTTCTATTACCTGAAAAGAAATGATAATATCGAAACTATGTTCGGGTAAGTCGATTATATTTCCATTGTATGGTAAAAATGTCAAGTTGTCTTTTGAATATTTTCTTTGAGCATAGTTTATAGTGTCTATGTTTATGTCCATTGCTGTGATTTTCGCACCAGTTTCAGAAAGTATTCTTGCGCCATATCCATCTCCACAGCCAATTTCAAGGACGCTGTTACTTGGTTTTATATTCATATGCGTATTTATGTTTAAGAAATAGTATCCATTGTTCTTCGGTTTCTTGGTATAGTTCGGGAATAAGCCGTTCTGCGTTTGGAGCAGCAATGTCAAATGAATACTGGTCAAGATTGTAGTGTTTTAGCAGGTTTTCTAACTGAATATTGTTATAGTGTACATTATTTGTATTGAGCATTTGGTCGTATTTCCCATTAGTTGTTGTTATCCATTCAAGAGTCTCTTCGTATAATGGTGCAGTCCGGCAAGAGACATTGTTAAGTATTGCCATAATTTTAAACCAAATGTCATCTGCAGTTGGAGAGAGAGTCATAAACAAATCCTTTCGGAATACGTCTGGATGTAAACTGTGAGGAGGATAGAGGATGCCGCCAAATCCTACAGGCAAGTAAGATAGGGATGCTCTACTTGTATTTTTGGGAGGATCACTCCATTCAATATATGGCTTTATATGACCTGTAGAATCAAATTCAATAATGTGGGCGTGGGAGCAAATAATGTCCGCTGGATTTTTTGTGTGCTGAGAATAAAGTACGTCAATTAAATTAGCTGGATATATACAGTCGTCATCAACAGTGATAATAATATCATCAGGAAATAAGAGAAGAGAGGGAATTAATTTCTTGTATGATTTAATATCTTCGGTATAATGTATTTCAATACCTCTTTTCTCAAGAATCTTCAGTGAAGCAGGAATTGTTTCGTAAGAAAACTCTTTTTCATCAAGCCATAGTATTATTTTATTTGGTTTCTGCGTTTGCCTCAAGAGACTTTCTAATGTGAGGTAAACTTTATGAATCCGTTGTCCATACGTGGTTAGAGAAACTATTAATTGTTTGTCTTCATACTTTTGGTTTGTTATGCCGCTGTTACCACCTTGTAGAAAAAGTAATTCGTAATGTTGCAGTATGATATTTTTTCTTAGTTCACGCATTGTGAATTTTATATATTCATGGTTGCTTTCAACCATTCTGTCAAGTTGGAGACAATTTCTAAATATACGTTTTAATTTGTCAATACTTCTTTCAAACATACATCCAAAACATTACGTTAATCAATACATTTTTTATAGAAATAAAAATCTGACCAAGAAGACTCCGCTTCCATTGGATTATAAGGATATTTATTTGGTATGTATTTGATTAGTTTCCATTCTGTAATATTCATCTCTATCCAATCCGTAAAGCGACGGTGTTTTACGTGATTGGCTTCAATAGTATCTTCATCGTTGCAAGAATATATGCAAACATATTTAGTTGAGGAGGAGAATAACCGATGCATATATGTGTTGAAGACAGAATCTTCAACTAAATGATATATTACATCAAGAGACAATGATAGTTCTGCTTTTTGATTAGATTTAAAATCTTCTCCGCCACAGTATATAAAACTCTTTGTAATGTCGTCCTCGAATAATTCTATACACATCTGAATAGATTTCTTAGATACATCATATCCAACATATTTGGGATAATCAGCTAATTGTAGTTGGCGTCCATCGCCGCATCCCCATTCTATTATAGACTTGATGTCGTGTTCTTTGACAAACTTGTTGAGGATTTCGGCTTTGAATTCTGCCAGTCTGCCATATGAACCAGCGCCAGAATTGCCACCTGATTGATATCTCATTTCCCAATATAGAGCACTTCCATTCCATCCGTCTATATTCAGTTTCGTTTTTGGGAAAGAAATGCTTTCCTTTATTTTTCTTAATAGTCTTTTCATTATTTTTCGGATAAATATTTACCAGGAAGGAGAGCGGTATAGCCACGATTGGGGCGAATATTAACTCCTTTTAGAAAATAATTGTCTATTAGCACGTTTAGAATAAAAGCAGAATGGATAGCATCGCAAAAGTCCTCGGGTGCTGTTGTTCCAAGTGATAATTGTACGTACATATGGTATGAATTTGGACGCATATTAAGTTCGGGAATTTCAAGAAAGAAACTGCCCTTATTTATTCCAGAGAAATCGTGTTCCATCTCGTCAGATGCCCATTGCATAACAAGGTTGCCATAAGGATCGTATAGCAAGCAACCAACAATCAGTTTAGACGGATCGATGTATTCTGTTGAAGTTACCTTAAATTCTAATTTCGCATATTGACCGACAAAAGCTTCCGAAACAATTTGGTTATTGGAATTTCGTAATAAAATACCGGTAACTTTGATTTTCCCATTTCCAATGCGGTCCGTTCTAACCGATATGGGTAAATCTGCATCTTGTGGTGTAATGTTCAAGTATTTCTCAATGGTTTCTTCCGCAGTGCCGAAATAGGTTGTCTCCCCATTTTTTAATAGAATTCCAGAATGACATAGTTGTTTTACGGCAGTCATATTATGACTGACAAACAGCACGGTGCGGCCTTGGCCTTTGCTGACGTCTTGCATCTTGCCGATGGCTTTCTTCTGGAATTCGGCGTCGCCGACGGCGAGGACTTCGTCAACGACGAGGATTTCGGGGTCGAGGTGGGCGGCGACGGCAAAGCCGAGGCGGACCATCATTCCGCTGCTGTAGCGTTTGACGGGGGTGTCGATGTAGCGTTCGCAGCCGCTGAAGTCGACGATTTCATCGAGTTTGCGGTCGATTTCCCATTTCTTCATTCCGAGGATGCAGCCGTTCATATAGATGTTTTCGCGGCCGGTCAGTTCTGGGTGGAAGCCGGTGCCGACTTCGAGCAGCGAGGCTATGCGGCCTCGGGTGTATATCTTGCCTGTGGTGGGGGCGGTGACGCGGCTGAGGAGCTTGAGCAGGGTGCTTTTGCCGGCACCGTTCTTGCCGATGATGCCGAGGACGTCGCCTTCCAGGACTTCGAGGTTGATATCTTTGAGGGCATAGACGTAGTCGGAGTGGCCCTTGGTGCTGCGGTCGTTGGTCTCACCGATCATAAGGTAGGGGTCTTCCTTGCGCATCACGCTGGTAATCCACCAGCGGCGCAGGTCGTGGCTCAATGTGCCGGTGCCGACAGTGCCGAGCCGGTAGAGTTTGCCGACGTTTTCAAATCGTATTACGGGTTGCATTAAAAGAGATTGTATATTAAATGCTTCGAGGTACTCAAAAGACACAGGTCAGTTGAGTTCTTTGAGTTTTTCGATGGGAATGTCAAGACTTTTAGCTATTATTTCAAGCGGAACGCCGTTTTCTTTAAGACTTCGGGCATTGTTCATTTTTTCTTCGGCTCGTCCTTCAGCCCGTCCTTCAGCTCGTCCTTCAGCCCGTCCTTCTTTCAGCCCCTCCATTCGTCCTTCATATCGGCCGGTTTTCAGTACGCTGCGTTGGTAACGAATGTTTTCCATGTCGTAGTTGTAGCGTTTGCGATCTTCTTCAGAAAGGGAAGCCACGTGAAGCCTTTCTCGCGCCTCGGGCAATCCGGGGGCGGTAGCTGTTTGTGGTATCTCGCCCGTTTTGAGGAAACTGATCCATTCGTCAAGTGGCGTAGTGGCAACTTTGTCGAACTCGTCAACGCGAAGCAGATAGTATTCCGGCATTATGTCCGCCGGGGTGTCGCAGCGGAACGCGTCGCGTTGGCCTTCGGAAAGGTGGAGTATGTCGTCGGGCTGATGCAGCCCCCTGAATTCGGTGCGTCCACGATACACATAGTCATTGCCTTGCCCAAGGTCGAAATAGACGATGTTGATGGAATAAACCTTGCGGATGTGGTCGTAGGTCTGCCCGGACTTGATGTATTCGGTGATTGCTTTGGAAACTCCGTATGTCATACGGTGGAAATAGTCCAACTCGCGGTCGTTCTGGATTTCGAATATCATCAGCTCGCCTTCGTCGTTCTCGGCCAGCAAATCAACGCGGTTGAATTTGTCTTCTGCATATTCTTTGTTGCCTTCACTCTCCAGAAGGCTTATTATATGTATAGGCTTTTCGAGAAGAGCCGTCAAGAGGCCTTCTACAATCACATAGTTGGCTTTGTCGCGCAACAGGCGCTTCATCGCCCAGTCGAATCTGACGAGTTCATTTTTCATAATTTATTTGTTTTTATTTTTTAACGGGATAATGATTGTTGTATTGTGTCTGATTTGTTTTTTGTGAAATAATCGTGTCTTAAAATGTTTTTTTCCAGCACCAGATGGGGTCGAATTCGCCACCGGGTATGCTGTCGGCAAGGGTGTAGTTGGCGTCCAGGTATTCGTCTGCCGGTTCCGGCCGAGGACCTTGCGTGAGAACCCAAACTGGATGGAGTTCCTTGATGCCGTGGGTTTTCTCATACTCTTGCAGACGAGGCGATATGGCGACGTGGCCGCCATAAATAATACGGTTGCATTGGTAGATGTTTTCGTCGGCAAAAAGGCCGGCGCCGATATGGTTTAAACCTGCATTGTAGATAGATTTCTGCTCTTCTTGCGGCAAATTGCTGACAAAGCGATGGAAACCGTCGTTTATTTCAGTATTGGCGGTTTTGCCGCGAAGACGGAAAAGAAGCAAATCTGCGGCATCGTAGCTAATGAAACAGGAGAAAAAGATTGCGCCTGCTAATGCTATATTCCCAAAAATGTTTTTCTCTGTAATTGAGAGTGCAGAAGTTATGACAAAAAGAGGTATGAAGATCATCGTATAGTGCCAAAAATCAAAAGACCCAATGGCCAATATGCTGGCAACTATAGAAATGAAACATGGGACACTAATAGATGCTTCTGTATTGTGTTTTGCATACAGTAATAGAAGTGTCAATAAAAATACAACAGGTAGAATGTAGTGTTGAGCCAATGATAGAAATGGAAGAGCGTTTTTGTTTCCAAAGTACAGGAAATTAAACGCAAAAGTACCATATATCATTTCATAGACACCTGTCCAACCTGCTTTTGCAAGATAGAACAGGGAGCATAGGACAAACACGATTGCCATTCCGCCGCACATTATCGCAATGTCTTTCCAGAGGCGTTTGAAATCTTTGGCTTGGATGCATTTTATTAAATGCCACAATACAAAACCAATTATTGGTGCAGTATTGTTCAGGCGAATCATAGCTATTATACCGACGCAAAGACCAATAATAAATGAATCTGTATGTGAATATAATGGACTATTGTTGTTTTTTCCTTTGGCATTGCGGATATATAAATATATGGGAAGGCTTATAAACGGCAGACACCATTCTTCGCAGAGATTGCCTCTTTGATAAAAGGCGAGCAGGAACAATAATCCTGAAAGAGAAATAAGGACAGACGGTATTGGCTTCCTGACAATCAGAACTATTGTTTTATACCAAATGATTAGAGTACAGAATAAGGAAAGAATCTGCAGCGCCATTATTCCCCACTTGGGGCTGATGGTCATTCCCAAAGCCTGGATGAACCACAGCACAGGCCCTTTGTGGTCGAAAAGGTCGACGTAGGGGGTGCCGCCCTGCGACAGGCACACGCCCATCTCCTGGAAGATGCCGCTGTCGCCGTGGAACCAGAACGGGTAATGCTCATAGAGCGGCGATGTGGTGCAGGAGAAGAGGAACACGAAGAGGAATGCCGCGACGAACAGTATCCCGTATATTAGCCAAGTTGGAATATTGACGGTCTTCATTATTTGCGTTTGGATTCTTTGCGTGATAGTTTTTTGTCAAGCAACTGGCAGAAGCAGATGGCGTGGTCCATAATCCAGCGGGTTGATTTGCGGTGGCGCGAGAAGTGGTAGTTCTGCTCGTAGTGGGCCAGGTCTATCTTGATTTGCTGCGGCACATACTTGTCGAAAGCTGCGGTCCGTTCTATATGGTGCTTGTGGTCGGATGCCGAGCTGCGGCCTTGGTTGTCGTAATAGACAACAAATAGGTCCAGATGCTTGAACGTGCGTCCTTCGAACAACAGTTTCAGGTTCATAGCCCAGTCGGAGACGATGCTGAAGGACTCGTCGTAGGGGTTGTTGTCGAACAGCGAACGGCGATAAAATGTGGCCTGGTGGCAGATGTTGTTGTAGGGGAAGAAAAGAAACCCTAACTCGTCGGGGTAGGTGATTTTTTTTGTCTTTCCGCCGTCGTTGACGTGGATGATGTCGCCATAGCAGATGTCATATCGGCCGTCGATTTGTGCGAAGACTTTTTCTAATGTGGTATTCTCGTACAGCCAGTCGCCGCTGTTGAGGAACTGCACATAATCGCCAGTGGCGTGCGCCAACCCTTTGTTGATGGCGTTATAGATACCTTTGTCGGGTTCGCTGCACCAAAAGGCAAAACGGTCTTGGTGCTGCCCGATCAGTTCGCGGCTACCGTCGGTGCTGCCACCATCAACAACAATCCATTCATAGTCTTTGAACGATTGTTGCAAAACGTTGCCGATGGTCTTTTTCAGACCAGACAGGTTATTGTAGTTGATGGTGACGATGGAGAGTTTCATTCGAAGTTTACTTGTATATAATTTTGAATATTTTTTCCAAAATACGCACGCTTGTTTTGTGTTGCTTTGCTTGGGTGTTTATGAGCCAGCGGTTGACAGCTTTTTCCCATTTGCGGCGTGGGTCTTTGAACGACTTGTCGTGTTTTATTCCCAAAGCGTTGGCTTTTTCTTCCCAATTGACATCCCAAATGTTAAGGTGACGGAAGTGAGAGGCTCCGTATTGAATCATATAATCAATCACCTGCTTGTCCCACATCGGATTGAATTGGTGGAGAATGGAAGTGATTTCAATGCCATATTTTGCATAATCTTCGATCCATTGTTTTTCCCAAGGACGCCACTGGCTGGCAGGAATAGTGTCAATCTGATGATATCGACGATAGATGCTGACAGGGTAGCTTAAGTCATATACTTTTTCAAAGCACATATACCACCGATTTCGGTTTAACATCCGTTCCCAGTCCATAAATTTATAGTGTAGAATACATATATCGCGACACAGCAATACATCGTGGCCTTGAGGTGCAATTGTCCTTGGCGCGTGAATCACTCCTTTTCTGAATGGTTCTCCGTCGTCGACATAGCCGGTATAGGCATCTCCAAATTTCCAATAGGTGCCATTCGGGTGTAGATTGTGCAAGGTGAATGACAATATGGTGCCAGGTTTCGCATTACGAATGGTGTCCCATTCCTTGGAATCAAAATTTGGTGTCAGAATTTCGTCTGCATCAAGTGTTATAAGTATTTTAGGCCCTTCAATTTGGCGTGCTCTTTCAAACAAAGGTGTTCGATATTCACCTTCGTTCATTTCGCCTGTACGTTTATTGTCAATAAAGATTACTTTATTGTATCTCTGAGCTATTTCAACAGATCCGTCTGTCGAACCTTGGTCACCAATTATGATATGGTCAGCCCACAAAGATGCGCATTGCAGGAAGCGGTCTAAAAACCAAGCTTCATTTAGGACTGAAGTAAGACAAATAAGTTTTGGTGTCATTGCGTATTCAATTGTTTATATGGTTCTTGGGGAACGGGGAAGATTTTCCGTTTGATGTTAACAATGTCAAACAGTCGAAGTGAATAACCCGTTATTTTGAAAGTAAAGTCATTTCTGCGATGTTTGACTATCCAATGGTTCAGCCAGTGGTGGTAGCGATGGAATGGCAACAGGTAACGAAGACAGTATCGCATCGTATAGTCATACCAGGCTTCACGGAGTGATTCGGCAAATGAAAAATCAGAATGTGAGATACTGTCGCCATAAATACGCCATTGCACAAGGGGTTCATTGACAATACCTATTTTCCAACCATTTGTGGCATATCGTATGGCGATAGGCCAATCTTCAATCATAGGATATTTTTCTTCGAAACCACCTGTTTCTATCAGATGATTGCGTTCAAGAAATACTGTGGGCCCGTTAATACCATATAGGTATCTTAACATATATCGCGCCTGTTTCCAGGCTGTTTTGTCTGGAATGCGAGTGCTGTATAGTGAAGTTTCGCAAGTCTCGTTGTAAAGATGTTTTGTGATACAGGTATATAGATATATATTTGGCTTTATATTAGCCACAAATCGTTCAATACAATTGTATTCCAAAATGTCGTCGCCGGCTATGTATTTAATCCAATCGCCGCAGGAATATTTCAAAGCAAAATTGTAGTTTCCGCAGATTCCGCAATTTTTCGCAGTTTGAATAACGGAGGCGTTTACAAATCTATTTTTGTTTTTTTCAACCCATTGATGACAGAGGTCAAGCGTGTTGTCTTTAGAACAATCGTCACTGACAATGAGTTGTAATTCGGAATAAGTCTGCCGATAAATACTTTCCAGTGTATCCAATACATATTTGGATGAATTGTATGTGACAACGATTACCGAAACGAGCATATTCTTTTGTGTATGTTTATTAAATCAAAACAGCGAAGAAAATAGCCAAAAGTTTTTACGGTCATTCGATTGGAATCGTGAGTGCTCAGAAAATGCGTAACCCAAGCATTGTAATAATGTAGTGGCATCCCATAACGTAAATAATAGCGTGTATAATAGAAGTGGCAGTCCCGAATGTTTTGTACCATCACAGGGTTTGCAGTATGCATTAGGCTTTTGGGGTTTTCTCTTTTAAGAAGTGTTACGTTATCTAACACACCAATAGGATGTCTGTTTGCTAATGACTGAAGAAACGGACTTCCATCTTGATACATAGGGTATTTCTCGTTAAACATTCCCTGTGAGACAAATGTTTTCCGATGAATGAAGTTTGTCGCAGTGCATATCCCTAACAGCCTATTATTTAATAGGTAAACCATTTGCCTGCGAACTGATGCAGACGGCAGAGTGGAATAATGTACGTCTCCTAATCCCTGATCGTTGAATGATTGTTCGTTTGAATACCATACTGTATATTGTGGCTTTGTTAAGCAACAATGGACATAACAATCAATTGCATTCTCTGTCAGTAAATCGTCACCATCCAGACATTTAACCCATTCTCCAGAGGCTTTCTTGAAACCATTGTTGTAATTGGCAGTGACGCCACTGTTAATGTTTGTTTTTGTCTGTATAACGTT
This sequence comes from uncultured Bacteroidales bacterium, assembly GCA_905236645.1. Taxonomy (GTDB): domain Bacteria; phylum Bacteroidota; class Bacteroidia; order Bacteroidales; family P3; genus Colimorpha. The sequence goes on from CAJOMZ010000013.1 coordinate 55,608, forward strand.
GACAAAACGCGCCCTATGTTCCTCGATCCATTGTGTCGTCATATAAACCGAGTTGTCATTGGAGCAATCGTCGGTTATTATCAGTTCTATATCTTTATATGTTTGTCGGTACACGCTGTCAAGGGTGTCTTTGACATATTTTGCGCAGTTGTATGTTGCAACGATGACTGAGACTAACATATTTCTTCGATTCTATTCAAAGCGTCGGTTATCCTTTCGCATTCAATATCTTGCAATCTTATAGAAGGAATGGTTTGGTATGATTGCAATTCTTTGTTTTCATATAATTTCTGCAGTTCTTTGTTAAAGACAACAACTTGTTTAGCAGCATCTAATTTAACGGATTCATACTCGTTTGCACTTATCACCACACAGGGCTTTCTGAGTTGAATGGCCAAATGATAAATGAAAGTGTTCACAGTGACAACATATTGGCATTGTGACACTAAATAAGGGTAATCTGACAAACTATAATCGTATCCATCAAATATTTGTGCCTTGAAATTTATAATTATTGATGGATGTTCTGAAACAAACTTTTTATAGTCGCCATTGAACAGAATATTAAATCCTTTTGAAGCAAGATGATTCATTATGGCTGTAGTTTGTTTGTCTGAAAGTTTTCCTTGAGTGTTGCCGCCTTCGACAAATACTACATATGGATTTGTCAAGTTTTTTTTATGTGGCGATTCGGCAAGGGGACGCAGGGGTGGGTGATGTTTGAAATTATCAGGTAGTGTAAACCATTGATTAATTACTGCATTATTGGCAGTTTCATAATATTGTTTTGTCTTTCGAAATCCAAGGCCATAATAACGACTCTTAGCTTTAACCAAATTATTTAAATATTTGACTCGAAAATTTACGTATACATCTGCTTTGAATAGTTTGAAAAATAGCGATTCTATCTTTAATGGATTATCAGGACTCTCAAGAGAACGATATAAGTCGAAATGGTTCGTGTGTTTTTCTGAATCCCACTCCCTTGCCAATGATTCCCATTGGCTCATACCGATAACTATTATTCGGCAATTCACAGGTGAATAATGCTCGCGAATAGCACTGTAATAGCTTCTAAACCAAAGATAATCGCCTAACCCACCACTTTCTGTAGAAAGCACTACAATTGGTTTTTTACAGATACGCCACCACCATATCTTGCATAATTCACAGATAAACTTACCGATATAATGTGGATGTTGTCTTAAATATTTATGCAATGCGGATGTGCTAAACATTTTTTGTTGCTTCTTGAAATAGACGAATCAGGTCGCTTGTATGTTCATTTATACTACGAATCTTTCTATTTGGATTATGTGGACTTGTAAGATATTTTTTTATTGCATTGGCTAATTCATCTATTTTGTTTGGCTCAACCAATATTCCATCAGCCTCGCTGTGTATCTGCATTTCGGCTCCGCCGCAGCGTGTGGCGATGACGTATTTGTGCTGTGCAATGGCCTCGCCGATGGTGAGGCCGAAAACCTCAAGGTAGATTGCGGGATGGACAAGGCAGTGGAACTCTTTTACAAGTCCGCCGACTTGTTCCGCAGGCATTTTGCCGTGCCAGACGATGCGGCTGTCTTTGCGGTATTTGCGTTTCAGCCTGTCGGCGTAGCGGCGCTCGCCCTTGGTGGCGGCGTCTCCGACCAGGTGCAGTCTGGTGTTCGGATTGTCGATGCCGGAGAAGGCTTCCAGCAGGATGTGTATGCCTTTCACGTAATTGATGCGGCCGACGTAGTAGAAATGGATAATCGGAGAACGGGGAACGTGGAACGGAGAACTTGATTGTGAATTGTTTTGCGGTATGCCGTGAGGGATTATCGATATCTTTTCCGCTGGGCAGCCGTTGCGTTGCAGGGCCTCGGCCATTGCGTCGGACGGGGCAATGAAGTGTGTGGCGAGTTGGCGGAGTTCTTTCCAGTCGTTGAGTTTTTGGGTGACTATGAGTCCTGTTCGTCCGATAGGGGTGAGGAACGGTATTGTTGGCAGCTTTTCAAGTCGTTTGCCGGTTTGGCAGTAATGCTTTTGGCTGTAATGTTTCAGCAACGGGTACCAGAACAGGCCTGTGGGCGTGTTGCGCAGGTAGCATTTCAAGCAATGGCTGTAGTCGGCCGGGATGCGGCAAATTTCATCTTCGGTATTCAATAATGTGCCGGCCGGGCAGACAAGACCGCCGTGATGGGCGGTGACGATGCAGGGAATGCCCGTCTCTTTGCACAGACGGGCTGCCACGAGCTTTTCGCCGTTGGCGTGGACGATGTCTGGCTGAATCTGCATCAAGGCATCGCGGAACGAATCTTCGTCGTTCACTTGATATACATTGATGCCGTTATAATCTTTGATTGCGGCTATTGCGCTTTTGCTGAATGATATGACGCTTGCCGTCACATCGTTTCTTTTGGCCAATTCGTCAACTATGTTGCGTACATACACCTGTCCGCCGCCATAGTCGGAAAAGAAATCGCCTGAAGCAACAACCGCCAATTTCATAAAACAATTATTTCAAGCATATAAAAAAAACTACATATCTTCGAGTGAGAGAAGCCCAGATGTGATGGCCATATTCTTTATTTGGGGACAATTTTGTTTCTCTCTGTCGTAGAATTTCATCGTGTAATATTTTGGGGGATTAAGACTTTAAAATACTTGATGGCGTTATTGTATTTTGTATTACGGTAATTTAAATTACTATTATTGGAGTTTGAGTGTACGGTGTTGATTTTTAGTCTTTTTTGTTTGTGTCATTTTCGTGTTCCTCTTATCCGTTCCAGCCAGTGGTAGAAGCCCATCAGTCCGTTGCGGCAGCAGAAGTAGTAGAGGCGACTTTTTTCGGGATAGTCCAGCCAAGAGCCTTGGCACCAGTGGATGGCGCTTTTGTCGTAGAAGCAGTATTTGTCGTGTATGTGGTCGAGAGGGTAGATGGTTACGTTGTTAGAGAGGCTGTAATGTTTGTTTTCGGAGGTGTAGCCGTATTGTTCAAGGATGGGTACCAGTGCGTGGCAGATGGTGAGCGGGTTGTCCTGGTCGAAATGCATTGTGTTGTACAATTCGAGGGCTTCCTTCAGGAATGGATGCCCTTTTTCGGAACCCATAATGGCGCATTCCAAGTCGTAGTATATCTCGTTGTCAATGATGTACGGTTCTGTACCGGTAAAGAATGCGTTGTCGAGGAACGAATCGAACGGTTTGAAGACTTCGACATCCGAATCCAGATAGACACCCCCTTCGGTATATAAAGCATATAGCCTGACATAGTCGGCAGCGAAGGCGTATTTTTTTGCATCCATAGCCTCTTTGACGAACGGTACGCTGCCGAAGTCGAAACTGTTGCCGTCCCATAGCTGCAGTTTGAAGTCGGGCAGCATCTGCTTCCAGCTTCGCAGGCAACGCTTGATGAGGTCGGGATAGGGATCGCCGCTGAACCAGCAGTAGTGTATCGTTTTGGGAATCATTTCCTTTTTGTTTCAATCCAATGGTATAACTTCATCAGATTCATTTTCCAGCAAATTTTGTAGAAAAGCCCTCGCGGTTTGGGTTTGAACCACGACATCTCCCCCCAGTGGTAGGTGTATGCATCAGGGCTTGGGACCGGAGCAAGACGGTCGGCAAATACAGTTGATGGATAAACAGTAATGCCATCTTTCAGCTCTTGGCTTTTGTCTTCGACAACGAAACCATATTTCTCTTGCAGGATTGCTGACATTGAGTAGTTTGTCACTTTCGTATCTATACTGCCGTCGCTTTTGACAATATTGGATTGCTCCAATGCCCGCATACAATCTTTTATGTAAGGATGTTGTGGTTCCGAACCGATCACACCCATAGAAAGGTTTGTGACAATTTTTTTCTCTTTTTTGCTAATATCGACTGGAAAAACCTGAGTGCCGATGAAAAGTCTGTGATTCAGAAATCCGTCAAGGGGCTTCAAGACCTCGGTGTCCGTGTCAAGGTATAATCCACCATAACGGTACAAAGCCCAAAGGCGGACATAGTCCGAGGCAAATGCCCATTTGCCTGCATTGTAAGCGGTTTTGACAAAAGAAGGAGCCTCGTTAATATTATAGGTGTCTTCATTCCACAGCATTACCTTAAAGTCGGGCAAATGCTTCTTCCAGCTTTCTATGCATTGTTTGATGGTGTCGGATTGTTCTTCTCCGCCCAGCCACACATAATGGATTATCTTCGGAATCATACTATCGCATTTTCAAAAGGTTAATGCCAGTCAGTCGCCAAAAACGTATGAAAGAAACGCCGTGTTTTTTCTGCCTGCCACAATATTTATATAGCTCTTTGTCAGTCTCCTTCAACCAATTGTCGTATCTTTTCAGCTCCTTTTTTGCATCATCAAGCTTGCCGGCATAAACAGGCGACATCATAAGGTAATACGCCTTTGCAACCGTTCCACGTACGGTTTCTTCGATAAAATTATATAGGTTCGGTTGCATTGTGCGTGGCGCGTCGGTAAGGAACTGCGTTATCCGCTGGCTCATAGCGGCATAGTCTTTGTAGTGCTTGGCGTAGCCGACGGTGCTTGTGCTTTGGCCGTCGCTGCCGCGGAAATAGACGGTGACGTTGTATGGCAGTACGCAGATGGTCTGCACGTGGGGCAGGGGATAGAGGTTGTACTCAATGTCGCCATAGTAGCGTTCGCCTACCTTGATGCCAGCATCCTGAAGCATCTGTGTGCGGTAGGTAATGGCGTGGATGGGGAAGTCCCAGGCGGTAGGGTGATGCTCCCAGAAGTCGTTCAGCGATATCTGCTTGTCGTAGATTTCCTCTTTGTAGGAATGCCTGATGTGCTTGTCGTCGGCCTTGAAATATTCTGTGTATTCTGTTGCGATGTAATCGATGTCATTCTCTTTAAGAAAGGCGATATAGGCAGGTAGTTCCTCGCTGCAGACCCAGTCGTCGGCATCGACCTCTTTGATGTACTTGCCTTTGGCTTCGCGTATGCCGATGTTGATGGCCGTACCCCAACCGCCGTTTGCCTTGTCAATGACGCGGACTACTGTGGGGTATCGCCTCTCGTAGTCCTGTAACACAGCCAGAGTGTCGTCCGTCGAGCCGTCATTGATCAACAATATCTCAATGTCGTTGACTATATCGTCATCAAGCATCGAATCCATACAGCGGCCGACGCAATCCGACACATTGTAACAAGGAACAAGAAATGTAAGTGTTTTCATATTCGTTATTGCCTCCTATTCCAAAGGCGTTCAATACGAAACAGTTTTATTATCCTGTCCGTAACCCAGGCCAGACAGAACGATGCCAGCAATTCCAAGGGTATTATAGCAAAGAAATACAATCCAAATTGACTTTGTGTGGTATAAAATTTCATAAAAAAGGGATATAACACCATATCACACATTGCGCAGTAAAGATACATTTCAAGCGTCAGGGTCGAAACGGACTTCATCATTTTGCGAAGCCATTCTTTGCTTGTTTCCCAGTTGTAAAACAAGGCAAAGAATGCCGCCATTGCCGGAACAATAAACAAATATACGCCTATTACAAATCTGTATGGTTGCCCTTTGAAAAAGAATAGGTTGCTTACAGGCTCAACAAGAATGGCAAAAAATAAAAACAATACGAGTTTACGTTTGGCAATATTCACGCCAAACTTACGGATGTGACACCCAATGAAGTAGCAGGTCAAAGGTGAAATGCTTGTCCAATAGTTTGGCAATATCTGAAAACCTTCCCTGTTCAGTGTCATAGTCACGTATGTCATAACATACAGGGTCAGTATTAAAGCAAAACTTGTTTTCTCGGTTTCAATCCCCCTGTACATTAAATTCAGAAACGGAGCAAGAAAATAAAGTCCAATCCACATCTCTACATACCAGGCATATTGTATGGCGTTGAAATGCAGAATCATATCTGCACCTGTAAGTAGCGTGATTTCTTCATCAAGAATATATCTGCGAAAAACAAGATATAAAATTGAAATCAGAAAATACGGAACAATTACTTTCAAACTCTTTCTATAGTAGCTCCACGTAGGTTTGTCTTGACTGTTCAGAAAACCTGTTACTGCTATGAATAGAGGGACTCCCATCAAGAAAAATTCCATACCGATGCTTTGTATGAACATCGACAATGAGTTGAATGTTTCTTGACGGAAGTGGGTGTTAAGTGTGAAAAAATGCTGTGCAGGTATGGCGAAAATTGCCACGCATTTCAAGAAATCTATTCCCTGTACTCGCTTCGTCGATTCTGTCACAATAGAAATCAATTAAATGTACACAAGCGTCGCGCCTGCAAAAAAATCAGTATCCGACTATCTTGTAAATAACCCCGCCAACCCATTCGTTTATAAGCTCTTTCCAGTCGGTAAGTGGCTTCCATTGTGGCAGGAACTGATAGGCTTTGGGGTGGGGCTTAGGGTAAATGTTTGTGGCATAGCCGTCCACCTGCCAGCCCTCGGCATCGAAACAGGCGAGACTGCGTTTCAGGTGTGTGGCCGAGGTGATGACAATGCATTGCTCGGGCGTGTAGCCCAGCGAATCGAGAACGGCGATGCTGTAAGTGGCATTCTCGCGGGTGTTGCGGGCATATTGCTCAAAAATAAGATCGTCGCTATGCAGGCCAAAATCACTAAGGTATGTCTTGAAGTATTGGTCGGTGCTGCGGCCGTCGTGCGATTTGGATATCGTCGCATCGCCCGAAATCATTATTTTTTCGGCAACGCCGCTTTCATACAGCCTGATGGCCTCCCACAGCCGCGTACCACGGTCGTCAATAAATACAGGCTGCATTGTGGCGGTGTCAAAACCGTCGCTGAAACCGCCCATAACGATGGCTACATTGTAGTATTGCTTTGGCAGCTTTTGGTGGCTGTAATGCCGTGTGGTCATATACTGCGACCACTGCAGCAGCGGCTTGTTGGTGAAGAGCAGCAACACCGACAAGGCGGCAATGAAAAAGCCTCGCCGCCACTTTTTGTTCTGCACCAGATAGGCAAGAACGAAAAGCAGCACCACCCAGGTAAGTGGCTGTAAAAAGACTTTCAGTATTTTGGAAATGTAAAAGAACATCCTGCTATCTGCGAAACAGGGATTTCACAAAATCGTAGCCCAGATTGTGCAGCCGCATAAAGTAACCTATCTTGCTGACAATGCTGAGGTCGTGATGTTTCTTGAAAGCTTGAACCAGTGTGTCGTCGGGCTGCACATTTGGGTCGAGTGTACTGCTGTTGCCATAAAGCTCGACATTGTGTCGCTCGTCGTGCCAGCCTACGTGACTCTCCGAACTCTTCAACCCGATGTTCTGCACCTTTGACTGCATTGGATTGACAGTCCATTTCTTTTGCTTCGAAGCGGAATAGGCCCAGCGGACTGCCCACGACTCGATGCGCTCGCAGCGCTCCATCTCAAGGGTGCGGAACAGGTCGTTGCCACCCTGGTCAAACTGTCTGCGCAGGTCTTTACTGCGTGCCAGGCGGTTGAAATCGCTGACTTCCCAATCAACGGTCTCCCAGCGGTCGCGCCAAGTGGCCCATCCCCAGCATTGGGCGCGGGGTACGAGGAAGACACCGCATTTGTCGTCGCCTTCCAACGCTTTCAGTTCGGGCGTGTAGCCTGATATGCTCCAGATGTCATTGCGATCTTTGTATATGCGCAAAGCCTCGTTCATAAATGTAAGGAAATCAGGCGACACAACCAAATCGTCTTCCAAAACAATGACATCCTCGTTTGTTTCCAGAACTTTCGTTACTCCGTCAATGACCGAATTGGCCATTCCTTTGTTCATTCTGGCTGGGAATGGGTGTATCTTTTTGAAGCCTTGCAGGTTGTCGAACAAGGCCCGCACTTTCTCCACGTCGTCAGCCTCTGAATCGTTACGGGCTTCGTCCATAAAGACATACAGCTCGCTATCCTTGCATTCGGGGCAGGCCAGCAACGATTCGAGCATCAGCTTCGTGGTGTCGTATCTTTTGTATACAAACAGGCAGATTGGGGACATATAAGGTTTGATGGTCAAAGGGGTTAAAGGTTTTAGGGTTAAAAGGGTTTAGGGTTTAAGGGATGGTTTTCGTCTTAGTTAGAGTATAGGTTAAAGAGGTGATCAGGACAGTCTTTTTAAGAGTTTCATCCTCAGGGCGTAGGGTATAAATGCTAATATACTGTAAAGATATAACTTCTTGTTGCGGTGCCAGTGCTGAGACTTGTGTATCTCGCTTCTGCACTTGCGGCCTTGGTGTGGCAGGCGTAGATAGATCGACGCCCGCATTTTGTACCATTTGGCTATGTATTGGTCAAGGTATGGCAGTGGTTTGTCGTTGTAGATTCTTTCCAGCTCGCGGCCCACCATATCGTCGTCTGCAGGTGTGCGTTTTGGACGGTCCATAGCCGACTGCTCGCCAGTGTAGAATACACTTTGTGGCACAGGGCAATAGGCAATCGTTCCCGTTGCCGCCAAGCGAGCCCACGTCAACAGGTCCTCGCCCTGATGTACACCCTCGGGAAATCCTCCGACGGCTTCAAGTGACGCTTTCCTCACCATAACGCTTATGGAACAGAAAGGCGGCTCGGACAAAGCGGCGACTTCGAAATAGTTGTCCAGAAGCAGTGCCGGAATACCGTTGAATGTCTCCATTCTGCTTTGTGACAGCCGGTTGAGCTTGATATCCTGAATATTGCCTTTGCCGTCACAACGTTGATAGGCAGTGGCATAAACCGAGCAATCGGGATAGCGCTCTTTAAGTGCCAATACAGTCTCAAGGAACGTCGGTCTCCACTCGTCGTCAGCGTCAAGAAAAGCCACCCAGTCGGCAGAGGCTTCGTCAACGCCTCGGTTGCGGGCCATAGACACCCCCTTGTTGTCCTGCTCCACAAGCCGCAGCCGTTCGTCGTGTATCCGCTTTACTACCTCTTCTCCGCCGTCGGTAGAGCCGTTGTTGACAACAATCAGTTCGAAGTCTTGAACCGTCTGGTTCAGAACCGATTGCACGGCGCGCCCGACGGTGGCCGCCTTGTTGTAAAGAGGTATGACGACGGAAACCATCAGAAATTAAATCCTCGTTCTGAATATTGATAATCAGGCTTCTGTACCTTATTGAGCATTCCAAGCATCATTCCGTACAGTGCAAACGGAAATCCTGTCGACGCCATTGTGTAGGTTACCACATTTTCGCTGTACATTGCTGCAAAACATCCAGCAATGCCTCCGGCGGCAATCATCGCGCAGCATTTTATATAATCCGGAATATACGATCTGCTGCAGACAATAAAACAATGAATTACAACCACTATGCCTACAGCCATATACAGCCAGAAGCCAATCAAGCCCGTGTCGCACCGCATCTGCACAAAGTCGCCGTGGGTCTGCTTTACGCCGGCAGGATTGTCGTATAGGAACTTCTGGCAACTGCCAATACCGCTGCCTTTCAGCTCGTGACCTATGTAGAATTCTCTCTCCAACGTCTTCCAGATTGCCTCTCGTCCGTTGTTGCGAATCTCGTCTTCCGAGATGTTTCCTTCGCGAAGGTCCTGGATTGTCAGCTCGTTTTCAGTGTCTTTCCAGAACATTTTGTCGTGGAATGCGGGCACATAGAACACAATGGCCAGTCCTATACCAAGCACGCCGGCAATGTAAGGCAATGATACCCATTTGTGTTTCAGGAACATAAACACGGCCAATCCGCTGAACATTCCCAAAAGTCCGCTGCGATGCACCATCAAGATGCAAGGCAAAACGAACAATATTGCCAGGATTAGATCTTTCTTGTCCTTGCCGTAGTAATAGTAGAGTGCAAAGGATGTGATTGATATGGTTACATAGTTCAGATTCAACGCAGTGGCATACCAGAATGTTCCGCCAAAGAATCTGGCGATAAATGGGAAATAACCAATCAATGCGCTGATTATGGCCACCCGTCGGGCCCACACGCAGCAGGCAAGGAATATCTGCTCGTCGCGCACTATGGCAGAGGCTGTTATCATTATTATCATTGGGTACAGATACTTAAGTATGTATCTAAACCCATATTCGAATGAGCTGGCATAGGTCAGTGTGTAGACACACCACAGGATGTATATCAGATAAACCACCGTGCCGGGGCCCCATTGGGGCTTTTCGACGCACACAAACAGCGACATAAGCAGTGCCACCTCCAACAGCAACAGTCGTATGGCCTGCAGGTTTAATCCTCCGCCGGTGCCGTGGCCGCCTCCTGACGACGACAGGGCCAGCGTGCCGGTGGCAAAGAGCAGGATAAAGAACATCTCGGTGCCCTCGATGAGCAGATACTTGCTGCTGTTCAAGGGATCCTTGATGCGGGCGCTGTAACGGAACATAAAGACGAAGAAGTAGGCGTTCAGCACCAGGAATAGGATGAGGTTTATTATTCCGTTCATTTGTTTCCTTTTGCTGTTCTGACGTCGCTCTTCCGCCCTGTTTTCCAGCCATCGACACTGGTTCCGGTCCGTTCGTTGTCCAGTTGTTGTCCAGTTGTTGTTAAATAATTGTATATTTGAAATTCCTTTTCTTTTTTGTATAAATAAAGTATTACTTCTTGAAACTCTCCTCATTTTTTAATGGTCCGTTGCGGATACGGTGTTGTATCGGCTATGTGCGGTGGTTGTCGTCATTGGTTTACAAGCTGAAAAAGGACTGTGTTTTCAGTCAAGTTTGGCGTAAAGGTTCAGTATGTTGTCGCGATAGCGGTCGAAGGTGTACTGGTGTGCTGTGGCTTGGGCGTTGGTTCTCAGCTGGTTCAGTTGCTCGGGGTTCGACAGCAGGCGTGCCGTTTTGTCGGCAAGGTCGTCGGTGTCGCCGCTTTTGAATAGCAGGCCGTCGGTGCCGTCGTTTACGATTTCGGTCAAACCGCCTGTGGCCGATGCAATCACTGCGCAGCCGCAGGCCATAGCCTCTATTGCCGACAGCCCGAAGCCCTCGCTGCGCGACGGCACCCATACGATGTCCATACTGCTGTAGAGTTCAGGCAGTTTGTGGTATTCCACGCGGCCAATCCATTCAATCCGGCTCTCATCAATGCCCAGCTCCTGTTGCTGGCGGTCCATCATTTCGCGCAGTTTGCCGTCGCCTACTATTCTGAGCCGGCAATCGGGGTTGGCTTTCAGCACTTTGGCAAAGGCGGGGAGCGCAAAGTCGGCTCCCTTGATGCTCTCGAGGCGCGCCACGAGGCCTATGGTTGTGTCGTGATGCGCGTCTGCCGGTTGTTCCGCTTTGCGGGTTGTTGTGCTGCCCAGTGCCGGCGGCAGACAGTTGTGGATGGTGAAATGGTTGTGGTGTTTCAGTGCCAAGTCCTTGTCGTACAGCGAACTGCTGCCGAAGAAACTGCGCTCGGCCTTTTCGGTGACGCAGGTGAAGGCCACGGTGTGGCGCCGCTGCAGGCAGTGTATGAGCCGCAGGCTTTTGTAGATGTCGGCATCGGTGTGCAGTGTGGCAATGATCTTTTTGATTCCCAATCGTTTCAGAATTGCGATGGGCATTGCGCCGGGGGCCATATATTGCACGTGTGCAATCTTGGGGCGGTATTCGTCGACCACGCGTCGCAGGCCTTCTTTGAGGAAGCGGTATACCTTGCGGTTGCCTTCGGGCCTGCGGCCGTATGCCGACAGGCAGACAACGCGCGAGCCGGCCTTCTCGAACCGTTGTACCATCGTGTAGTCGTACTCGAAGTAGCAGACCGTAACGCAGTGATAGCCGCCTGCCGACAGCGCCTCGACCAGACGCAGGGTCTGTATCTCGGTGCCGCCGGTCATAAGGCACGGAATTCCAATCAGTACAGATGTGGTCATATAAGTGTTTTGTATGCTTCAACGGTTTGTTCGGCGCATTTTTGCCACGAAAACTTCCTGGCTTGCGCCACGCAGCGATTTTCAAGGTCGCCTTTTTTTAGGTTGCCTTGCTCAAAATCAGCCATATAGTTGCTCATCGCGTCTATATCGTCGGGGTCGACATACAGGGCGGTGTCGCCTCCAACCTCGGGCAGCGAACTGTTGCGGCAGG